>JACQZS010000022.1 GCA_016213725.1 Acidobacteriota bacterium | reverse complement strand
TACAGGAACGAGTCATCGAACCCTGCGGCTGAGGCGTCGTCCTTGGAGGCTGCGTAGTAGAGGGAGTCGAGTCTGGCCCAGTAAATGGCGGAAAGGCACATCGGGCAGGGCTCGCAGGAGGCGTAGATCACCCCCCCGCGCAGATCGTGCCGGCCCAGCCTCCGGCAGGCCTCGCGGATCGCCTCCACTTCGGCGTGCGCCGTGGGGTCGTTCTGCGCCGTCACGTGGTTGGCGCCCTCGGCCACTACCTCCCCATCCATCACGATTACGGCCCCAAATGGACCGCCGCGCCCCAGCTCGACGTTTTCAGCGGCGAGCGAGATGGCGCGGCGTAGGAATTCTTCGTGCATGACTGCGCAGCCTGACGGCACGCGCGGGCTATGAACGGCCTGTTAACGGCCCGCGTTGAACCGTGCTTCGGCCTTCTCCCAGTTCACCACATTCCACCAGTTGGTGACGTACTCGGGACGGCGGTTCTGATACTTCAGGTAATAGGCGTGTTCCCACACGTCCAGCCCGATGACGGCGTACTTGCCTTCCATCAGCGGGTTGTCCTGGTTCGGCGAAGACATGATGTCCACCCCGCCCTCCGTCCGGATCAGCCACGCCCAGCCGGAACCGAACCGGCCGATGGCGGCGGCATTGAACTTCTCTTTGAACGCGCTGAAGTCGCCGAACTTCGCATTGATCGCACCGGCCAGGTTGCCCACCGGGCTGCCGCCCTGCTTCGGCCCCATGATTTCCCAGAAGAGGGAGTGGTTCCAGTGGCCGCCGCCGTTGTTGCGGACCGCCGTGCGGATGGCCTCGGGTACGGCCGCCAGGCCGTTGGCCAGCAGTTCTTCCAGGCTCTTTCCGGCGAGCTCCGGCGCGGACTCCAGGGCCTTGTTCAGGTTCGTGACGTACGCCTGATGGTGCTTGGAGTGATGAATCTCCATCGTCAGCGCGTCAATGTGCGGCTCCAGGGCGTCATGCGCATACGGAAGCGGGGGAAGAGTGAATGCCATTTCGTGTCGTATCTCCTTCAGTCCTTTCTGATGATGTAAGCCGCCCAAAGGATGCTGCTCGTTCGGCCACGGACAACGATTTTGTTTCGACCGGAACTGTGATATAACCGGGCCACACTCCAGCGAAAGGTCGGGATCAAATGAGAAGACTCACTCTGTTTACCATCGCGGCGATGCTCTCCTGGTCGGTTGTCGCCTACGGCCAGGGCCTCACGGGCTCCATTTCGGGCACGGTCACGGATCAATCGGGCTCCGCCGTACCCGGCGCCGAACTGACCTTGGTCAACATCGAGACGAGTCAGACCAGACAGATGACCACAGACTCCACCGGCGGCTTCGTCTTCACGCAGATTTTGCCGGGGAACTTCAAGCTCACCGTCACGGCCAAAGGCTTCAAGAAATACGAGCAGTCCGGACTCGTGCTCAGCTCCACCGAGCGCCTGGTTGTGAAGACCATCGCCCTCGACCTCGGCGAGGTCAGCCAAACCGTGGAAGTCACCGCCGAGGCCGCTCGACTGCAAACTCAATCCGCCGAGCGTAGCGGCCTGATCTCCACCGAGCAGACGAAGAACATTCCCCTCAAGGGGCGAGACTACCTCGGACTCCTGAAACTCCTGCCGGGCATCGTCGATGCCCAGAACCGCAACGCCCCGGGCTGGAACAACCTCTCCAACGTCAGCGTCAACGGCGGCCGCGTCGGCACCCTCAACCTCACGCTCGACGGCGTCTCCTCGCTCGATACCGGCTCCATGACCGGCCCATACCTCGCCCCGTCCATCGACGCCGTGGCCGAAATCCGGGTTCTCCTCTCCAACTACCAGGCCGAGTACGGCCGCTCCTCCGGCGGCACCATCAACACCATCATCAAGAGCGGCACCAAGGAGTTCCACGGCGGCGCCTACTACTTCCTGCGCAATGAGGCGCTCAATGCCAACGAATTCTTCCGCAACCGCGACGGCCTCCCGCGGCCCCAGTACCGCTTCAACTACCCCGGCTACTTCATCGGCGGCCCCATCACCATGGGCAAGTTCAACAAGGACCGCAACAAGCTCTTCTTCTTCTGGTCCCAGGAGTTCCTCCCCCGCAAGTACCCCACCAGCCTCGTCCGCCGCACCTTCCCCACTTCCGCCGAACGCACCGGCAACTTCTCCGACTCCCGCGACCAGAGCGGCGCCCTGATCCCCATCTGGGACCCCCTGAACAACAGGACCCCGTTCGCCGGCAACATTGTCCCTTCCAGCCGCATCGACAAGAACGGCCAGGCCCTCATGAACATCATGCCGCTGCCGAACGCCGTTGATCCCGCCCGCTCCTACAACGCCCTCATCCAATCCACCGTCGACCAGCCCCGCCGCGACTCCATCCTGCGCATCGACTGGAACATCGGCTCCAACACCCAGTTCTACTGGCGCGGCATTGAGGACTACGAAGCCTTCAAGGGCGAGTTCGATTTCGTCCTCGCCAGCTCCAGCTGGCCGCAGCTGCCCATCATCTACGACATCCACTCCGTCGGCTCCGTGGCCACGCTCATTCACACCTTCAGCCCCACCAAGGTGAATGAGTTCACCTTCGGCATCAACCGCGCCAAGCAGCTCGTCGGCCCCCTCAACCAGGCGGGCTTCGACCGCAACGTCCGCTCCAAGATCGGCCTCAATCTGCCGCAGTTCTACCCCGTCGCCAACCCCGACAACCTGATCCCCAACGCCAACTTCGGCGGTGTCCCCAACGCCGGCGTCCTCAACATCGAACAGCGCTACCCCTTCTTCGGCACCAACAACATCTGGAACTACAACGACAACTTCTCCTGGATCCAGGGCTCGCACAACATGAAGTTCGGCATCTACGTCGAACAGACCACCCGCAACGCTCAGCGCAGCACCGCCTTCAACGGCACCTTCAACTTCAATCGCGACGTCAACAACCCGCTGGAAACCAACTACGCGTACTCCAACGCGCTCCTTGGCTCCGTCCAGTCCTACTCTGAATCCACCAACCACCCGGCCGGCCACTCCCGCTACCTCAACGTCGAGTGGTACGCCCAGGATTCCTGGAAGGTCAACCGCAAGCTGACGCTCGACTACGGCCTCCGCATGTACTATATCCAGCCCAGCTGGAGCGCCGACGACTACCTCTCTTCCTGGGATTCCAAGATCTACGACCCCGCCAAGCAACCGCCGCTCATTCAGCCCTACCGCAACGCCGCCGGCCAGCGCGTTGGCCGCGATCCGGTCACCGGCCAGGAACTCCCGGCCGCCGTCATCGGCCAGTTCGCTTCATCCCCCCTGCCGCCGTTTCAGGGCATGAACGTCGTCTTCGAGCATCTCGCCAACACGCCACGCATCCAGTTCGCCCCGCGCCTCGGCATCGCCTACGACCCCTTCGGCAAAGGCAAAACCGCCATCCGCGCCGGCGCCGGCATCTTCTTTGACCGCTTCAACGACGACCAGATCCTCATCCACCGCGAACTGCCTCCCAACACCATCACCAACACCGCCACCTATGTCGCCATGGCCGACCTGCTGAAGAGCCCCTTCCGCACCTCGCCTCCGGGCGTCACCGCTTTCCAGAAGGACTATGCTCCTCCTCAGGTTTACAACTGGAGCTTCGGCATCCAGCAGAACATCGGCTGGAGCACCGTGCTCGACGTCGCCTACGTCGGCAGCGTCGCCCGCCACCTCATGCAGCGCAGAAGCTTCAACTCCATCCCTTACGGCACCCGCTTCAAGGCCAGCAGCATCGACCCCACCACCGGCAACACTCCCTTGCCTGACAACTTCCTGCGCTCCATGCCCGGCTACGCCGACATCCAATACCTGGAGTTTTCCTCCAACTCCAACTACCACTCCATGCAAACCCAGGTCAACAAACGCGTCTCCAAAGGCCTGATGTTCGGCGTCTCCTGGACCTGGTCCAAGTCCATGAATTGGGTCAACAACAACGGCGACGCCATCAACCCGTTCCTCGACTACCGAATGCGGAACTACGGCAAGGGTAACTTCGACCGTACCCACAACTTCGTGCTCAACTACACCTACAACATCCCCAAACTCAGCTCCGTCTGGGATAACGCGGTGGCCAAGTGGGTCTTCGATAACTGGGACGTCGCCGGCGTCACCTCGTTCATCAGCGGCTCGCCCTCCGGCGTCGGCTACTCCCTTGTCACGGCAACTGATCTGGTTGGCGGCAGCGGCGCCGGCGTCGACAGCCGCATCATCGTCCTCTCCAACCCCATCCTCCCCAAGGACCAGCGAACCGAACTCCGCCACTTCAACACCAGCGTCTTCGCTCCGCCCTCCAAGGACCAAAACGGCATCGGCAACGCGCCCAAGGACGTCTTCCGTGCCCCCGGAACCAACGTCTTCGATGTCTCCTTCTACAAGAACATCCCCTTGTCAAAGGACAATCGTTTCCGGCTCCAGTTGCGCTTCGAGTTCTACAACTTCTTCAACCACGCCAGCTTCCAGGGCGTGGACACCACCGCCCGCTTCGACACCACCGGCAAGCAGGTGAGTGGCACCTTCGGCCAGTACACCTCCACGCTCGACGCCCGTCGCAGCGTCCTCGGCGCGAAGTTTTTCTTCTAGCCTTCAACGCGCCAGCGGCAGGTCGCGCAAGCGCCTGCCGCTGGCCGCAAACACTGCATTCGCGATGGCGGGCGCCACCAGTATGATCGCCGCCTCCCCCGCTCCCGCTGAAGCGATCGCCCTGCGGTCGATCAGCTCCACCACAATCTCCGGCGTGTCCGAAAACCGCGGCACCCGATAGCCCGACATCCACCGCGATTTCTGCTCCGTGCCTGCAAACAAAACTTCCTCGAACAGCGCTCCGCCCAGCCCCTGCACCAGCGCCCCCTCAATCTGTTTCCGCAGGTTCAGCGGATTCACGATCGCGCCGTAGTCCCCCACGTACACCAACCGCTTCACCCGCACCGCGACGCCTTTCACCTCCACTTCCGCCCGCAACCCGATCCGCGCCTGCTTCTCGATCGTGCACGCCAGCCCCCCTCGCACCCCCCGCAGCCTCTCCAGCACCGCCTTCAGCCGCTCATCGGCCAGGTTCCTCATCCGGAACTCCAGCGGATCCGCCTTCAGCCGGGCCGCCCACTCGTCCACGTGCGACTCCCGCGCAAACGTATTGGCCACCGCCGCCAGCGAACGGTACGAGCCCTGCCGCACCGGCACCGCCGTGCGGTGAAATTCGCACGAGATGTTCGGCGTATCGTACGGCGTCATCAGCCCCGGAGCACCGGCATTGAAGTTCTTGTGCAGCCAGCCCGTCAGCCGCCCTTCGCTCACCGTGGACTCGATCTCCACCAGCGCCGCCGGCCGGTGGTAGGCGCACGTGAACTCTTCTTCCCTCGACCACTGCACCAACACCGGCGCCCCCGCCAGCCGCGCCAGCCGCGCCGCTTCCGTCTCCACCTCCCCGCGCTGCTTGCAGCCGAAGGCGCCCCCGGGCCCGAGAGCCTGAATGCGCACATTCCCTTCGGCGATGCCCAGCGCCCTGGCCACCTCCGCCCGCACCGCGAACGGCGCCTGGCAGCCCGAACGGATCTCCACGCTCTCCCCCCGCCAGACTGCCAGAGCCGCCCGCGGCTCCAGCGGCACGTGCGTGATAAACGGCAGAAAATAGCTCGACGCCTGCCGCTCGTGCTCCCGCGCATCGTCCAGCCGGCCCCGCCGCAGCAGCGGCGGATAGCGCGCACTCATGTTCTCCACCGGCGCCACGGCCGTCGCTTTGAAACTGCTCTTCAGCGCCTCCCGGTCCGAGGGCGCCACCGAAAACGGGATCGCCTCCCACTCGCACGCGACCGACCCGGCCGCCCGCTTGGCCGCCACCGGATCACTCGAGACCACTCCGCAAATCTCCCCGTCCCGCAGCAGCCGCACGCCTTCCGGCGCCGCGCCCGCTTTCACCAGCCGCGCCCGGTAATGCGGCGCGCGCAGCACATGGCCGTACAGCATGCCCTCCATCCGCAGGCCGCTCGGATACGGCTGCCCGCCCGTCACCACGGCCTGCCCCCGCAGGTCCTTCACCGCCGTGCCCATCACGCGCCACTGGCGCGCCGGCGTCACCGCCCCGCCCCGCTGCTCCGCCGCCGCCTGCCTCAGCAACGGCACCGCCTCCGGCGTGGTCAGGCTCGCCCAGGTCCCGCCGTCGTCGGGACACTGGCCCGTGTCGCCCATCACCAGGCGCACCCGCGACACCGGCACCCGCAGCTCCTCCGCCACCGCCATCGTGAGTTCCGTCAGCGCCCCCTGGCCCAGCTCCACTTTCGCCGTGTAGGCCGTCACCGTGCCGTCCGGCCCTACCCGCACGCGCACTGGCCCCGCGGCCAGCGTGAGCAGCGCCACGCCCATGGCCTCTCTGCGCGTCACGCGTTCACTCATTGCCCGCGTCCTTCCTCAGTTCCGCCGCCGCCGACATCACCGCTTTCACAATGTCGTTGTACGCGCCGCAACGGCAGACGTGCCCCTCCATGTACAGCCGCACACGGCCGTCGGTGAGCGGTTTCCTGTCGTTCAGCAGCGCCGCCGCTTCCATGATCATGCCCGGCGTGCAGAAGCCGCATTGGAACGCCTCAAACGAAAGGAACGCCTGCTGCACCGCGTGCAGCCGGTTGCCCGCGGCCAGCCCTTCGATCGTCGTCACCGGTTTTCCGGCGCACGATTCGGCCGTCACCATGCAGCTGCGGATCGCCCTGCCCTCCAGGTGCACCGTGCAGGCTCCGCACGTGCCCTCCTCGCAGCCGCACTTGGTGCCCGTCATGGCCAGGTAGTCGTGCAGGAATTCCAGCAGCGTGGTGCCCGGCTTGACGTCGGCCGAGCGCGGCTCGCCGTTCACGGTGAGAGTCAGCAGCGCCATAGCGAATCTGTCCGGCAGGATAGCAAGATAGCGCGCAGCCGGGGTGGAGGGCGTGAGACGATAAAGGGGTGAGTTCTGCCCCCGCGCCCCGCAAGAGCGCACTTGGTGTTATCTTTCTCATCGTCTTTCTCGACATGATGGGAGCTGGAATCCTGATTCCCGTCATCCCCTACGTCGTGAAGCCCTTCCGCGCCGACGCGCTCACCGTGGGCCTGCTCGCCCTCGCTTTCTCCGCCGCCCAGTTCCTGGCCAGCCCGCTGCTCGGCGTCTGGTCGGACCGCAAGGGCCGCCGCCCCGTTCTGCTCCTCTGCCTGCTCGGCACCGCCGCCGGCTACTTCCTCTTCGGAGCCGCCCACTCCCTGGCGCTGCTCTTTGCCGCGCGCCTCCTCGCCGGCTTCGCCGGAGGCTCCATCACCACCGCCCAGGCCTACATCGCCGACGTCAGCGACCCGCGCGACCGCGCCAAGAACTTCGGCCTCATCGGCGCCGCCTTCGGCCTCGGCTTCATCCTCGGCCCCGCCATGGGCGGCGCCCTCAGCAAGGTGAGCCTCTCGGCCCCCGCCTACGCCTCCGGCGCCCTGAGCCTCTGCACCTATGCCGTTGCCATGGTCCTGCTCAAGGAATCCCTCCAGCTGAAGAACCGCGCCGGGCACCGCCTGTCTTTCTCCGATGTGAACCCGCTGGTTCAGATCCGCCGGGCACTGGCGCGCCCGCAGTTCCGCGAACTCATGCTGGCCGTCTTCGCCCTCAACTTCGGCATGGCCGGGCTGCAGACCAACTTCGCCGTCTTCACCCATGCGCGCTTCGGGCTGGATGCCGCCGCCAACGCCATGCTCTTCGCCTTCCTCGGCGTGGTGGCCGCGCTCACTCAAGGCGTCCTGCTCCGCAAGCTGGCGGCCGGCGTGGGTGAGATGCGGCTGGCCGTCTCCGGCGCTCTGGCTTTCGGCGTGGGCTTCGCCACGCTGGCCCTGTCCGGCTCCCTGGCTTCGGTCTACGCCGCCGTGGCCATGACCGCTCTCGGCTTCGGACTCGCCGGCCCCGCGCTCACCGGCCTCGTCTCCCGCCGCGCCGCCGTCGACCAGCAGGGCGCCATCCTCGGCACCGCCCAGTCCGTCGCCTCTCTCACCCGCGTCATCGGCCCGGTGTGGGCCGGAGCCGTCTTCGACCACATCGGCCCCGCCGCCCCCTATTGGACCGGCGCCTTCTTCAGCGTCCTGGCCGCCTTCTGGGCCTTCCACGCCGCCCGCGGACGCGGCGATCTCAATTAACTTCCCTCCATCCCGCCCCGCTCCCGCCGTCCCACCGCATTTTGCCTCTTACTCCCCGCCCCTACTCCGATATGGGGCTTGAGGGTCAGCCGCGTTCGACGGCAACCCAACCCGGCCCGGTCCGGCGCCGGATCACCCCCACAGGAGCAGTCAAATGCAGGCCAACAGCTCGGTGCAGGCCCACAGCTCATTGAGGCTCAATGATGCGGCCCAGGCGCAAATCGCAGGACGCCGCCAGGGCAAGTACCTGGTCTTTCACCTCGGCAAGGAGGAGTTCGGAGTCCACGTCCTGAAGGTCCGCGAAATCATGGGCATCCAGGAGATCACCGCCGTCCCTCAAACCCCGGCTTTCGTCAAAGGCGTCATCAATCTGCGCGGGAAAGTCATCCCCGTCGTGGACCTCCGCAACAAGTTCAGCCTGCCCGAGACCGAATACACCGCGCGCACCTGCATCATCGTGCTGCAGGTCTCGCATGAGCCCGGTGCGCCCTCCATTCAGATGGGTGCGGTGGTGGACGGCGTCTCCGAGGTGCTCACCATCCAGGAGACGGAGATCGAGGACACCCCGGAGTTCGGCGACGATGTGCGCATCCCCTACATCCTCGGCATGGCCAAGGTGAAGGGGCGGGTGAAGATCCTGCTGGACATCGATGAGGTGCTGACCCGGCAGGAGCTGCACGGCCTCGAGCAATGGCAGGGCGAGCCGGCGCTGGCAAGCTGATCAAGGCGATTCCAAGAGCAAGAAAACGGGACCACTGAGGAGATTGAAATGAAGACCGCAAATATGAGTTTGGGAACAAAGTTCTACCTGAGCCAGGGCATCACCTCCGGGTTGCTGCTGCTGCTGGGCGTGGCATCTGTTGCCAGCCTGAGCCACCTCGACGGCGTGCTGCAGCGGCTCGTTACCTTGGATTCGAAAAAGCTGGAGCTCACCGGCCGCCTCACCACTGCCATCGCCAACGCCGACGGCGCCCAGCGCGGCATGGTGCTCGGCTCGCTCACCGCCAATAAGAGCCAGGTGGATGTCAGCTTGCAAGCCGTGCACCAGGCCAGGCAGGTGCTGGAAGATTCCCTGCGCGAAATGGAACCGCTGCTGCAAACTCCCGAAGGCAAGCGGATCTTCGCTTCCATCCGGTCCTCCTCCGACGAATGGATCCGCCAGATCCCCACGTTCGAAGGACACATCGGCGGCCAGCGCTTCGATGAAGCCACCAAGATGCAGGCGGATCTGTTCCTGCCTCTGATGGACCGCCTGCGCAAGGACTCCGGCGAGCTGGCCCGCCTCCAGCGCGGGCTGATGGACAGCGCCGCCGGCACCGCCGCCACTACCGCCGGCGTCGCCAAGTGGTTCTCCATCCTGCTCTGCCTGATCTCCGTCGCGCTCGCCGCGGGCGCCTTCTG
>JACQZS010000262.1 GCA_016213725.1 Acidobacteriota bacterium | reverse complement strand
CCGGCGTGCAGAAATTGAAGATGACCCACGGCGGCGTCGAACGCACCATCGATCTCGGCGCTCTCACCGCCACCGAGACCAAGCCCCGCTAACCGTTGCGGCGCGCGCGCCAGAAGGTGCGCGCGCCCGGCTGCGTCAACTGGTCATCGAAGAACGGGGCGGCGTCCCAGGTTTGTACCTCGCCAAATCCGGCCTTGGCCAGGGCCTGACGAATCTCGTCCATCGTCCAGCAGACCTCCTCCACATGTTCGTGGCGGCGGCGCCAGATCTGGCCTTCGCGGATGAAGAACTCGACTTCGCAGGCGGCTTTGTCGGTCCCCGGTTTGTGTGTGCTGCGCATGACCATCGCCACGGGGTCTTTGTCGATGAACCAGGTATTGTTCCAGACGGTTTCGAACGCCAGGCGGTTGTTGGTATCGAAAACGAAGTGACCGCCGGGGCGCAACGCCAGGGCGGCGCATTTCAGAACGCGGGCAAGGTCGGACTTGCGCGGCACGTGGTTGATGGCGTCGAACTCGCAGGTGATGAGGTCCACTTGCCGAGGTAGCCGGAAGGCCCGCATATCGGCCCGAATCACCTTCACCGGAAGCAACGCGGCGCGCGCCTTTTCGCGCGTGATGCGGCACATGTCGGGCGAGAGATCCACCGCGAATGTGCGGATGCCTTGAGCTGCGAAGTTCAACGCCAGCTCGCCCGTGCCGCAACACAGGTCGCAGGCCGATGAGACTGCCGGCAGCAGCGGCCCGAAGACCACCTTGCGGGCGATGGGAAACGGGCGCTGGTGCTCGAACAGGTGGTCGAAGTAGCGCGCCAGCCAACGATAAGTTCCGGTGGACATAGCGCCCCTGATGATAGCAGGGCAAGGCCGGATCAGCGCAGGTTTTTGTTGAAATGGTCCAAGGTGCGCTGCCAGGCGAGTTTGGCGGCCGCTTCGTCGTAGCGCGGCGTGGTGTCGTTGTGGAAGCCGTGGTTGCAGTTCTCGTAGATAAAGGCCTGGTAGGGGATGTTGTTGGCCTTTAGCGCGGTCTCGTAGGCGGGCCAGCCGGCGTTCACGCGCGTGTCGAGCCCGGCGTAGTGCAGCATCAGCGGTGCCTTGATCTTCGGGACATCCTCCACGGGCGGTTGTCCTCCGTAGAACGGCACGGCAGCGGCGAGGTCGGCGCCCAGCCGCACGGCGAGCATGTTCGAAATGCCGCCGCCGAAGCAGAAGCCGACCACGCCCAGCTTTCCGGTGCAATCGGGCCGGGCCTTCAGCCAGCGCGCGGCGGCTTCCAGATCGTTGTTCATCTTGCCGCGGTCCACCTGTCGGAAGAGCGCGCCGCCCTTCTCGTCGTCTCCGGGATAGCCGCCAACGCTCGTCAGGCCGTCGGGCGCGAAGGCCATGAAGTTGGCCGTACCCAGGCGCCGCGCCACGTCCTCGATGTAAGGATTCAGGCCGCGGTTCTCGTGCACCACGAGCACGCCAGGCAACTTGCCGGTGGCTTTCGAGGGCCTCACGAGCAGGCCCTTGATGGATCCGTTGCCGTTGGGGGAATCCACCGTCACCACTTGGGTCTTGATGCGCGGGTCGTCCTTGGGCACCTGCTGGGCCCAGGCATAGTTGGGCCGCAGGCTCTCCCAGAGCGCCGTGGCCGTGACACCGGCCGTGGCGTACTTCTGGGCGCCGTCGAGAAAGGCGCGCCGGTCGATGTCGCCGTGCACGTACCTGTCGAAGAGATTGAGCAGTTCCTGCGGAAAGTCCTTAGCTTTCTTGCGATCCATGAGAAGCCCCTTTCTTGGGGTCGAGGATAACACACGGCTGCAACTCCCGCCTCTGCCGCAAGCCTGGCGGCCGGCGCGGCTATGGTTATTTCGCCAGTGGAGAACCCGCGGCGGCGCGCTGCTTGCGGACGTAGGAAGCGATATTTTCGATGGTGTCGAGCCAGACGCCGTTGGCGGGATCGTTGGCGTAGCGAAGGAACTGCTCGAGAGTGGGGACGAGCGTGGTCTGGCGGCCTTCGGCACCGATATTGTGTCCGGCAAAGACGAGCCAGGCGCCGCGCGACTCGGCATCCTTCAGCTGAGCCAGCATGCCGGTGAAGCTCATGCCGTCGGAATCGACGCCCATGAGTTGGGCGAGGTCGCAGAAGGCCGGATCGTTGGCCGACTCGTCCTTGAATCCGCGGCCGGCGAGAAAGCGGCGGGCGATGACGGGCACGGTGCTTTGCGTCTGCGCGCCGCGGCCGGCGTATTTCTGACCGCAGGGGAAGGCGAAGGTGGTGGCGTTGACGCCGAGCAGGCGCTGGATGCCGGCGGTGGCGGCGTCGACGTCGGCCGCGAACCGTTCGGCGGTGTAGTCTTCCAGGTTATTGGCGCGCGAGAAGGCGAAGTTGCCGGAACACGGGTGGGTTTCGGAGTGGTTGCCGATTTCGTGGCCGAGGGTGACGGCGCGCTTCCAGCCCGCCATCTGCGGGGCCATGTTGCGGGGATTGACGAAGAAGGTGACGTGCGTGCGGTGGCGCTCAAAGAGGTCGAGGCCATTGGTGACCTGGCTCTGGCGGGCGTCGTCGAAGGTGAGGCTGACGGCGACGCGCTTGCCGTCGGGCCAGCGGAAAGGCTGCTGCGCGGGCGAAGGGAGGCTGAGGACGGCGAGGAGTCCGAGGGCAGACACGAGCATCGGCTTCATAGGGTTGATGGTAGTTTATCGCCGCAAGGCCGCATTGGAGTTACAATCAGCGCATGAACCGTCGAGAGTTTGTTGTCACAGCAGCCACGGCCCAAACGGTTGCCAGCGCGGCCAAGCCGTTCCCCAGACGTCCGTACAAAGATGGCATCGAGCTGTCCATCATCGGATTCGGCGGAATCGTGGCGATGGGCGGCGAGCAGCCCGAGGCCAACAAGCGCGTAGCCGAGGCCTGGGAGCGCGGCATCAACTACTACGACGTTGCGCCGCAGTACGGCAACGGAGAGGCTGAAATCAAGCTGGGTCCGGCGCTGGAGCCCTATCGCAAGAACGCCTTCCTGGCCTGCAAGACGTTGATGAGAGACGCGGCCGGCGCCCAGATGGAGATGGAGCGGTCGTTCAAGCGGCTCCGCACGGACCACTTCGACCTCTACCAGTTCCACGCGGTGTCTTCCATGGAAGACGTAAACAAGATCCTGGCTCCGGGCGGGGCGGCGGAGTGGTTTCTGAAGGCAAAGAAAGAAGGCAAGACGCGCTACTGCGGCTTCTCCGCACACAACGCGGAGGCGGCCCTGGCGCTGCTCGACGCGTTTCCGGCGGATTCGGTGCTGTTCCCCGTGAACTTCGCCTGCTGGCACGCCGGCGGCTTCGGTCCGCAAATTCTCGAAAAGGCCAAGCAGAAGGGCGCCGCGCGCATGGCGCTGAAGGGCATGGCGTACCAGCCGTGGCCGAAGTCCCTGCCGCGCGCCGAGCGGAAGTACCCGAAGTGCTGGTACCAGCCGTTGGACGAGATGGAAAAGGCGCGCCTTGGATTGCGTTGGACCCTCTCGCAGGAGATCACCGCCGCCGTCCCGCCCGGCGACGAGCGCCTGTTCTCCATGGCGATGGAGATCGGCGCGGAGTTCAGGCCGCTCAACAAACGCGAGCAAACCGAGGTCGCAGCCTGGGCTAAGACCACGGAGCCGCTGTTCCGGGCCTGAAATAACCGTTTCGGTTTTGATTCATTCGTTTCAATTTATGAGAGAATCGTGAGATAGCTCCGCGCCTGGCGAGAGCCCCAAAAGCAATGCGATCCTCATCCTACAAATGGTCCGTTGTGGCCATGCTCTGGTTTGTCTGCGTCTTCAACTATGCCGACCGCCAGGCGATCTTCTCCGTCTTCCCCTTGCTGAAGTCCGAAATGGGGCTCGACGACGTGCAGCTCAGCGTGGTGGGCACGTCCTTCATGTGGGTCTACGCGATCTGCGGTCCTTTTGCCGGCGCGCTGACTGACCGTTTCCGCCGCAAGACTCTGATCATCGGCGGGCTGGTGTTCTGGTCCGCGGTGACGGCGGCCACGGCCATGTCGCAGAGTTACTGGCACCTCGTCATCCTGCGAGCGCTGCAGGGGTTGGGAGAGGCGTTCTTCTTCCCCGCCGCGATGTCGATCATTAGCGATTTCCATGGGCGCGAGACGCGCTCGAAGGCGATGGCCATCAACCAGAGTGGTGTCTATGCGGGCACCATCGCGGGCGGAGCGGTGGCTGGCTTGCTGGCGCAGATCTACGGTTGGCGGGCCTCCTTCTACATCTTCGGCGCGTTGGGCATCGTTCTTGGCCTGGCGCTGCTTGCGCTGCTGAAGGAGCCTGAACGCGGCCAGGCAGACGAAGGCGGCGCGGCCGGCCACGGCTCCATCGATTTCGGAGAAGGCGTGTGGAACACCCTGAAGCGCACATTCGAACACCCCATGTCCCTCGTGTTGATGAGCGTGTTCATCGGCGCCAACTTCGTCGCCGTGATCTTCCTCACCTGGATGCCGTCGTTCCTCTTCCGCAAGTTCAACATGAGCCTCTCCATGGCTGGGCTGAGCGGCACGGCCTACATCCAGATCGCTTCCGTCTGTGGCGTGATGACCGGCGGCTGGCTGGCAGATCGCCTGGCGCGCAAGAGCCTCTCCGGCCGCATGAAGACGCAGGTAGTCGGCCTGCTGGCGGGCATCCCGTTCATCTTCCTCACCGGCTGGACCATGCAGGTGCCGGTACTGATCCTCGCCATGGCGGGCTTCGGCTACGCCAAAGGCATGTACGACGCCAACATCTGGGCGTCGCTCTACGACGTGGTAAAGCCCGAGCGGCGCGGCACGGCGCTGGGCGTGATGAACTCCATGGCCTGGCTCGGCGGCAGCACCGGCCCCGTGGCGGTGGCGTATCTCGCCGGCAGCTACGGCATGGGCGCGGCGATCAGCGCCAGCTCCCTCGTCTATCTCCTCGTCGGCACCATGCTGCTGTTCGGCATCCGGCGCTTCATGCAACCGAAGCAAGCGTGACCGGAATCACCGACGTGGCGCCCCGGCTGGCTGGACAATCGAGTCTCATGCGAGCCGCCGCGCTGCTACTGCTGCCCCTGGCCGCCTTCGCGCAGGAGCCGGACTACCGCGGGTCTTTCACCGTCCCCTACGACCATCCTGTGCTGAACTACGCCGCGCCGCCGAAAGATGACCGCGTGGCAAAACTGCGCGCGGAGCTGGCAGCCGGCAAGCTCCGGCTGGCCTGGGATCCGAAGTTCGGCTACCTGCCGGCGGTGCTGAAAGCGCTGGAGATTTCGCCCTCCTCGCAGGGCCTGGTCTTTTCGAAGACGAGCCTGCAGGTGACGAAGATTTCGCCGCAGAACCCGCGCGCCATCTACTTCAACGACGACGCCTACGTCGGCTTCGTTCCCGGCGGGGATCTGCTGGAGATCTCCGCCTCCGATCCGGAGCGCGGCGCCATGCTGTTCTCCATCGAGCAGAAGCGCACGGCCAAGCCTGAGATCGAGCGGGGAGACGGCTGCCTGCAGTGCCATGCCACGCCCAATACCACCGGCGTGCCTGGCCATCTGGTGCGCTCCGTGCACACAGACCTGCAGGGCTTCGTCGACACCGAAGCCAGCACTTACATCACGGACCACCGCAGCCCTTTCGAGCAGCGCTGGGGAGGCTGGTACGTCACGGGCACGCACGGAACCTCGCGTCATATGG
This sequence comes from Acidobacteriota bacterium, assembly GCA_016213725.1. Classification (GTDB taxonomy): domain Bacteria; phylum Acidobacteriota; class Terriglobia; order Bryobacterales; family Bryobacteraceae; genus Paludibaculum. The sequence goes on along the minus strand of JACQZS010000262.1, from coordinate 31,091 downwards.
GCAACGCGCCGGCGGGCGAACCCGCCGGCAATGTGGTCTCGCTCCGCAAGTACTTCGACACCTCGCGCTATCTCACGCCGCACAGCGACATCGTTGCGCTGATGGTGCTGGAACATCAGACCAAGCTCCACAACCTGTTCACGCGCGCCGGCGTCGAAGCCCGCGCGGCGCTGCGGGTGCAGGCCGAGATGAACACAATCATGAAGCGCCCGGCGGGAGAGTTGAGCGACACCACGGCGCGGCAGCTTGACCACGCCGCCGAGATCGTCACGCGCTATCTGCTGTTCGCCGACGAGCCTCCACTCTCCAGTCCCGTCAGCGGCACGTCGGACTTCGCCAGGACCTTTGCCGCCCAAGGCCCGAAAGACCGCCAGGGCCGCAGCCTGCGCGAGTTCGACCTGGAGACGCGCCTGTTCAAGTACCCGTGCAGCTACCTGATCTACTCCGAGTCCTTCGCCCGCCTGCCGCAGCCGCTGAAGCAGCGCATTCTCGCCCGCGTCGACAACGTGCTGTCCGGCCGCGACACTTCGCCCGCATACGCCCGGCTGAGCGCGGAAGACCGGCGCGCCGCGCGCGAGATTCTGGCCGCCACGCTTACTGGGCAGCGATCCGAATGACGCCGCGCTGTCCGTGTTCCGGCCGGAATCGCACGTAGGTCGAGTCGCCCGCGTCTTCGCGGTCGAACTTCAAATCGGTGCCATCCACCATCACCGCGCGCGGCGAGAAGCCTTGCGGCAGCAGCACGCGGAACGTCAGCTGGTTTGACGATCCCGAAAACTCAATGGCGATAGAGCGCGGCTCGGCGTTCCACGAGTAACTGAAATATCCGTTGGATGCGGCGTAGCGGGCGGTCGCCTGCGCCTGCGCGATGCCGGCGGCGGCCCAGCGCGGCGACACTTCCACGGAGCGATAGACGCTGTCGGCGTCGCGGATGCCGGCCAGCCCTTCCACCAGCGCGTCCACCCACTGCGCCATGCCCCAGCCGGCGTAGCGCACTTCGTTGGTGGTGCGGAAACCGGGTGTGCCGTCGGGCCAGTACCACACCTGCGCGCCGCCGGTCTCCCGCAAGTGGCCGGCGTATTGCCGGATCAGCTCGACCCCATAGGCCTCGCGGCCGTTCTGCAGCGCGCCGCGGGCCAGCTCGCCGCCCACCCACGGCATGAGCCCGCCGTTGGCATAGCCACCCTGCAGGCGAAACGCTTCCTTCCAGTAGCCCAGATGGTCCGGATAACCCGGTTGCAGGCTCCACCAGGGATACTTGTTGCCCGTCTCGCGGTGCCGCCGGCGATACTCGTCGATCACTTTGATGGCTTGCGATTCCGTCGCCAGCCCGCGCGTGACCGCCCAGGTGTTCCCCATGGCGAGTTGCTTGGATTCGTCGAAATCGCCATGGTCGATCTGATCCAGATGGACATGGTGCAGGAACTTGCCGCCGTCCCAAAGCAGCTTCACGCTACGCTCGCCGTAGCCCTGGGCTTCCTTGGACCATTCCTGGGCCTTCTGACTCTGGCCGAGGTGCAAATACATGGCGCTCATGGCGCGGAAGGCCAGATAGTAACCGCTGGCGTCGCAGGTGGCGATCACGTGCCGCGCGTTGCCTTTGTCGGTGGCGCCGTCGATGTCGTAGTCCCACGTGTCGCAACTGTGTTGGCGTTTGATCAGCCGGTTGGCGGGATCCCAATGTTTGGCATCGCTGCGGATGTAGGCCAGGGCCTTCTCGAGCTTCGGCAGCACGCTGGCCAGCCACGCGTCATCGCCCGTGGCGCGCCAGGTGTCCCACACGCCCAGCGTGAGGATATACTCCACGTCGCTCTCCAGCCCGACGCGCCAGGTCCGGCCGTCGCGCTCGATTCCGTCCGGCGTCTGGCCATCTTCGCGCTGCACTTCCAGGAAGCGATCGAGGCCGCACTGCATCTCGCGTTCCCAGTACTTGTAGGCCGGCAGCGAGTAGATCCAGTCGCGCAGCCAGATGCCGTCGAAGTGGTTCGTATCGGCGGAGATGTAGCCGACAAACCGGCCGCGCCTGGTCTGGTAGTCGCGCCGGCCCAACTGCATCGCCTCGCGTGTGAAGGGGAAGATGGCGTCGAAGTCGCGGTCGCCGGTCTGGATGCCGGTTTCGGCGTCGAGCCGGAAGTTCAGATACCGGCTGTACTTCTTCTCGCCGGGAAACCAGAGGTAAACGTAGTGCACGCCGAGCTGCCCGGTGGCGCTGAAGCGCAGCGCGCCCCGGCCGTTGGCGAGGTCCACGTCTTTTTCGAAGTAGGTCTTCTGGAGCGGGTCCGCCACGCGGATGCGGCAGGTGGCGTCGCCGCGGGCACGGCCCGTGATCGAAAGCTGAACCGTCTCCAAGGGCCGGTAGACAGTGCGGTCGGTCTCCAGGCGGCCGTATTGTCCTTCCACTGTGGTGGGATCGGAAGCCAGCGAGAGGGCGGGCAACAACAACAGCAGGAAGCGCGACATGCGGCCATCCTATCGAATCTGCCCGCGGTTTACTCGATAAAGCGGCGGGCAAACGCGGCAAAGCGCGCGGCGTCATCGAAGTTGCTGGCGATGCCGAATGAGACACGCACGGCGCCTGTTCCTTTCCCGTCCACGCACAGACGGAAATCGTCCGGCGTGAAGCGGGATGTCTCCTGCACCCACGGCTGATTGAAGCAGCCGATGATCTCCGTTTTCGAGATGCTGAGCGCCAGTTCCCCGCCTCCCGGATTGCAGAAACAGCCGCTGCGCAGCGAGATGCGGTGACGGGCGGCCTCCTCCTCCACGCGGTGATGATCCACCACGCGGCCGGCCGGATCGTAGAAGTTCATCGTAATCGTGCCGCCGCGCATTCCGCGGCCGCCGGGCCCATAGATGCGCACGGCCGGCGAACCGTTGGCGTGGTGCAACGAGCCCAGCTCTTCGATCATCCAGCCGGTGAGGCACGCGCAACGGGTGTGGATCAGGTCGACATCGGCGCGCTGCATGTGATCCAGGCCGATCTCGATGCCTGGAATGTTCAGGAAATCCACGGTGCCGTCTTCAAAGGCCGCGGCCCCCTCCGCCATGAAGTACCGGTCACCCTGCACGGAGGCCACGGTGATCGTGCCTCCGGCAAACCACGGCCGCCGCAGCTTGCCCAGCACGCTGCGCCGCGCCAGCAGACATCCGATACCGGTCGGATAACCGAACATCTTGTAGAAGGAGAGCGTGACAAATTCGGGCTTGTGCACGCTCAGATCCAGCCGGTTAGTCGGCACATAGGCCGCCGCGTCGAGGAGCACGTCCCAACCCAACGCCTGCGCCCGCTCAATCCAGGCCAGAGAGTGCTGAACCCCGGAGAAGTTCGATTGCGCCGGATAGGCAAAAAGGTGGTTCCCTGCCCTGGCGGGGCTGAGGCTCGCTTCCATCTGGCCCTCGTCCAGAGTCATCTCCGGCAGCTGCATCGGCACATAGTGGATGCCTGCGCCGTGCGCCCGGGCGAATTCGCGGATGCCGTTGACCGAATTGTGATTGTCGAACGTGAGCAGATAGCTGGCCTCGGGCGAGAACGGGTAGGACTCGCCCACCAGCTTCAAAGCCCCCGAGGCGTTCTGCGTGAAAATGGCCACATACTCATCCGGCGAGGCGTTGAAGTAGGAGAGGATGCTCGCCCTGGTGCGCTCCACCAGATCCGTCATGCGCTGCGATGACGGGTTGTGGGAATGCGGGTTGCCGAACAGGTGGCCTTCCAGCAGAGCATGGTGCGCCTGGATTTGCCGCTCACTGTAGAGCCCGGCGCCCGTGTAGTCCAGGTAAACCTCGCCCAGCCGGTCCAGGCGCGCATACTCCCGCTTCCGCAACTCGTCCAGAGCCACCGTCGAGGTGTACTCCGGCCAGAGTTGAAGCAGTTTTTCGTATCCCGGGGTGTTTTGATCCTGATCCATGGCCGCACCACCAAGATACAACTCCAGGCGGCAACACCGACAGCCGGTGGCTGGAAATCGCTGGGAAACAAGGCCTTAAAACAATATACACCACACAAACGTGGTGCCGCTACTCAAGATTCCCGGTAACCTCTTGCAACATATTGCATTCATGCCACTTGACATCACGGCCCAGGCAGGCGATAAAGGAGAAGCAGGGTGCATATCAGTTATGTGGGTATTAAAATCACTAATCAGTACCCCATGGACATGGTGAGTCTGGTAGAAAAAGAGAGCGGCATGCGATGGCTGACTGAGTATTTGGAGAAGCGGACGACGGCGGCTGAGGCCGTGCAGGAGATCCGCTCGGGGCAGACCGTCTATATTCATCCAGGCTGCGCAACGCCGCAGGATCTGGTCATCGCGCTGCTGGCGCGTTCGCGGGATCTCGAAGACGTCGAGATCATCCACATGAAGACGCTCGGCATGGCGGAGTACACGCAACCCGAGTACGAGCGTTCCTTCCGCACCATCGCGCTCTTCGTCGGAGACAACGTCCGCCAGGCCGTGTGCGAGGGCCGCGCGGAGTACATGCCGATCTTCCTGCACGAGATTGAAGGCCTGTTTGAAAGCGGCGAGTGCCCGCTGGACTTCGTCCTCCTGCAGACCTCCCCGCCCGACAAATATGGCTACATGAGCCTGGGCGTGGGCGTGGACTGCACGCTCACCGCGGCGCGCCATGCCACGCGCGTCATTGCCGAGATCAACCCGAACATGCCCCGGACGCTCGGCCAGTCGTTCCTGCACATCTCCGAAGTGCACCGCATCGTCGAAGTCAGCCATCCGCTGCCCGAACTGCAGGCCGAGCCGGCCACGGATCTGCAGCGCCGCATCGCCCGCAACGTCGCATCTCTCATTCCGGACGGAGCCACGCTGCAGCTGGGTATCGGCGCCGTGCCGGATGCCGTGCTCGCCTGCCTGAACAATCACCGCGATCTCGGCATGCACACCGAGATGTTCTCCGACGGCGTGATTCCGCTGATCGAAAAGGGCGTCATGAACGGCTCCCAGAAGACCATTCACCCGGCCAAGCTGGTGGCCGGATTCGTCCTCGGCACACGCAAGCTCTTCGATTTCATCGACGACAACCCGTTGTTTGAATTTCACCCCATCAAGTACGTCAACGACCCGTTCGTCATCAGCCAGAACCGCCGCATGGTGGCCATCAACTCCGCTCTTCAGGTGGACCTCACCGGCCAGGTCTGCTCAGACTCCATGGGCACGAAGATCTACAGCGGTTTCGGCGGCCAGGTGGACTTCATCCGCGGCGCCGCGCACAGCCAGGGCGGCAAGCCGATCATCGCCCTGCCCTCCACCGCCAAAGGCGGCACGGTTTCGCGCATCGCCCCGATGCTGGAGCAGGGCGCGGGCGTGGTCACCTCGCGCGCCGACGTCCACTATGTCGTCACCGAGCACGGCGTAGCCTACCTGCACGGAAAGACGCTGCGCCAGCGCGTCGAGGCCCTGATTTCCATCGCTGAACCCAAGTTCCGCGACAAGTTGAATGAGTTCGCCTACGAGGCCCGTTACTTGCGGCCGAAGTTGATTCCGGTTCCCTAGGAGACGATCGATGCCAGTCACCGCCATGAGAGAGGATCGAGGCTTCATCGAGGTCAACGCGCAGGAGTGCAAAGGCTGCGGCCTTTGCGTGGAAGCCTGCGTTCAGAAGGTGCTGCACCTGTCCGCGCACCTCAACCATTACGGCTATCATCCGGCAGAGTACGACGGCCGCGGCTGCAATGGCTGCGGGCTTTGTTTCTACGCCTGTCCCGAGCCGGGCGCGCTGAAGATATTCAAGGCCGTGGCCTGAGGAGCAATCCAACATGCCCAAACAACTCATCAAAGGCAACGATGCGCTGGTGAAGGGTTCCGTGCTGGCTGGTTGCCGGGCGTTCTACGGCTATCCCATCACGCCGGCCAATGAAATCGCCGAGGCCGCCGCCTATTACATCCCGCTGGCCGGCGGAACCTTCCTGCAGGCGGAAAGCGAGGTGGCCGCCATCAACATGGTGTACGGCGCCGCTTCGGCCGGCATCCGCTCGATGACCGCCTCCTCCGGCCCCGGCATCAGCCTGATGTCGGAAGGCATCAGCTACCTGGCGGGCGCCGAGTTGCCCTGCGTCATCGTCAACGTGATGCGCGGCGGCCCGGGGCTGGGCAACATCGCTCCCGAGCAGGGCGACTATTTCCAGGCCGTCAAGGGCGGCGGACACGGCTGCTATCACTGCCTGGTGCTCGCCCCGGCTACTGCCCAGGAGATGTGCGATCTCACCCGCCTGGCCTTCGATCTCGCCGACAAGTACCGCAACCCGGTGATGATCCTCGTGGATGGCTACACCGGCCAGATGATGGAGCCGGTGGACTTCCTCAGCACGGAAGCGCACCGGCGACGCCTCCCGGAATGGGCCGTCGCCGGCACGGCCGAAACGCGGCATAACATGGTCACCTCCCTCATCATCCAGGCCGACGGGCTGGAGGCGCATGTCCGGAAGCTGGAGGCGAAGTACATCCGGGCGGAACAGGAGGAGACGCTCTGGGAAAACTACCGCACCGAGGACGCCGAACTGGTCTTCGTCGGTTACGGCATCGTCGCCCGCATCCTCAAGTCGGTGGTCGAGATGCTGCGCGAGCGCGGCATCAGGGCCGGTCTGCTGCGTCCCATCACTCTCTTCCCCTTCCCCTCGGCGGAGTTCCGCCGCCTGATCCCGCAGACGGAACTCTTCTACGTGGTGGAGATGAGCACGGGCCAGATGGTGGAAGACGTCCGCCTGGCCGTCGAGGGCGCCCGGCCCGTGGCGTTCCAGGGCCGCTGCGGCGGCAATGTGCCCACGGCCGAAGAAATCTTCGAAAAGGTGCTGCGGGATTTCCAGCCCCGCGCGGCGAAGACGGCGGAGGAGGCCTTGACCCATGCCTGAATTGAAAGTCACTCACCAGAAGGCGGAGTGCCTCTACGACTCCTATGAGCGCAAAGGCGAGCTGACCCATCAGACGCACTACTGCCCCGGCTGCGGCCACGGCATCACCATGAAGCTCCTGGCCGAGACCATCGACGAACTCGGCATTCGCGACCGCGTCATCATGGTCTCCCCCGTCGGCTGCTCGGTCTTCCTGTACTACTACTTCGACACCGGCAACGTTCAGGTAGCCCACGGCCGCGCGCCGGCCGTGGCCACGGGCCTGAAGCGCGCGCGGCCAGACTCCATCGTCATCAGCTACCAGGGCGACGGCGACCTCGCCGCCATCGGCAGCGCGGAGATCCTGCACGCCGCCAACCGCGGCGAACTCATCACCTGCATCTTTGCCAACAACGCCATCTACGGCATGACGGGCGGCCAGATGGCCCCCACCACCCTGCTCGGCAAGAAGACCACCACCACTCCCTTTGGCCGCGACAAGATCAAGGACGGCTACCCGCTGCACATCTCCGAGGTCATGAGTTCGCTCGATGCCCCGGTCTTCGTCGAACGCGTGGCGCTGGGCAATACCAAGCAGATTCTCGCCGCCAAGAAGGCCATCCGCAAAGCGGTCGAATCTCAGGTGAAGGGCCTGGGCTTCTCGCTGGTGGAAGTCCTCTCGCCCTGCCCCACTATCTGGAAGCAGGACCCCGTCGAAGCGCAGCGCTTTGTCCGCGAAGTGATGGCCGACATCTACCCGCTGGGCAACAAGCGCGACCGCACGGCGGACGCGGAACCTCACCCGGCCCCCGCACCCGAGCCTGCGCTGAGCGAACTGCCCGCCATCCTCAAACTGCCGAAGGAACCCGCGCCGGCCGACGCCGCCCCGCCCAATCCCCGCGAGGTGGATTACCGCATCAAGATCGCCGGCTTCGGCGGACAGGGCGTGCTCCTGCTCGGACAACTTCTGGCGGAGGCCGGCATGGACGACGGCCTCGCCGTCTCCTGGCTGCCCAGCTACGGCCCAGAAATGCGTTCCGGCACCAGCAACTGCCACGTGCGCCTCAACAACAGGCCGGTGGACTCGCCCGTCGTCACCCGTTCCAACATCCTCATCGCCCTCAACGAGCCGTCGCTACAGAAGTTCGTGTCGCTCGCCGAGCCCGGCAGCCTGGTGCTCTATAACGGCGACTCGATCCCCGCGGAGTTCCGGCGCGAGGATCTCACCATGCACGCCCTGCCCTTCTTCGAACTCGCCGATGAAGTGGGCACCGCCAAGGCCGGCAACGTGGTGGTGCTCGGCGCCCTGCTGGAGGTCACGGGCCTGTTGCCCGACGAGACCGTGGACCGTGCCATGGCCCGCGTCGTCAAGGGCGAGAAGTGGCTTGAAATCGACCGCAAGGCCCTCAGCCGCGGCAAGCAAGCCATGGCCGCCAGTCTCGGAAAGGAAGCCGCCTGCCATGTCTGACATGATGAATACCCTGGTCTACTTCAACCACCAGATCGTTCCTTTGCGGGAGGCCCAGGTGAACATCCTCACCCACGCCCTGCACTACGGCACGGGCGTCTTTGAGGGCATCCGCGGCTATTGGGTGAAGGACCAGGAGGAACTCTTCCTCGTCCGCTGCGAAGACCACTACCGCCGCTTCAAGCTCAACAGCCGCATGCTGGACATCGATCCGCCCAAGAGCGCCGAGGAACTCACCGAGATCACGCTCGAACTCATCCGCCGCAACAACTTCCAGACCGACGTCTACATCCGCCCGCTGGCCTACACCTCCACGCCCCGCATCGGCGTGCGCCCCGACGGCAAGTTCGACTTCACTATCGTAGCCGTGCCCTTCGGCGTCTACATGGACAGCACCAAGGGCCTACATGCCGGCGTCGTCACCTGGCGCCGCCTGGAAGACCACGCCCTGCCCGCCCGCGGCAAGATCTGCGGAGCTTACGTCAACAGCGTTCTGGCCACCAATGAAGCCCACCGCCACGGCTACGACGAGGCCATTCTGCTCAACGAGGACGGCCACGTGGCCGAAGGCGCCACCTGCAATATCTTCATGGTGCGCAATGGGAAGCTGATCACGCCGCCGCCTTCGGACAACATCCTGGAAGGCCTCACCCGCGCCTGCGTCATGGAACTCGCCCGCCGCGAACTCCATCTCGAAGTCGTCGAGCGCTCCATCGACCGCAGCGAACTCTACACCTGCGACGAAGTCTTCTTTACCGGCACGGCCATGGAAGTGGCGCCCATCATTAAAGTGGACGGCCACGCCGTCGGCTGCGGCAACATCGGCTTCATCACCGGCCACCTGCGCGAACTCTACTTCCAGGCCACCCGCGGCCGCATCGCCGACTATCACGCCTGGCTGCACGGCGCCTATCAGCCCGTCGCCGCAGGCTGATCACTTCAGCTTTTTGCCGAACACGCTTAGGTCCCAGCGGTCTCGCCACTTCAATTCCACGCGCCCGTCTTTGCCGATGTAGAACGGCAGCCACACGTAGCGCGAATCGGCGAGCTGCTTCGGATTCCAGCGGTCCGCCAGAAAGATGAATGAGCCCTTCCTCTTGCCCGGCGCCGCCAGCACAAACGTGCTCTGTGAGCGGAAGGTCGTCCCCGCCTCCGGTCCCACGCTCGGATCGCCTTTGTCCTCCCAAGGCCCCAAGATACTACCAGCCACCGCATAGCCGGCGCGGTTCGGATTCCAACCCGTGCAGCCGCTGGTGATCAGGTAATAGCGGCCGGCATGCTTGAACGGCGCCGGAGCTTCCCGCATCTGCCGCACCAGGATGCGCGCCCAGGTCTTGCCCAGCACCGCCGGCTCCTCCGGCCCGGTGAATTCGGCGTTCAGCCGCACCACGTACATCGTCCAGTTGTCCTCCGACGCGTAAAAGACATAGGCCCGCCCGTCGTCGTCGAGAAACAGGTTCATGTCGCGGAACGTCCCGCCCTTCGTCCGCTGGTCGGTGCGGTCTATCTCCGGATACCCGAAGTCGTACTGCACGGGCCTTCTGTGGCCCACGAAGCGGAACGGCCCCGTGGGCGTGTCCGACACCGCGACGCCCGCCGAAGCCTCCGCATAGTTCCGTGCATCCAGGTGCATCCACATCACGAACTTCTTCGTGCGCCGGTTGTAAAGCACCTTCGCCCGCTCACACACGCCCTTGTCCTGGAACAGCTCCGGCACGTCTTCCTTCTTCAGCGCCACCGCTTCGCGCTTCCAGTTGTAGAGGTCTTTCGACGAATAGACCGAGATGCCGGTGCGGTTGAAGTTGCCCAGCGTCTTGTCCTCGCCATACCAATACCAGGTGCCCTTGTGCTTCAGAATTCCGGCACTGTGCGCCTGAATCGGCCGCCCTTCCGTATCCGGCCACACCTCGCCCGGCGCGAACTCCATGCGGAGGTTTCCAGCCAGAACCAGGTCCAGGAACAGGAAGAAGATCGCGAATCTCATGCGTCTTTACTCTATCTCGGCTTGCTCTGCTGCGCGGTTCTCGATATCGTCTGTTCCAAGGAGCAGAATCTCATGCTTGATCAACCTTCGCGCCGCTCGATGCTCGCAGCATCCGCCGCATTCGCCATGCCGTTGGCCCGCGCCGCCTCCGACGGCAAACTGCGCGCCGGAATCATCGGCTGCGGCGGCCGCGGCACACAGGCCGTCACCGACATGCTCACCGGCACAGAAAACGTGGAGCTGGTCGCCATGGCCGACGTCTTTGAAGACAAGCTCGAAGGCTCGCTGAAGCGTCTGCGCGAAGGCACCGGGCTAAAGCGCTACGACGGCACCACCGTCACCCGCAATGGCCAGCCCAAAACCTGGACCATGGAGGATCTCATGAAGGAGATCCCGGCCCGCGTCCAGGTGGCGCCGGAAAACCACTTCGTCGGCTTCAACGCCTTCGAGAAGGTGGTAAACTCCGGCGTCGATATCGTCATGCTTTGCACCCCGCCCGGCTACCGCCCCATGCACTTCGAGGCCGCGGTGAAAGCCGGCAAGCATGTCTTCACCGAAAAGCCCGTCGCCACCGATCCCGTCGGCTGCCGCCGCTTCATGGCCGCCGCCAAACTCGCCGAGCAGAAGAAGCTCACCGTTGTCAGCGGCGCCCAACGCCATGCCCAGCGCGAATACATCGAAACCGTGGACAAGATCAAGGCCGGCTCCATCGGCGACATCCGCTCGCTGTATTCGCACTACCTCTCCGGCCCGGTTTTCCACGCCCAGGGCCGCGACGCCAACTGGGCTGACATGGAGTGGCAGCACCGCAACTGGTATAGCTTCGTCTGGATCTGCGGCGATCAGATCGTCGAGCAGCATTACCACAACATCGATTTCATCAACTGGGTGATGGGCACACACCCTGTCAAGGTCGTCGCCTCCGGCGGGATCTCCTGGCGCAAGGGCAAGGAACTCTACGGCAACATCTACGACCATATGGCCTCCGATTTCGAGTTCCCCGGCGGCCTCCGCTACTCCTCCCACTGCCGCCAGTATCCGAGGGGCTGCACCAACGACGTTTCCGACCTCATCGTCGGCACCAAGGGCGTATCCAACGGCCTCGATCTCGCCTCCGGCAAGGGCATCAACCCCTACGTGCAGGAGCACATCCAGCTCGTGAACTCCATCCGCGGCACCGGCCCTTACGAGAATCAGGGTATGCGGGTGGCCGAGGCCACCATGACCTGCATCATGGGGCGCGAATCCGCCTACTCAGGGCAAGCCATCACCTGGGACATGATCATGAACTCCCAGCAGGACCTCATGCCTAAAGCCTTCGACTACAAACTCTCCATGGCCCCGCCCGCGCTGCCGGAGCCCGGCACTTACAAGTTCGTCTGACCCGTTTGATAATGGAGGAATGCGCGCTTTGGCATTCCTCCTCCTCACCGGTCTGGCCGCCGCCCCGGTCTCCGCCCAGAAACTGAAATCGGTGCAGACCAGCAAGTCGGCGGATTACCCCAGCTACAAGACGTTCAGCTTTCTGCCCATCAAGACCATGGAGTCCTCCGGCGTAGTCGAGGACAATCCCCGAATCGCGCCTGTCGTCAGGGACGCCATCGCCCCGCAACTCACCGCCAAGGGCTTGAAGCAGGTGCCTTCCGGGGGCGACCTCGAGATCAACGTCTACCTCGCCCGCTACTCCAGCCCCCACCTGGAGGCCCTCACCTTCATCGGACCGCCGGACGCGACATACGCCGTGGGCGGCCCCATCTCCACTACCGCCCGTTACAACGAGGAAGGCACCATGGTCGTCAATGTCATCGACGTGAAAGCCAAGAAATCCGCTTTTTTCGCCATGGCAACTTCCACCCTGAAACGAGACAAGCCCGCCTACGACAAGATCAAGAGCGCGGCCGAAAAGATGTTCAAACACTACCCTTCGAAGTAACAAACGGAAAAGGGGGCCGGTGAGGAGCCGGCCCCCTTTCTCCCACCCTCAGCGGACTTTATTGTCCAACTGAGATGCTGCCGAACATGCCGTGCTCTTCCTTGGCGCCGCCGCCGGAGATGCCGGCAGTCCAGTAAAGCGTGTTGGCGTTTCCGCCGTTTCCGCTGTTGCCGAACGTGATGCCCCAAAGTCCTTCCAACCCGATCGGCGAGCCGTCTTTGTAGCGCAGCACGCCAACCTGCTTGCCCGTTGAAAGGTCGAATGCGTTGATCCGGCCGTCCCCGAAATTCGCCACCAGGAGCGTGCTGCTGAAGTCGCCGAAGAACGCTGGCGCAATGGCCATGCCCCACGGGGAGTTCAGCGCGCCGCCTGACGCCAACCTGCGCTGCAGGTTGCCTTCGAGGTCAAAGACGTTGATGAAGCCGTTGCCGTCGCCGGCCACGTCATCCATCTTGTCGGCATCCTGTTTGGCGTAAGTCACGTAGAGACTGCCGCCGAAGCGCTGCACGTTGAAAGGCGCGAAGCCCGCCGGCAGGTTGGGATCCTTGAACCCGCCCGCCGTCTGCAGAACCTTGAACGAGTAGTCGAAAACGTCCACCGTCCCGGCCTTGAAGTTCGCCGCGTACAGCGTCGGCCCAATCGCGCTCACGCCCATCGCCAGACCCTTGAACGAAGCGCCCGGGTCGTCCACGACGATGATGGCGTTCACAGCGTCCACGTTCCGGTTCCAGGCTGCGATCGTTCCGTCTTCGGTGGCGAAGATGAAGGATGCAGGCTGGCCCGCGGCCAGCTCAAAGCCCGGCGTCCCATTCCAAACCTGGCCCGTCGGCTTGGATTTGCCGCTTCCCCCGCTGCCGGACGGAATCTTCACCACCAGCGGGCTGGCCGCCGGGAAGAGTTCGCCGTTCGTGTTGTAAAGCGTGCTCGTCCCAGTGCCGGCATTCGACACCCAGAAGGCAGTCGTCGGCCCCATCGAGATGCCCCATGGATTCTTCAGGTTCGGGTCCACGCGCTCGGCGTATCCCGGCAGGTCCGATACCATCTGCCGGACCGCGTACGCCGTCGGCGGCACCGCCAGGGCAGGCTTGCTCGGCGCTTCCTCCACCGAGAGGTTGGATGTGTAAATGTAATCTCCCTGGTTGTTGCCGTTCCCGTTGGCCGCGTTGCCCGCCACGTAGAACGTCACTGCGCCGGAGCCCGCAGCCGGCGCCGTCCAGTCGAACTCCCAGTCATTGCCGCCCGTTGTGCCGGCCTTGGTCCCCGGCTGGGTGTGCATGATGAACTGGATCTGGTTCGCGTCGCTGCACGGCTTGTTCGTAGCGTCCTGGCAGATGATGCGCGTGTCGTCATTGATCGTCTTCAGATCGCCGGCATTCGCCACCGCCGGGTTGGACACCAGCCGCGCCGTGAACTGGAAACCCCAGCGCTGCTGGTTCGGATCCCGAATCTCCACTTTCATCCGGTACGTCGCGCCGGGCTGGTACTTCGTCCCGCCCGGAAACACGATTTTCACCGACCCCGGTCCCGAATTCAGAGCATTGGTCGTATGGCACTGCGTGCAGGCCAGTTGATTGTCTCCCGGCGCACCCGTGAAGCGGCCCCCCGGTCCCGTGCTCCGCCCATAAGTGAATCCGGCAGCCAACAACATCAACGCTGCGCCGCCGGCCAATCTCAATTTCATTTGCGAACCTCCCAGTGGTTGAATGCGGTACCTCCCGATGCTAACCACTGGTTCCGATGCGAGTGTTCCGCCTCTGTAAAAAGAATGTGAAAGGAGCCTTGCCGCAGAACTCTGCCTCCAGCAAGCACTTACAATCATCTGTATTACCTGTAGGCGCAGTATGCAGCACATTCTGGTGATCGATGACGACGAGAACTTGCGGGATACCATCGGCATCCTGCTGGAGAACGAAGGATTCAAACCGACCCTCGCCTCCGACGGCAAACAGGGTTTCGAGGAAGCTCTGCGCTCACGGCCGGACCTGGTCCTGGCCGATCTGCGCATGCCCGGCATGAGCGGCACCGAAGTCTGCAAGCAGCTTCGCGCCTCCGGCCGGAAGACCCCCATCATTGTTCTTAGCGCCCTCGGCGACGAGATCGACAAAGTGCTGCTGCTCGAAATGGGCGCGGACGACTACATCGTCAAGCCCTTCGGCACCCGCGAACTCATGGCCCGCATCCGCGCCGTCCTCCGCCGCGCCGCGCCGGACTCCACTCGCGTTCTGGCCTTCTCCGACATCGAGGTCGATCTCGAGCGCCGCCGCGTTCTGCGCCGCGGCGAGGACATCAAGTTCACCCGCGCCGAATTCAATCTCCTCACTTTCTTTCTCCAGAACCCGGACCGGGCCCTCACCCGCGACATGCTGCTGAACTCCGTCTGGGGCTACGAATCCTTCCCCAACACGCGCACCGTCGACGCCCACGTCGTCCGCCTCCGCCAGAAACTCGAGCCCGAGCCCAACGCCCCCCGCCACTTCCTCACCATTCACGGCGTGGGCTACCGCTTCATCCCGTGAACCCATCCATTCTCATCGTCGAAGACGCCGACACCTGCCGCGATACGCTGGAGATCGCCCTCTCCTCGATCAACGGTTTCACCGTTTTGTCCTGCGCCACGGCGGAGGACGCGCTCCAGGAACTCGAGCACAACCCCGCGGTCGCCGTCATCACGGACATCAACCTGCCCGGCATGAACGGATACGATCTCATCCGTCACATCCTTCGCCGCTGCTCGCCCCGCCCCGCTATCCTCGTCATCAGCGGCGATACGGACCCCGCCACCCCCCAGCGCGTCCTCACCCTCGGCGCCGACGCCTTCTTCCCCAAACCCTACTCCCCGGCTGAAGTCCGGCGAACCCTGGAGAACCTGATCCATGCTTTCTAGAATGCTTCTCCTTGTCTCCTGCGCGCTCCTCCCCCTGGCCGCTCAAGAGCAGGGCGCCAGCCAGATCAAAGACATCCTCGACCGCCTGGAGAAACTCGAAAAGGAAAACCGCGTCCTGCGAGACGAGGTCGCCGACCTCCGCCGCCAGGTGGGCGGCGAGAAGCCCCCCAGCGCTCCTCCGGCTGAGATGAAACAACTCGCTGAACGCGTGGAAGTCCAGGAGTCCCGCACCGCCGAACTCGCTCAGACCAAGGTTGAGGCCAGTTCGCGCTTCCCCATCTCCATCACCGGCATGGCCCTCTTCAACACCTTCTACAACACAGACGGCAATGGCGGCTCGCAGTACCCCACCACCGCCTCCCTGCTGCCTACACCCGCCAATGGCGGCGGCAGTTTCCGCCAGAGCATCGTCGGCTTCCGCTTCCAGGGTCCGCAGATCGCCGGCGGCGGCCATGTCTCCGGCTCGCTCTACACCGATTTCTGGGGCGGCACCGACAACTCCCTCAACCACCTCATGCGCATCCGCACCGCCAATATCCAGATCGATTGGAAGCGCACCACGCTCATGGCCGCCCACGACAAGCCCCTCATCTCCCCCCGTGAGCCCAACTCCCTCGCCCAGGTCGCCATCTCGCCGCTCACCGGCGCAGGCAACCCCTGGCTCTGGAAACCCCAGTTCCGCGCCGAGCAGCGCATGGCCATCGGAGAATCGGCCGGCTTCCGCGCCCAGGGCGCCCTCTACATGACCGACGAGGCCCGGGTCACCATCCCCTCAGAATACGCATCCTCCTTTGAGGCCGCCCGCCCCGGCTACCAGGGCCGCTTTGAACTCTGGAAAGACGGCCCCAGGGGCAGCCGCATGGAACTCGCCAGCGGCTTCCACCTCAGCGACAGCCACGTCGCCGGCTATTCCGTCCCCTCCCGCATCTTCTCCACAGACTGGATGCTCAAGCCCCATTCGCAGGTTGATTTCTCCGGCCTCTTCTTCCACGGCCAGAACATCGCCCCGCTGGGCGCCCTCCGCCAGGGCTATGTCTTCGTCAATGGCGTGCCCCAGGCCGTTCACACTACCGGAGGCTACGGCCAACTCGCCTGGCGCCCCACCTCGCGCCTCTCCTTCCACCTCTTCGCCGGCACTCAGGACGATCGCAACTCCGACCTCGTCCCCGGACGCATCGGCAAGAACAGCCTGTTCGGCGGCAATACCATGTACAGGCTCGCCCCCAATGTCATCATTTCCTTTGAAGGCTCCCAAATCCGCACAAACTACATCGGCTCCGGCCTCCGCACGGTGAATCACTATGACATCGCTCTGGCGTATCTGTTTTAGCGCCCTCCTCGTCTCCACCCTCTCCGCCGCCTCCATTAAAGGGCGCGTGCAGCTCGTCAATTCCCGCGACTCCAACGTCATCAAGAAAGGCGACTTCTCCGGCGTCGTGTTGTGGCTGGAACCAGCCGCGCCGCTCAATTCCAGCCGCACCCCGAAATCAGCCACCATCCTCCAGAAGGACAAGGCCTTCACTCCGCACATCCTCGCCGTCGAACTCGGCACTCGCGTCGCCTTCCCCAACTCCGATCCGATCTTCCACAACGCCTTCTCCAACTACGAGGGCCGCGTCTTCGACGTCGGCCTCTACGCGCCCGGCACCTCCCGTAGCGTCACATTTGACCGGCCCGGCGTCGTCCGCGTCTTCTGCAACATCCACTCCTCCATGTCGGCCGTCATCGTGGTCTCCCCCAGCCCGTGGTTCGTTACCACACTCCCCGGCGGCCAGTTCGAGCTGTCCGACGTCCCGCCCGGCGATTACACCCTCAAGGTCTTCCACGAGCGCGCCACGCCCGAAGTGCTCAGGCAACTGGAGCGCAAGATCACCCTCACCGCATCGCTGCTCGATCTCGGCTCCATCGCGGTCTCCGAGGCCGGCTTCCTGCCCCTACCCCATAAGAACAAGTACGGCTCCGAATACGGACCCGAAAACGAAAACAACCATCTCTACCCGGCTCCCAGGAAATAGCCTTTGATCCGACGCCTCGCCAACCTGTTGATGCCGGGCTTCTCGCTTCCCGCCAAGCTCCTCATCACCACCTCGCTCGTCATCACCGCCCTGTTCGCCGTCACGGGCTGGATCGTCCAGGACCGCTCCAGCCGCCTCACCGCCCTCAGCCTCGAAGAAGAGGTCCAAAACGGTTTCCGCGCCTACGACTCCCTGTGGCGCGCCCGCGAGGAGATGCTCTCCTCCATCAGCCTGATCCTCAGCCGCATGCCGGATGTCCGCGCCGCCTTCTCCACCGGAGACGCCGCCACCATCCGCGACACCGCCGGCGAAATCTGGAGCCGCATGGCCCGCGAAGACGCCATCTTCCTCGTCAGCGATCCCCGCGGCGCCGTAATCGCTTCGCTCGGCCGCACGCCCGACCGGGCGCTCAAGGACCTGCCCTTCGTCCGCGGCGCCGCCCGCCGCTTCCCCAAACAGTCATCGGGCTTCCTGATGCTCGGCGGCACGCTGTATCAGACCGTCGTCACCCCCGTCTACGTCAACACCGCCACCGATCCCGCCCTCATCAATGTCCTCGTCGCCGGCTATGCCGTCGATCGCGGCGTGGCTGAGCGCCTGCAATCTTCCACCGGCAATACCCACTTCGAATTCATCGTCAACGGCACAACCGTCGCCGGATCCAGCGAGGCCGCCCCCGAATCCTCCCCCTTCGCCCGGCAACTCCGCCGCCCCCTGCTCGACCTCGACGGCAATCCCATCGGCGAACTCCGCATCTCCCGCTCTTTCGATGCCGCCCGCCAGCACCTCAACCGCCTCCGCCGCGATGTCTTCGTCATCTGGGCCGCGGCCCTCGGCGCCGGCCTCCTGCTCATCTTCTTCCTCGCCCGCCAGTTCCTCCGGCCCCTCGCTGAACTGGACCTCGCCGCCCGCCAGATCGCCCAGGGAGACTTCGCCGTCACACTCCCTATCCGCTCTGCCGACGAAATCGGCCGCCTCGCCCAGTCTTTCAACTCCATGTCGCGATCCCTCAGCGAGGCCCGCCAGGAACTCATCCGCCAGGAACGCATCCAGACCATCGCACGCCTCAGCACCTCCCTGGTCCACGACCTCCGCAACCCGCTCGCCGCCATCTACGGCGGCGCCGAGATGTTGGTCGATTCCAACCTCAACCCTTCGCAGGTCAAACGGCTCGCGTCGAATATCTATAAGTCCTCCCGCCGTATCCAGGAAATGCTTCAGGATTTACTTCAAGTCTCCCGCGAGCCCTCCGACGTGCGCGAAACCTGCCGCCTCGTGGAACTCGTGCGCGGCGCTGCCGACGAATGCCTCACGCAGACCCCAGCCAGCCGGCTCAGCATCCAGATCGACGTTCCTGAGGAAATCGAACTCGTCGCCGTTCGCTCCCGGCTCGAACGCGTCTTTCTGAACCTGCTCGGTAACGCCGCCGAGGCCATGCCCAACGGAGGCGAGATCAGAATCGCCGCCGCCCGCGATGAGCTTGGCCTTCTGGTCTCGGTCACCGATAACGGCCCCGGCGTGCCCGAGCACATCCGTAGCCGTCTCTTTCAGCCCTTCGTCACCGCCGGCAAACGCAGCGGCATGGGGCTGGGCCTGGCCCTCTCCCGGCAGACGGTCCTCGACCATGGCGGCGATCTTTGGCTGGACACCGCCCCCCAGGGCGCCCGTTTCTGCCTCCGCCTGCCGTAGCTTTTACCCTTCTTTCACATCCTCATGACCACCGTAACTCGCGGAACCGTCATGCTGATCCCATGAAGGCAGCAATCGCCATCGCTATCCTGGCATTCCTCATCCTGCAGTTGGCCCCGGCGCCCTACCAACTCACCACTACGGCGGTCGATACCCGCTCCACCATCGCTGCCGACCCGGACATCCCCTATCACATCCAAAGCGTCCTCCGCCGCGCCTGCATGGACTGCCACTCCCAGGAAACCCGCGTGCCCTGGTACGGCCGCGTGGCTCCCGCCTCCTGGATGATGGCCAGGGACGTCACGGAGGCTCGCCAGGCGATGGACCTCTCCCGCTGGGCGGAGAAACCCCCAGCCGCCCGACTCGCCCTCTCCGCCGCCGCCTGCGCCGATGTCAAGGCAAAGAAGATGCCCAAGCCTCAGTACCGCATGCTGCATGCCGAAGCCCGCCTTTCCCCCCAGGACATCGAGGCCATCTGCGGCTGGCCCAAAGCGGTCATCGCCTCCATCGCCCGCCAGAAAGCCCTCTCCGCCGCCACTCACTGAGATACGAACCGCGCGATCTTCTCCACCACCGTCCCGGCCGCTGCAAATCTTGCCGGATAGGTGAGAAATCCGTGCAGATGATCGGCGTAGTGCCAGTGCTCCACCTCCCGGCCCTCCGCCCGCAGCCGTTCCACCAGCTCCAGCCCCTCGTCCCGCAGCGGATCCACGCCCGCCGTCAGCACGAATGTCCGCGGCGCGCAGCTCAGATCCGCTAAGAAACGCGGCGACACCCGCGGATCTTGCAGGTCCGTGCCCGGCTCCAGCCACCACTCGTAGCCCAGCCGGATGTCCTTCGCCGAGGTTCCCGGCCCGTCCTCAAACTCCCGGTGCGAAGCCAATTCTTGCGTCGCATCCAGCATCGGATAGATCAACACCAGCGCCTGCAACTCCGTCCACCGCTCTGCCGCCGCCAGCAGTGCCAATGCCGCCCCGGCGCTGTCGCCCCCGGCCAGCACGCCCTCGCCTAGCCCGGCTGCGAAGTCCACGGCCTCGCGCGCATCCTCCAACGCCGCCGGATACTTGCACTCCGGCCCGAGACGGTAATCCACCGCCAAAACCCGCCTGCCGCTGCGCGCCGCCAGCGTCCGGCACAACGAATCGTGCGTCTCCAAGTCTCCGGAGGCCATCCGGCCACCGTGGAACCAGACCATCACCGGCCCCGCGGCGCCATACATCCGGCAGGGGACCTTCCCCTGGTTCTCCTCCACCCGAACATCGGCCCGTTGGCCCGCGTAACGCGCGCACAGCGCACGGTACCGCGCCCGCACCTCGCCGGCGGTCGCCGCCGGCATGGCCAGCTCGCGCAGCTCTTCCAGATACGCCTTGCAGTCCGGATGCAGTTCCATCGTTCGGCTCCTGCTGCTCGTCAATGACATGCCATCCCTGTAAACATCCTGTCCAAATCCGCCGATAGATCCTTGGGAGACTCCCGATGCGCCTGAAAACTATCCTGATCGCCGCTGTCGTCGCTACCCCGCTGGTTCTTTGCCCGCCGGTCTACTCCGGTCAGGCTGCCCCTCCGCCCACTGACCTGTGGAAGATGGTACATCCCGGTGCGAAGTTTATCATTGGCGTCGACTGGCAGCGGGCCAAGGCCTCGCCGGTGGGACGCATGGTCGCCAAGCAGTTCGCCGGTCAGGCCGGCAAGTTCAAGTCCTCGGGCCCGGCCCTGGACATGATCGATCAGCTCGACCGTGTTCTCATCAGCGGCACCCAGGCCTCTGCCGGCGCTGCGGACCCCATGGCCGGCGCCGTCGTCGCCATCGAGGGCCGCCTGGACCGCGCTCTGCTCAAGAAAACCCTGCCCACCGGCACCGCCGTCGAGCGCTTCCGCGGCGTGGACCTTTACGTCCCGCCCAAGAGCAGGGTGAATGAGCCGCTGCTCGCGATCCTCAGCGATCGGAATGCGCTGCTGGCAGATCGCAATACCATGGCCCTCATTCTCGATGGCCAATCCGGCGCGCAGGATGCCGCGCTTGCTCAGCGCGCGCTCGAAATGAGCGCCAAGTGCGAGATCTGGATGGTAGCCGCTTCCCTTGCCAAGCCCGCCGCTGACGGTGCCGAACCGGCCCTGCGCCAGCTCGAAGACATCGAATCCATGGACTTTGGCCTCAACTTGCAGCAAGGACTCGGTCTCCGCGCCAACCTCATCGCGAAGACCCCTGAGTCCGCCCAGGGTTTCGCCATGATGGCCCAGCTCTTCTCCTCCATGGCCACGCAGGACCAGAAGCAGGCGCCCGAAATCGCCGAAATTCTCCGCTCAATCAAGGTCACCACCGAAGGCAACGCCGTGCGCATGAGCCTCGACATCCCCACCGCCCAACTCGAAAAGGGCGTTGCCTCGGCCCGCTCCTCCTTCGAACGGAACGGCCGCCGGACCATCGAGTCCTTCCTGGGCGTTCAGCCTTCCGGGCAGGTTCCCCCGGGCCTCAAGCCCGCTGTCAAGGGCGTGACAGGCCCCACGGCCACACAGGCGGCCATCTACCCCGCCCCGCCCCGCGAGCCCGAACTCCCCAAGACTCGTACCATCCGGATCGTAGGTGCCGAGGGTGGCCCGAAAGAGATCACCTACACCAGCGGCGGTAAGACGAATTAGCCTCCGCGCCGCGCCGGAACCACGTCCAACTTCACCACCCACACAAAATTGAGGACCGGGCGTATCCGGTCCTCATGAACACCCTGACAGAGTGTCGGAAGCTACTTCTTGATATCCGCGTCCTGCAGGAAGCTGGTCCACTCTTCCCACCAGGCCTCCTCGGCCGCGCCGCCGAGGTAGCGCGAACTCTGGTCGAAGAAGCCGTCGTCCGGCGGTTGAATCCACATCGCCAGGAACACCGGCGACCCGGGCAGCGCGCGGAAGTCCGGATCGCTGTACTCGAACGGCCGCCGCAGCTTCGGATCGGCCGCCACGAAGTTCTTTCCGCTGCCCCGCTTGCCCTGTGCGAAATCGAGCATGCCGGCGTCCACCTGGCTGTCCAGCGTCGTTCCGCCGCCCTTGCCCAGGTTGTTGTTCCACAGCAGGATGCCATTCATCGTCAGCTTCCCGGCGTTCACCTGCTCCTGCGTGGCCGTGCCGTCGATAAAGGCCCCGGCGCTGTAGAAATTCGTCACCAGGATGTTGTTGAACGACCCTGCCGAGCCGCGCCGCAGGTAGATGCCGGGAGCGTTGGCTTCGTCGAAGCCCGGCTCGCCGCCGCCGACGAAGGTCAGATTGAACATCGTCGGATTCGAGAGCGGCGTCGCCGCCTGGTCGTACTCGCTGTTGTCGCCTTCAATCCCCCGGTTGCCCTTCGAGTCGGCCGAATAGTAGAAGATCCCGTGCTGGATCTTGCCCGTAAAGCCGAGTTGGAAGTCCAGGTAATCGTCGGCGCCCAGGCCGCCGATCAGGTGCTTGGCGCCCATGGTTCCTCCGAACCACTCGAACGAATCATCCAGCCCGTAGATCGCCTGCAGATAGTCCGCCTTGGTGCCGGTGCCGCAACCTCCCCAGGTGAAGGAGTTGGATTCGTTGTTCGGCGCGAAGATCGAACCCGCGTACTCCACACGCACGTACTTCAACGATCCGCAGCTGTGCGCCGCATCCGCCCCGCCGTACTTCGTGTCTTCGGTTGCCGGCAGCCCTTCGATAAAGAACTCGCCGTTCTCATTGCCCTTGCCCGCCTGAGGCGCCACGTTGATCGGGGCCTTGCCCAGCATGATCAAGCCGCCCCAGTCGCCGCGCGTGCGCTCGCCCGGATTCAGCGCCGACGTCATGATGATCGGCCTGCTGCGCGTGCCTTCCGCCATGATCTTGCCGTTCCGCGTCACCACCAGCACCGACGGCGGCTGCGAACCGGGCTGGCCCATCACCAGCGTTCCGGGCTTGATCGTCAGCGTGGCGTTGTTCCGCACGTACACCACCCCGCTCAACCGGTACAGCTTGTCCGGAGTCCAGGTGGTATCGCTTTCGATATTGCCAGTCACGTCCACGAAGTCCTTCACGATCGAGACTTTCTGATAGAGCGTCTTCAGAATCCGGCCGCCCGTTGAGTCGCGGATCTCCACCACCACCGTATGCATGCCCGGCGCCTCCGGAACCGCGCCAAAATTCCAAGGCAACAGCCCTCCATCACCTACCAGCACACCCTTTTCGGTGTCGGCCAGCGGGATGACCTGGAAGCTGTCCGCCGCGTTGCCCAGGATGTCGGTGACTTCACTGCTACCCTTCGGCGCATAGGTCTTCGCACCCGTCTCGTTGTTCTGCCAGTAGGCCACCACGGTTACCGGGTACTGCTCCCCGTAGCTCTTCACCGTCCATTTCAAGGTCATCCGCTCGCCCGGCGAATACCAGATCTTGTCGGACCAGATCCAGGCGGCGATCCCCGTCTCGTACCTGTCAAACCCTGCGGCCCGGCTTCCGCCACTCAGCGGCGCCCTGGACTGCGGAGCGGAACTGGCCGCCATCACCGCGCAGGCCAAGGCCGCGCCGGCGGCCATCGACTGGAAGATTCTACTTTTCATGTTTCTCCTTTGACGGAACTCCAAACTCAACAAAACCTAGAAAATCGATACCGTCAGCCCAACGGAAAGCGTCCGCCCCACGTAGTAGCTCCGCTGCGTGAAGGCGCCCTGTGTCCACTGGTAGCGGTTGTCACCCAGGTTTTCTCCGGTGAACCGCACCACGTACTTGGCGTCTTCCGTCAGCGCGTATTGGTAGCTGAAGTCCAGGAAGATGTTGCCTTCCTGGTAGATGTCCGGCAGCCCGAACGTCCCCACATCCGAGATCCGGCGCGATACGAAGTTCAAATCGAACCGCGCATCCGACCGCCACCTCGCCTTCCTCCAGTCCGTGATGAAGTTCGCGATGTACCGCGACTGCCCCAACAACGGCCTGCTATGCGACGTCAGCAGCGACGCGTCTTCCGGCCGGATCTCGATGTTCGAATCCACGAACGTGAAGTTGCCCTGCACCCCGAAATCCCGCAGCTTGCTGCTGAATTTCCGCAGCTCCGTGCGCGACTCCAGCTCGAACCCGACGTTCCGCGCCCCCTTGGCGTTGACGTACGTCTGCCGCAGATCGTTCGCCGGCAGAATCGTCACCTCGATCGGGTTCCTGAAACTCTTGATGAAGAAGCTGGCTGCCAGCAGCTGGTTGCCGCCCGGAAACCACTCCCAGCGCGCATCCGTGTTGTTCACCGTCGCCCGCATCAGGTTCGGGTTGCCCTGTGTCACGAAGCCGCCATAGACGTTGTTGAAGTCGAAGGGCGACAGCTCGCGGAAGTCCGGCCGCGACACCGTGTGCGCCCAGCTCGCGCGCAGGTTCTGCCGCGGCGTCAAGGCATAGATCGCAGTCGCAGCCGGCATCGGATCCCGGTTCACCAGGCTCGCCGTCTGCGGCTTCGCCCCCGGCACCAGCGGGTCGATCGTGTTCACCCGGATGTCGGCGTCCTCCATGCGCAGGCCGCCCACCACGCGCCACCTCGGACCCAGGTTCACGTCTAACATGGCGTACCCGGCGTAGATGTCCATGGTCGCGTCGTAGCGGTCTGTTGACCGCGTGAACTCGCTCAACTGAAAACCGTCGGGCCGGATGTTGTCCGGCGCAAACAGCATGTTTGAAGCGGCGAACAGCGGCAGCGTGGACGAACGCTGGGGAATGAACCGGAAGCGGCGCGCCTGAAAGTCGCGGCTTCGAAACGTACCCCGGAACCCCACCGAAAATATGCCCGTCACCGGCCCTCGGAAGAACGGCTTCGAAAGCTCCACCTGCGGTTCGTAGATCCGGTCATCCATCTCGTTGAAGAACCGCTGCCCGGAGGACGACAGCCCCAGATACACCCACCGCCCATCCGGCACCTGCCCGCGAATCACCTCCCGCAGGTCCGGTTCGTCCCGGTTCGACTTCGCGTACGTGAACTGCCACTTCAGCAACGTGTTCCCGAGTCGCGCCAGCGAATGGCTGCCCTCCACGCCCGTCGACAGCAGGCCGCGCTGGATAAACCGCTGCCTTTGTGACCACAAGTTTCCATCGTTGGAACCGTCATAGCCCTTGAACTCGCGGGACTCCTTGTCGGAATCTCGCGTCAGCGTGTTCCGGATCACCAGCTTGTTGGCCGAGTTCAGCTTCACCGCCAGGTTCAGCACTCCGCCCAGCCGCGCGCTCTCGTCGTATCCCTGAAAATCCTCGTAATTCGTGAAGACGATCGGCCCATGCGCGCCCATGCGCAGGTAACGCTGCTCTTCCGTCAGATTCACCGGCCGGTTGGAAAACGTCAGCGCCCCCACCACGCCAAAGCGGCCCCATGTGTTGCCGGCCACCACCGAGTAGCTCTGCTGCGGCCTCATCGTCGAGATCTCCGCCGGCTCCCAATTGTTCGCGAAACTCCGCCCGAAGGCCTGCAGCTGCTGCGCCGTGTACTTGCCCTGGATAATCCTCTGATCCGGCGGAATCGCCCCTGGCAGGCCGCGCGTGCCGTCGTCGGCGCCGAAGAAGTCCCGGCTCCCGCCCGGATAAGTCAGGTACTTCCTCCCCGTCGTCCGCGAGTTGTATCCCGACGTCACGCTGAACTTCAGCACCTTGGCGCTGGGGAATTCCACCGTCGACAACTGCACCACCCCGCCGCTGAACTCGCCCGGCAGGTCCGGCGTGTAGCTCTTCACCACCTTGATCCCATCGATCAGGCTGGCCGGAAACAGGTCCAGCGGCACCACGCGTTTCTCCGGCTCCGTCGTCGGAATCACCGCGTTGTTCAACATCGTCGAGCTGTACCGTTCGCCCAACCCGCGCACGAACACGAAGCCCGAATCCACCACCGACACGCCCGTCACTCGCGTCAACGCCCCCGCCGCATCCGAGGCCACAGATTGATGAATCTCTTCCGATGAAAGCCCATCGCTCACCGCCGCAGCCAGCTTTCTCTCCATCAACATGGCCTCGGCTGTGGCGGTCGCTGCATTGACCGTCTCCGAAACCTCCACCGTCGTCACCGCCGTGCTCGCCGCCAGCACCGTGCTGGCTTCCGTCGTCTCCCCTGCCTTCACGTCCACCTTGTCCAGAACCGCCGGCAGATACTGCGGCGCCAGGAATTGCAGTTGGTACGAGCCCGGCGGCAGACTCAACGAATACTTCCCGTCCAGATCCGACACGGTCTCGACCTGAATTGGCGACTTCACGGAGATCACCGCCTGTCGCACCGGCGTGCCGTTGGCCCCGTCGAATACCCGTCCCGCTACCATACCCTTGCCAGGTTCGGACTGCGCCTGAACCGCGGCGGCGAACATCATCAAAGGAGGAAACAGAGCTGAAAGCCGTACCATGCGTTGTGCCGAAATTGACAGCTACCAGCACACCACCGGCCTGTGAATCCGCCATGACTCCCCGGTGAAAAGCGCGTCATAGTCCCGTGAACGCCCCGTTACGCCCTGCCGCCGCACTCCAGCCGCCGCTCGCCGCCGTCGGCGCCATCGTTTCAGCCTCTGGCCGCCTCACTCCGCCACCCCGACCGCCACAACAAAAAGGGCCGCCCTCCCAGGCGGCCCCCTGCTTCAATTTCAATGGTGACAATCAGACCGCCGCCGGCGCCGCCTCCGCCAGGTTCTCGTTGAACGAGTATCCAAACCCGCGCACAGAGCGGATGAACCCGGGAGCCGACGCGTCCGCCTCGATCTTCTGTCTCAATCTCAGAATGTAGACGTCCACCGTCCGGTCCGTCACGGCCCGGTCGTGCCCCCATACCGCATCCAGCAACTGCTCGCGCGAAAACACAACCCCCGGCCGCGACATCAGGAACTCCAGCAGCCGGAACTCGGTCGCCGTCAACGCCAGCCCTTCCCCGTTCAATGTCACCCGGCAGCTCGTCCGGTCCAGCTCCAACCCGCCCACCTTCATCGGCCGCGCCGGCTGCGCCACTTGCCGGAACTGAATCTTGATCCTCGCCACCAGCTCGCGCACGAAGAACGGCTTCACAATATAGTCGTTTGCGCCCAGCTCCAATCCAACAATCCGGTCCGTCTCCGAGGCCCTCGCCGTCAGAAAGATCACCGGTATATGGGCCAGTTCCGCCCGCGCCCGGATGCCTTTGCAGATATCCAGCCCGTCCGAGTCCGGCAGCATGATGTCCAGGATAATCAGGTCCGGCCGCTCGCGCCGGCACAGCTCCACCGCGCCCTTGCCCGTCTGAGCGCCAACCATTTGAAAGCCCTCTTTCTCCAGGTTGTACTTCAATAGCGCGAACAGGTCCGCATCGTCTTCAATCAGCAAGATCTTCTTCATTCCAGTTTGCCTATTCCTATGGATAACCCAGGAATTGTTACTATCGCATGACAACTGGGTGAATATGCGGCGACCCTCGCTGCTGCCTACACCGTCTTTGGATCGGGATGCACCCACGGCGCGCGGTACGGCCTCGCCAGCTTCGTGTTCGCCTCCGCATCGCCCACTACCTGGCCCTTGACCGGATCCCATCGCAAAGAACGGCCCAGTGACATGCTCACGTTCGCAAGAATGCACCCGATGGTCGAGATCGCGCCCTGCTCCACGTCCGCCACCGGCTTCGACCGTTTGTCGATCGCCGCCAGGAAGTCCTTCATCTGCAGCCTGACCGCGGGCGCGCAGTGCTTCTCCAGCCGCGGCTCCGTCTTGTCCTCCGGGTACTGCTCCAGTTCATAGGTGACGTCCCTGTGAACCGCCTGCCCCTGCGCCGGCAGGAAGTCGTAGGAATACACGCTTGCCTTCAGTATCCCCTTCTCTCCGTAGAAGATCCCCGCCCACGGGTACTTCGGGTCCGGCGGCTGGCCCCACCTCCGGTGCGTCCACACCACTTCCAGTTCCGGATGATGGAACGTCGCCACCTGAGTGTCGCTGATATTGGATAGCCCCCCCTTGTTCACATAGATGCCGCCTGAAGACGACACCGTCTCCGGCCAACCCAGATCCAGCATCCACCGCACCATATCGTACATATGGATGCCCATGTCGCCCATCGTTCCATTGCCGTACTCCATGAATGCCCGCCACCGCTGCGGATGGATCATCGACGTGTACGGCAGCTTCGGCGCCGGGCCCGCCCACATCTCGTAATCCAGGTTGGGCGGCACGGGAATCACAGGCGGATTCTCCGGCCTGGAGCCGTAGTAGCAGCCGATCTCCACGTGCGAGATCTTGCCCAGTTTCCCGGCCTTGAGGATCTCCTCCCGCGCCTCAATCAGGTGCGGCGTCGATCGCCGCTGCGTCCCAATCTGCACCACGCGCTTGTACTTCCGTGCCGCCGCCAGAATCGCCAGGCTCTCCACCACGTCCACCGAGATCGGCTTCTGCAGCCACACGTCGCAGCCGGACTGGATCGCCCCAATCGCCGCCAGCGCATGCCAGTGATCCGGCGTCCCCACCAGCACGATGTCCAGGTCTTTCTGCGCCAGCATCTCGCGGTAGTCTTTGAACACCCGCGGCTTCTTGCCGGACTTCTGCCGCGTTGAGACGATCTCCGCGGCCTGCGCCGCCATCTGGCTGTCCACGTCGCACAGCGACACCACCTCCACCGGCGCTACCTGCACCAGCCTCAGCAGGTCCACCTTCCCATACCAGCCCGTGCCGATCAGCCCCACCCTCCGCACCTTCGATTTGTCGTATTCCGGTTCCGGAGCGGCGTATGCGGCCGTTGCGCTCAGCCCCGCGCTGGTTGTCTTCAGAAAGTGGCGTCGATCCATAGACACCCAGTATATGTTCGCGGCCCCGCTTTCGGGAATGCCACAATAGAGGATTCATGGAAGCGCGCAGAAAGCGGCTGTTGGCGGTGGTTTTCGCCGGCTTCTGCGCGTTCCTCGATCTCTACGCGCCGCAGCCCATGCTGCCCCTGCTGGCCCGCGTCTTCCACACCTCCCCCGCCGGCATCAGCCTCGCCGTCAGCCTCTCCACCCTCGCCGTCGCCCTCGCCGCGCCATTCGTCGGCATCGTCGCCGACCGCTTCGGCCGCAAGCAGGTCATCGTCCCCGCCACCATCCTGGTCGCCATCCCCACCTTCCTCGCCGCCACCTCCACCACCTACGGCCAGTTCCTCTTCTGGCGGATCCTCCAGGGAGTCTTCACCCCCGGCATCTTCGCCGTCACCGTCGCCTACATCAACGAGGAGTGGAACGACGGCGTCGGCGCCGCCATGGCCGCCT
Source organism: Acidobacteriota bacterium (assembly GCA_016213725.1). Lineage (GTDB taxonomy): Bacteria > Acidobacteriota > Terriglobia > Bryobacterales > Bryobacteraceae > Paludibaculum. Next base: position 2,096 of record JACQZS010000262.1, on the reverse strand, counting down.
ATGTCACCGGCACTGTCCTCGGCGGCTTCACCGGACGCATGCTCTCCGCCGTACTCTCCATGTACTGGAGCTGGCAGGTCGCCTTTATCGTCCTCGGCGTCCTCAACCTCGGCGCCGCCCTCGCCATCCGCGCCTGGATGCCCCCCGGCAAGCGCTTCGTCCTCCCGCGGCGCGGCAACGCCGAGATGATCTTCCGCCACCTGCGCAACCCGCGCCTGCTGGCCACCTACACCGCCGGCTTCTGCGTCCTCTTCACCATGGTGGCCATCTTCACTTACGTCAACTTCCACCTCGCCGCATCCCCCTTCCGCCTGAATACCGCCCAGCTCGGCCTCATCTTCGGCGTCTACCTGATCGGCGCCGCCATCACCCCTTCCGCCGGCCGCTGGATCGACCGTTTCGGCCACCGCACTTCCATCACCGCCGCCCTCCTGCTGGGCATCGGCGGCAACCTCCTCACCCTCGCCCCCTCGCTGGCCGCCGTCATGGTAGGCCTCACCCTCTCCTGCACCGGCGTCTTCGTCGCGCAGTCGGCCGCCAGCAGCTTCGTCGGCAAGGTCGCCCACGAAGGCAAAGGCGCCGCCATCGGCCTCTACGGCATGTTCTATTACCTCGGCGGCAGCGCCGGCGCCGCCCTCCCCGGAGCCTTCTGGTCCGCCGGCGGCTGGCTCGCCTGCGTCCTCCTCATCGTCGCCATCCAGACCGTCACCATCGCCATCACCCGCCGCTACTGGGACGCCTGAGTCTGATGCTCTCTTAGGCGCGGTGCCCGCACGTCCTCTTCCCATCGCGCCAGTCGATCCTCCATCTCCTTCCTTACCTTCGCCCGTTCCCCGTACAGGTTCACCCTCTCCCCGGGATCGTCGCTCAATTGAAACAAGTACCGCTGCGCATCGTCCTGAACCAGCTTCCACTGCCCCATCCGGACCGCCTTCCTCACGTTCTTCTGCCGCTTATATCGCCAGTACATCGTCCGCTCCGGCAACCGCCCCTTTCCACTCAGAGCCGGCCGCAGGTCCAACCCATCGGCCGGCTGCGCCCCAGCAACAAACGTCGGCAACACATCCATCGTCATCGCCGGCTCGTTGAAAAGTGTCCCCGGCCGCGTCACTCCGGGCCAGCGCATCAGCCACGGAACTCGGATCCCGCCCTCGAACACACTCGACTTCCGTCCCCGCAACGCGCCATTGGACCCGTTCGGGTCCGCGCCATTATCGCTGAGAAACATCACCGCCGTATTCTCCGCCAGCCGCCTCCGCTCCAGTTCGTCCAGAATGTCGCCCACTCGCCGGTCCATTTGCTCCACCAACTCCCGGTAGCCCGGCTGCATCGGCGTATGCGGCGCCGTGAACGGCAGATACAGGAAGAACGGCCGCTTCCCGTCCCGCGCCCGCAGGTATCGCAACGCCGCATCGGCAATCACATCCGTCGTGTGCCCTTGCCGCTCCACCAGCCGGTCCTGCTCGAAGTACACCGGCCGGCCGTCTTCCTCCCGACGCGTGTAGTAGTCCGCGTTGCCGCCCAGCACTCCTTCCGAGTAGTCAAAGCCATGCTCCCGCGGCCAGTACTTCTGGTCGTAACCGAGGTGCCATTTCCCGATCGACGCCGTCTCATACCCCGCTCTCCTCAGCAGCCGCGGCAGCGACGACAACTCTCCCGGCAGCCCCAGTTCACCTCTTTTCTGAAGCCATTGCGCCTCATCGTACCGCCCCTGGTTCCCTACCCCTATGGCGCATTCCAACCCGCCCACTCGCTGCTGGTAGCGCCCCGTCAGCAGCGCGGTCCGCGTCGGCGTGCATTCCGGCGCATTCGCATATGCCTGCGTGAATCGCACCCCGTCTCTGGCAAGCGAGTCGATCCGCGGCGTCCGGATCGACGCCGACCCGTAACAGGACAGGTCTCCTGAGCCCAGGTCGTCGGCCAATATCAGCACAATGTTCTCCGGCCGCCTCCGCGGAGCAAGCAAAAGCGGCATCTGACACAGCGTCCTGCGGCTCAGCATCACTGCCGCTCCAGTGTAAATGCCGTCGCCGCGTAGTCCCCCGTCAGCACCACCGGCAGCCCATACTCCATCACTGCCGCTCCGGAGAGCGTGG
>JACQZS010000263.1 GCA_016213725.1 Acidobacteriota bacterium | reverse complement strand
CGGCGGCGGCGAAATCGCCCGCATCGAACTATCCCCCCGCGCCACCCTCGACTCTTTCTACGAAAAGCAGCTCGCCAAGCTCTTCCAGGATCCCCAGCCCGCCTGGGACTCCTACCTCTGGCCCCCCTCCCCGGAACCCGCCCCGTCCAGCCTCATCCCCAGCAGCCAGATCCGCAACCTCTCCTCGAACTTCGCCGCCGGCCGCCTCACCTGGGACGTCCCGCCCGGCCAGTGGATCGTCCAGCGCATCGGCATGAGCCCCACCGGCGTCCACAATGCCCCGGCGCCCCCCGAAGCCACCGGCTTCGAAATCGACAAGATGTCCCGCGCCCACGTCACCCGGCACTTCAACGAGTTCATGGGCCGCATCTTCCAAAGCATCCCCCCGGCCGACCGCCCCGCCTGGCGCCACGTCGTCGCCGATAGCTACGAAGTCGGCTCCCAGAACTGGACCGACGACCTAGCCCGCGACTTCACCGCCCGCTACCACTACGACCCCCTCCCCTACCTCCCCGTCCTCTCCGGCCGCATCGTCAACTCCGCCAGCCAATCCGACCGCTTCCTCTGGGACCTCCGCCGCCTCGTCGCCGACCGCATCGCCACCCACTACGTCGGCGCCCTCCGCGACCTCGCCCAGCAGCACAACCTCCGCCTCTGGCTCGAAAACTACGGCCACTGGGGCTTCGCCTCCGAGTTCCTCTACTACGGCTCCCAATCCCACGAAATCGGCGGCGAATTCTGGACCACCGGCCAGCTCGGCGAAACCGAAATCCGCGCCGCCGCCTCAGCCGCCCACATCTACGGCATGCCCATCGTCCACTCTGAGTCCTTCACCTCCAGCGCCACGGCCTTTACCTTCGATCCCTGGCGCCTCAAGCTCCGCGGCGACTGGGCCTCCACCCTCGGCGTCAACCACGTCGTCCTCCACGTCTACACCTCCCAGCCCAGCGAAAAGAAACCCGGCCTCAACTGGTGGGCCGGCATCGAAATGCAGCGCCACAACACCTGGTTCGAAGCCTCCACCGCCTGGATCGACTATCAGCGCCGACGCGACTTCCTCCTCCAGCAAGGCCTCCCCGTCGCCGACATCGCCTACTTCATCGGCGAGGACGCCCCCAAGATGCGCGGCTCCCACGTCCCGGCTCCGCCCCCCGGCTACGCCTACGACGACATCAACGCCGACGCCATTCTCCACCGCCTCACCGTCCAGAACGGCCGCTTCGTCCTCCCCAACGGCCACTCCTTCCGTGTCCTCGTCCTCCCCCCGCAAACCACCATGCGTCCCGCGCTCCTCCGCCGTCTCAGCCAGCTGATCGCCTCCGGCGGCATCGTCCTCGGTGAGCCCCCCACCCAATCCCCCAGCCTCGAAAACTACCCCGCCGCCGACCGCGAACTATCTGCCCTCGCCGCCGAAATCTGGAAGGACTGCGACGGCGCCGCCCGCCGCTCCGCCCCATACGGCCAAGGCCGCATCTACCGCAACGTCGAACTCCAAACCATCTTCGACGACCTCCATCTCCTCCCCGACGTCGCCCCCACCTTCCCCTTCGCCCATCGCCGCGGCGACGAGGCCGACATCTACTTCCTCTCCAACCAAACCGACGAAGCCGTTACCAAATCCATCGCCTTCCGCACCACCGGCCGCCAGCCCGAACTCTGGGACGCCGTCACCGGCGCCCACCGCGATCTCCCCGCCTTCCAACACGCCAACGGCCAGACCACCATCGAACTCACCTTCGAACCCCGCCAAAGCCACTTCATCCTCTTCCGCCGCCCGGCCCCACCCAAGCCTTCCACCCGACCCAACTTCCCCAAACTCCAAACCCTGGCCGATCTCAGCAACCCCTGGCAGGTGACCTTCGATCCCGCCTACGGAGGCCCCGGCACCGTGAAGTTCGAAAAGCTCCAGGACTGGACCACCCGCCCCGAGCCCGGCATCAAAGCCTACAGCGGCACGGCCATCTACAAAACCACCCTCCAGGCCCCCGCCACAAAATCAAAGGTCTATCTCGACCTCGGCCCCCTCAGCAGCCTCGCTAAAGTCACTCTCAACGGCCACCCCACCGGAACCATCTGGTGCGCCCCCTGGCGCCTCGAAGTCACAGACCTCCTCAAACCCGGCGAAAACACCCTCGAAGTCGAAGTCACCAACACCTGGCTCAACCGCATCCTCGCCGACCGCGCCAACCCCGCCGCCCCACCCATCGCTCCCACCCCCGTCAACATCTCCCCCCAAGCCAAACCCCTCCCCGCCGGCCTCTTCGGCCCCGCCCGCCTCACAGCCCCAGCCGCGCCATAGCCCCAGCCGTGGCAGTCTTCACCACGGTCTCCGCGGAACTGGTTACCATGGCTCATGTGGAGGTTGCCCCGGAAATCCTGCGTTGGGCCATCGAGCGCTCCGGCAAGAGTGTCGATTCGCTTCACCGGAGATTTCCCAAGCTGGCCGCATGGCTGGACCGTAAGTCCACCCCCACTCAGCGGCAACTCGAGTCTTTCGCTGCCGCCACCTACACACCCTTCGGCCTCCTCTTCCTCCCCGAACCGCCCGTCGAACCACTGCCCATCCCGGACTTCAGAACTCGCCGCGCGGAAACCCTGACGAAACCCAGCGGAGATCTGCTGGACACCATCTACCTCTGCCAGCAGCGTCAAGCTTGGTTCGAGGATTTCGCCCGCGAAGAAAGCTTGGAGCCGGTCCGCCTGGTGAACTCCGTGACACGCACCACCCCCGTGCCTCAGGCGGCCGCCGCGATCCGCGCGGCCATCGGGCTCGACTTGGATCAACGTCGCCAGCTTCCCTCCTGGACCGACGCCCTCCGCCACTTGATTCACGCCGTCGAGGACGCCGGCGTCCTCATCATGGTGAACGGCGTGGTCGGCAGCAACACCCACCGCAAGCTGAACCCGGAAGAGTTCCGCGGTTTCGCCCTCGCTCATCCCACCGCACCGCTCATCTTCGTCAACGGAGCGGATTCGAAGTCCGCACAGATGTTCACCGTCGCCCACGAACTCGCCCATCTCGCATTGGGTGAATCCGCCCTCTCCGACGCCGAAGCCTCCGTCTTCCCGGAAACGGACACCGAACACTGGTGCAATCAGGTCGCGGCCGAAGTTCTGGTGCCGCTCTCTCTCCTCCAGCGGGAACTCCGGCACGGCGAATCCGTCCCGGCCGCATCCGCGCGCCTCGCCCGGCGCTTCAAGGTGAGCAGCCTCGTCATCCTCCGCAGCATGTTTGAGGCCGGGGTCTTCTCCAGCCGCGAGCGGTTCTGGACCGCCTATCACGCTGAGAACCGGCGCCTGCGGGATCTCGCGCCCGCGCCTGCCGCCGGCGGCGATTTCTACCGCACCCTCGATGTCCGAGTCAGCCGTCGCTTCGAGTACGCCCTCGTCGCCAGCACTCTCGGCGGCCGGACCACCTTTGGAGAAGCTCTCAACCTCCTCGGCTTCAAACGCATGCTGACCTTCGATAACCTCGCTCAAAGATTGGGGTTCACCGGCTGATGGCCTACTTGCTTGACAGCAACGTCCTCATCACCGCCAAACGAATTCACTACGGCTTTGATTTCTGCCCCGGATTCTGGAACTGGATCAAAGTCCAGCACGCCGCCGGTGCGGTCTTTAGCGTCGAGAAGGTTCTTGAAGAACTGCGGTCCCAGCAGGATGACCTCGCGGACTGGGTCAACGCCCTCCCCAGTTCCTTCTTCCTCAAACCAGACGCAGCCACGGCCCCCCATTATGCCGGGGTCACGAATTGGGTGACCAATCAGGACTATCACCGCTCGGCGCTCAATGAATTCCTGCGGACGGCCGACTACCACCTTGTCGCCCAAGCCCTCCAGGGCCAACACCACGTTGTCACTTACGAAGTGCCCGGCCGCTCCCCTAGACGAGTCAAAATCCCGGACGCCTGCCTGGGCCTCGGCCTCACCAGCCTCCTCCCCCACGAACTCCTCCGCCGCCAACGCGCCAGCTTCGTCCTGGGTGAGGCACGATAGCACCGCCTCCTCGCCCCACCTCAAAACCGCGAACTCTCAATCCTCACATCCGCCCTGTTCCAAGCCTTGCGGAACCGCGCCTCCACCTCACTCGCCTCTCCCCCCTGGCCCTCCTTCCGCAGCGCCATCTCCAGCCCCTTCAGCGACCACCCATTGTCCCTGTGCCGCTTCAAATCCGCGCGAAAAGTCGCCTCGGCCTCGGCGTACTTGCCCGCCGCCAGTTGCGCCGCTCCCAGATACTGCCGCGGCGGCAGCATCCAATCCGGCGGCTCGCTATAAAGCAGCGCGTCTTCCAGCTCCACGGCCTTCCCGTAACTCGCCATCGAACCACCCCAATCCTTCTTCCGGTACGCCAACTCCCCCTCCAGCATCGCCACCCCAATCCCGGCCAGCTTCTCCAGCGAGTTGATGTCGAACACTTTCTCATCCTTCAAAGTCGGATCCGCCGCCGCCACCCGCATCGCCTCCAACTCCCCCCGCGCCTGCTCCGCCTTGCCCTGCGCCGCCAGCGCGTAGCCGCGCGCGAAGTGATACATCGACACCACATACGGAAACTCCGCAGATGGCCGCGCCTGCAGCAGAATCTCCTGCCACTTCCCAAACCGCACCAGCGTCATTACCGGGATGGTCCGCAGCAGCTGCGCAAACCCAAACCCTGGCTGCTTCAGCATGTGGTCCGCGTGCCGCGACGCCACCTTGAACGCCGAATCGATCGCCTCCCTCGACCGCCCGCTCATCACCAGCGCGGCATTCAGAAAATGCACGTTGTGCGGATAGTACGCCGCCGGATAGATCCCCTGCGCCCGGCACTGCGTGATGTAATCCTCATCCGCCAGCACCGCCCGCTCATTCGCCGCCGCGGCGTCCTCGTAGCGCCCCACCCTGATGAACACGTGCGACGGCATATGCACCAGGTGCCCCGCTCCCGGAGCCAGTGACCCCAGCCGCTCCGCGCTCGGAACCGTCAGGTCCACCCACTCCGACGCCTCCAGCAGATGGATATACATGTGGTGCGCCCCCATGTGATCCGGGTACTTCGCAATCGTCCGCTCCAGCGCCTCCCGCGCCTCCTGCACGCCGGGCTTCGGCGTATTCCCCCGCCAGTAATCCCACGGCATCGTGTTCATCACGGCATCCGCAAACAGCGTAGCCACATCCGGATCCTCCGGAAACCGCGCGCGCACCTGCTTCATCGCGGCCGCATACCGCTCGTTCAGCGCCTTGCGGTCGGGCTGTCCTCCCAGCTCGAACCGCGCCGCCAGCGCGTCGATCAACGCGGCTTCCCTCCCACTGGCGCCCCCCTTGCGATGCAACGCCTCCGCAATCGCTCGCGCCCCCTGCTCTTCCCGGTCGGGCCCAATGGCGGAATCGTTGATGTTCGGAGCCAGCGCCAGCGCCTGCCCCCAGTACGCCATCGCGCAGCCCGCATCCATCCGCGCCGCTTCCTGGAAAGATCGCAGCGCCTCGGCGTGATTGAACGCGTACACCAGAGTCAGGCCCTGGTTGAAGTACTTCTGGGCCTCGGAAGACCGCGTGCTGACCGGCGCATTCAAATGCCCCAGCTTCGAAAGCAGCGGCGACAGCCGCCCGTCCCGCGTCGTCGACGAGCCCCCGCCCGGCGGCGCATGCGAATGGCCGCAGGCGGAGACAATCACAATCGCGGCCGCGACCGCGGAAAGGCGAATCGATAGCCCAGGCATGGCGGTGGTTCCCAGATCCAACTGCGCTGTTGCAAGTAGCTTAGCGCACTCCCGCCGGAAGTAGCCCCCACACCCCTCGTCTCTATCGATCTACTGCAGCCGGATCGCCTGCCCCTTCGCCGTGGGCAGCCTCACCCCCAGCAACTCGGCGATCGTCGGCGCGATATCGATGCTCGACACCGTACCGATCCTCCCCCGAGCCTTCACCGCGGCTCCCGCCGCAATGAAGATCGAGTTCATCTCCGGGTCCGACCCCAGATACCCGTGGCTCCCGCCCGTCTGCGGCACCGCCGCCGTCACCGGACCGCCCGTCGCCCCCGAAAACGAATACCCCTCCTTCGCCGCCAACAAAAGCTGACCAAACTGCGCATCCTGCGCCGGCGTCGGCAACCCCAGCGCCGCATACTCCTCCGTACCAATCACCCGGTCCACGCCCTCCACGCGCCCCAGCAGCGCCCGCACCTGCGGAATCAGCGCATCGTCTGAGACGTACACATAAGCCGTCCCGCCCTCCGGCAGCACATACACCTTCTCCCCCAGCCCGGCCTGCTGCAGTGCGATGTTGGCGCGCACCTGGCTCTTGTACCCCTTGAAACCGTGGTCCGAAACGATCAGAAACGTCGTCCGCTCCGCCAGCCCGGCCTTCTCCACCGCCTTCACGATCTTCTCCACACACGAGTCCAAAAACGCCATCGCCGTCCGGCCCGCCAGCGTATTCGGCCCGTAGCTGTGGTGTTCCGAATCCAGCGTCAGCAAATGAAACAGCAGTAAATCCGGCTGATGGTTCAAAATCAGAAACTCCCCCGCCCGAGTCCAAATCTGATCTCTAAACACGATGTTCGCCCGAGTGAATCCCTCCAGATCCGCCGCCGAAATCACCCCCTTCTCCAGCATCTCTTTCTCCAGCGGACCGTCCGCCGCCGGCCACTCCCGGAACGCCCAGGTGATCGTCGGCGCCTTCTCAATCGCCACCCAATCCACCTGCGCCGTCGTCAGCCCCGCCTGGTACACGGCGTCGTAGACGGTCGGCACGTGCACCATCTTCGTCTTCTCGACAAACGGCTCCACCTTGATCGGAGGCCACCCGCCGGTCCGCGTAATCGTCCCGTTCGCCAACAGCCCGTGCTCGTCCGCCCCCACCCCGGTCACCATCGAAGTGTGGTTCGGCCAGGTCACCGTGGGATTCACGCTGATCTTGCTCGCATAAACCCCCTGACTCATCAACCGTCGCAGCGTCGGCACCGGCAGCTTCGGATCCTCCAGCGCATAAGCCGGAAACCCATCCAAAGAAATCACCACCACCTTGCCGCGAGGCGCCTCGGCGCTCGCCGCCAGTGCGGCCACTAGGAGAAGGGAGAGTGTGTGTTTGGGCATACTGGGCTGCTCCTACCCTAACACCGCTCAACCCGCTGGCCCTGTCCACTGAAGCGTCCCGCGCAACATGAGCCGGACGAGAATCATCCGCCGTTGCTCGACAGGTGTACTGGTCAAAACTGTGTCTACTTCACCGGCCCCTCCCGCAGATCAGGACGGCGTCACAAACCAGCTCATTCGAGGGTGAGGGCGCTCACCTCCTCCGGCGTGCTCGCCCTGGGCGCCAGGTTGCCGCCGGAACGTGAACTCGCGCCCGCGTTCGGCGTCAACCGCTCCTCGCTGCGGCTTGCGCTCAAGGCTCTGGAGATCATGGGGGTGCTGAAGCAGCGTGTCGGAGACGGGACCCACCTGCCAGGGAATGCCGATGCCATCCTCCGGGAGCCCTGCGAACTGTTGATGCTCATCGACGGCGTCCCCATCGATGACCCGCTCGAAACGCGCATCGCCGCCGCACCGGAACTCGCGTGGTCGATTGGGATCATACGCAAAAATTCCACCGCCCAATCTAGACGGCACTCGAACGCCGCCGACGCCCGCGTCGCCATCATCGCCCATCGCTCCGATGCCAGCTCGCCCGTCGGCCAGATCGAAGACAAGACGGGTAAGATTGACGTAGCCGCGATCACGGGTAAGTCCGGTGCCGCCTCTCATCCTCGCAGGGGAGGCAAGTCGAGAAAATAGTGCACTCCATGCATGCGAACCCTCTCTTCCTGACGCTCCTCCCGCTTCAGCCCACCACCGCCTCGCTGCCGCATGCCTACTTGCGGCCCGCCCGCTCTACCTCTGCCCGCCTCAATCCGCTCGGCCTCGCAACCTTCTCTTCCGGCCCTTCGCAGGGTTCCACCTGGTTGCATCGCTACGGTGCCGCTGTTCCGGGTAGCCGCAGCCTGAAGCTCGCCCAGGTCGCGCCTCGCCAATCCGCCCGGATGTGCCGTCGCCGGGCGCCGGGTGGCAATGCCGAACTGACTTCCCACCGCACGCCGCGCCTAAACCCCTGCGGCCGGAACCTCTCTTCCTCCCATCCTTCACCTGGGCCATTCGGGGCGTCTCGCACAGGACTGTTTGGATTCAGCTCTCCAGTTCATCCCAAGGAGGCATCGTGAACTCGCAATCCGTCAACCAGGAATCCGTGCTCGGCATCGATCGGCTTTCCGGCGTCAGAATCGTCAAAGTCAATATCCATATCCTCGAAGCCGCGCTCTCCCGGAGGTTCGGTTGGTCCCTGGGCTGGACCGGCACGCGCTCGGCAACAGTCGTCGAGGTGATTACTGATGAGGGTGTCACCGGCTGGGGCGACGGCAATTGGGGCGGATCGCGGCTCCTTGAAAATCCCGAACTCGTCATCGGCCGCTCCCCGTTCGAAGTCGAGGCGATCTTCGATGATCTGCGCCCGCCCGCAGGCCACCAGACTCGTGTCGGTGAACCGTCCGCCGGCGGACTGGACGTGGCCCTCTGGGATCTCTGTGGCAAGCTGCTTGGGCGGCCTGTCTGCGATCTCCTCGGACGCCGCCATCGAAGCCGCATCGAGCCATACCTCACTGCGCTCTACCGTCTGGACTGGCCCGACCTTGAGGAAGGCCTCGTCGAGGAAGCGCTCGGCTGGAAGAACCAGGGCTGGCGCTCCATGAAGATGAAGATCGGCTACGGTCCCGACACCGATGTGCGCGCCGTTCGCGCCGTCCGCCGGGCCATCGGCGACTCGGTCGGACTCGGCGTCGACTCCAATTGCGCCTACGACGCCGGCACTGCGCTCTCGCTCGGCCGGCGCCTCGAGGAATTCAACCCCTTCTGGTGGGAAGAGCCGCTTCTGGCCACCGATCTCCCCGGCTACAAACGCCTCGCCGAATCGCTTCGCATCCCCATTGCCTCCGGCGAAACGCTCTCCACTGACCGCCTCATCCTCGATTTCATTCAGCCTCGGCTCGTCGATATCATCCAGCCCGATCTCGATACCGTGGGCCTCACCGGCGGACGCCGCCTGTCCTACCTCTGCTGGTTGAATCACCTTCGTCTCGTTCCCCACAACTGGGGCACCGCCATCAGGACCGCAGCCACTCTACACTGGATGGCCGCCACCCCTCCGCAGACGGAAGGACTGCACGCGCCTCCGGTCACCTTCGAATTCGACCAGACGGAGAGCCCCTTCCGCGACGCCGTCATCCGCGAGCGCATCGCCCCGGACCCCAGTGACGGCATGATTGCCGTTCCCTGCGGCCCTGGACTCGGCGTCGAGGTCCTGCCCGAAGCGCTCAAGCAATACCGCAAGTCCCTCATTCAGGTCGGTTGATATCGCGCACCGCCATCCTGCGCTCGCCTCCGCAATCGGAACTCCGCCACGTTGCCCCGCCTGCGCTTCCACCTGAGCCGCCTGCAACTCCGGCCTGAAGTGTCCCTTTACCGATCTGTCGCCGTCAACTCCGGGTATGCCGCCGCAATGCCCTCCCCCGCCCGAGTCCAAATCTGATCTCTGAACACGATGTTCGCCCGAGTGAATCCTTCGAAAAGGGCCAATTATAAGCCCTGTAGGCTCCGGCACTTAGGCAATTAAGGGCCCACCATTCCTTCGCCCATTGGCCGTCCGCGCCCTTGGCGCGGTTTTCATCCCTCGTTGTGCGCCCGCCCCGGGGGGCCCATGACATATTCACGCATCTCAGAAATAAATCGACATCGCCTTTTCAATCACTTGACTCCATAATTCGCACTTTGTTCGCTTTTCCCCGTGCCACAATGCGCACGCGAGTGAATCTATGAACAACCATCCCGATTCCCCCTTCGACGTCGCCCTCCTCCCGGCCGATTTCCTCTCCTCTCAACCCGCCTATCAGCACCTCCGCCACGCCGTCCATCAACAGTTCCAACCCTCTAACCACTTCGCCGCCATGATCGCCGACGAACTCGCCGAAACCTTCTACATCCAGCAGCGCCTCTCGCACCTCGCCACCCGCACCCTCGACCTCCGCATCCGGGCCAACGCTGCCCAACCTGATCCTCGCCACTCGAACCCATCCCCCGGTCTCCTCACCATGCTCGCCTGGCAGGACGAAGTCGCCGCCGGCCCCGCTCTCGTCGCCGCCGTCGATCAACGGGACCACGCCGCGCGCCACAAACACCACGGCATCCAAACCCTCCTCCGCTTCCGGCAAGGGTGATCAAAAATGCCGGACAAACCCATCTCAGAGCGCCGCCTCGCCGCCAACCGCGCTAACGCCCGCAAATCCACCGGACCCCGCACCACCGAAGGCAAAGTCCGCTCCGCCCGCAATTCCACTCGCCACGGCTTCCGCTCTGCCCAAACCCCGCTCCCCTATTTCCTGTCGATCGAAGCCAACCGCCTCGCCACCCTAGTCTCCGAAGAGTTCACTGATACCCTCGCCCGCGCCACCGCCGCCCGCCGCGCCATCCTCCGCGTTCACCTCATGCACTACGCCTTCCTCATCGCGCAGTTCCACCAGCGCTTCCTCGAATCCCCTGATCCCCTCGAATTCCTCCACACCCACGCCCAAGCCTTCGCCGCCCTCCAACGCCGGGCCGCCCATCTCCGCCTCCAGGCCCGCCAGGCGGACCGCTGCCTCCTCGCCATAATCCGCCGAACGAACCCATCGCTCCAACTCCCCACGCCGCAATTCCGTCAGGCCCCTGATACGATAACCCCCAGCACGCCATGCGGAAACTCGCTCTTCTCCTCGCCCTGCCTCTCGCCCTCCCAGCCGCCGACCTCTTTAAAGACGACTTCTCCCGCTACCCCCCCGGCTGGCTCTCCACCCCCGTCGGACTCCTCAACGCCGCCATCCAGGAGTACCACTACCTCCCCCACCGCGGCGTCCCCCTCGCGCCCTGGACCAACCCCATCGTCCACGACGACGCCTGGATCGTCTCCGACGAAAACGGCAAGTCTTACATCGAGCAGCACGCCATCAACGCCCGTCCCGCCGAATACAACCCCCTCTTCATCACCGGCGACGAAGAGTGGTTCGACACCACCGTCGAGGTCAAGCTCAAGCCCCTCTCCTTCGACCAGTTCTCCGGCCTCGTCTTCCGCTACCGCACCAACCGCCACTACTACTTCTTCGGCCTCGCCCAAGGTAAGCTCGCCCGCCTCGCCATCCGCCAGCCGCTCGACAAACAGTTCCGCACCATGGATTGGCGCGAACTCGCCTCCGCCCCCTTCGTCTACGACGTCCGCCGCTACTACACCCTCCGCGTCGAATCCAATGGCCCCCGCATCCGCGCCTTCATCGACGGCCAGCTCATCTTCGACACCACCGATTCCGAAATCCTCAAGGGCAAAGCCGGCATCGCCGCCAACGCCCCCGCCCGCTTCACTGACTTCGCCGTGTCAGCCCCAGATCCCGCCGCCGCCCAAATCAAAGCCCGCATCGGTGCCCGCGAGAAGCAGCTCGCCGAACTCCGCGCCGCCAACCCCAAGCCCGTTCTCTGGAAGAAGTTCGACACACCCGGCTTCGGCACCGGCCGCGATGTCCGCTTCGGCGACCTCGATGGCGACGGCCGCATCGATATGCTCTTCGGCCAGAACATCCCCCGCGTCCGCGGCGACGCCTTCTCTCACATCTCCTGCCTCACCGCCGTCACCCTCGACGGTAAGGTCCTCTGGCAGTCCGGCCGTCCCGACCCGCGCAACGGCCTCCTCACCAACGACATGCCCTTCCAGATCCACGACGTCGATCTCGACGGCCGCAACGAAGTCGTCCTCGTCCGCGACTTCCAGCTCCAGATCCTCGACGGCGCCACCGGCAAGCTCCGCGCCTCCACCTGGATGCCCCGCGCAGACCCCAACCTCAAAGAGCGCCCCTACGAACTCAACAGCGGAGACTCCCTCGCCTTCATCAATAGTTCCCCCGGGCGTCAGGCCGGGGCCACCGCGCCGAAGGCGCCACCACCAACTGCCACCGAAATCAGTGATTTCCCCCGGGCGTCAGCCCGGGGCCAAAGCGCCTCCGGCGCCACCGAAATCTTGGTCAAAGACCGCTACCGCTACTTCTGGGTCTTCTCCCTCGGCATCAAGAACGACCTCAAGCTCCTCTGGCAGGGCGAAGGCCAGACCGGCCATTTCCCCTACCCCTACGACGCCGATGGCGACGGCCGCCAGGAGTTCATGCTCGGCTACTCACTTTGGTCCAGCGACGGCCGCCAGCTCTGGTCCCACGACAAGGAACTCCGCGACCACGCCGACGGCATCGTCATGGGCAACTTCTCCGGCGACCCCAAGGCCCAGCCCATGGTCTACGCCTGCGGCTCCGACGAAGGCTATCTCCTCTTCGATCGCGAAGGCAAAATCATCAAGCACCTCCGCATCGGCCACGCCCAATCCCCCTCCGTCGCCAAGTTCCGCGACGACGTCCCCGGCCTCCAGCTCATCACCGTCAACTTCTGGCGCAACCCCGGCATCGTCTCTTTGTTCGATTACCAGGGCAACCTCCTCAAGCAATCCGAGCCCGTCCCCCACGCCACCCCGCTCCTCCCCGTCAACTGGACCGGCACCGGCATCGAGTATGCCATGCTCTCCGGCAACCCGCGCGAAGGCGGCCTCCTCGACGGCGAACTCCGCCGCGTCGTCATGTTCCCCGACGACGGCCACCCCGACCTCGCCTACAACGTCCTCGACCTCACCGGCGACCCCCGCGACGAAATCGTCCTCTGGGACACCAAATCCGTCTGGATCTACACCCAGGACCGCCCCGCGCCCTCAAAGCGCGTCTACGCCCCCACCCGCACTCCCGACTACAACGAGTCCAACTACCGCACCAACGTCTCCTTACCCAACTGGCGAGAATAGTCCCCCGGGCGCCGGCCCGGGGCTTCCATCTGCCGGCGCTCTCCTACCCCGCCCGCCGCAGCCACTTGTTGAAGAAAGCCATGCTCCGCGCCCACGCGTCCATCGCGGCCTCCGCATTGTAGGCCGCGCCCGTGTCGTTGTGGAACGCGTGCCCCACACCCTCGTACACACTCAATCCGTAGATCTTCTGACTCCGGCTGAGCGTATCCGCCGCCACCAGCATCTGCTGCGTCAGGTTTCTGTCCCGCTCCGCGTAGATCCCCAGCACCGGAACCTTCAGCCGGTCCAGATCCGCCGCCGCCGGAGGCGTCCCGTAGAACGGCACCGCGGCGCCAATCTCCTCGAAGTTCACCGCGAAATCCCACGTATTCCCGCCCCCCGCGCAGAAGCCCATGATCCCAATCCGGTTGTAGATGATCGTATCCATGCGCTTCATGTGATCGAGCCCGGCCATCAGGCCCTCCCGGCGCTCCACCTGCGTCGTCCGGTTGTAGGCCGCCGTCTGCTGTGTCGGCTCCGTGAACTGCGCCGTCCCGCCCTGCCGCGAAAGCAGATCCACCGCCAGGGCGTTGAATCCCGCCTTCGCCGCCCGCCGCGCCACGTCCTTGATGTGGTCCACCAGTCCCCGGTTCTCGTGCACGATAATCACCCCGGGCTGCAACTCCTGATAAGCCTTCTTCGGAACCGCCTGGTATCCGTACACGACGCCCGCCAGCCCCGGGAACGTCACGTCCCCCGCCACGATCTCAGCATCGTTCTCCGCCACCCGCACCCCCGGCGGCACCGGCGTCGCCTGCGCCGACATCTCCTCCGGAAACGCCGCCAGTGCCGCGGCCGCCGCCGCCACGCTGCCCGTCTTCCTCGTCACTCTACGCACCAGCTCTCTCCGGCTGAACGCCCCGTCCACATACAGGTGCACCAGTTGAGCGATCGGATTCTTGTCTTCGTACATCGGCTGATTCCCCTTTCGATTCCCTCTCAGATGCGCCAGCCTCTCTTTAGATGCAAGAAACAAGATCCGCCCCGTTTCCCGTACAATATCGGACATGAACCTCCGTACGATTCTCCTTACCAGCCTGGTCCTCGCCCTGCCCATCTGCGCGGCCGACAAGGCGGCCAAGCCCGGCAAATGGGTCAAGATGTGGAATGGCAAGAACCTCGATGGCTGGAAGGCCAACGAGCACCCCGAAGCCTGGACCGTTGTCAAGGAAGACGGCAAGCCCGCCCTCAAAACCTCCGGCTTCCGCAGCCACCTCTTCTGGATGAAAGAGGAATGCGAGAATTGCGAGTTCAAGGCCGAGTTCAAGTGCACCCAGGGCGGCAACTCCGGCATGTACTTCCGCACCGCCTTCGGCCCCGGCTTCCCCAAGGGCTACGAAGCGCAGGTCAACGCCACCCACACCGACCCCGTCAAAACCGGCTCCCTCTACAACTTCCACAAGAACTTCGAAAGCCCCACCAAGAACGACGAATGGGGCACCCAGGACATCATCGCCGACGGCAACCACATCATCATCAAGGTGAACGGCAAGGTCATCACCGACTTCGTCGACGAGAAGAAGACCTTCATGAAGGGCTACCTCGCTCTCCAGGGCCACGACCCCAAGAGCACCACGTACTACCGCAATCTCCAGTTCCGCAAGCTGCCCCCCACCGCCCCGGCAGCCGACAAGAAGTAACAAACTTCTACCGAACTTTTCCGCCTCTGGGCCGTCTTCATTCGGTGGAGGTGCCAGCATGAACCTGCGCACAGCGTCCGCCCTTGGAGCGGCCCTTTTCTTTACCGCCTGCCTCGTCCCCGCACAGGAGAAGACTCTCTCCTGCGGCAAGAACAACGGCCAGCCCAACCGCGTCTGCGAGATGCGCGAGTCCACCGCGCCCGCCACCGGCAAACTCGCCGTCGACGCCGCCCCCAACGGCGGCATCCGCGTCACCGCCTGGGACCGCAATGAAATCCTCGTCCGCGCCCGCGTCGAAGCTTGGGGCGACTCTCTCGAAGACGCCAAGAGCCTGCTGCCCCAGGTCCGCGTCGAGACCGCCGGCTCCAAGGTCAAGGCCACCGGCCCCCGCTCCGGCATCGCCGGCAAATGGGGCGATCAGAAGTGGAGCGTCACCTATGAGATCTTCGCCCCGCGACAGCAGGATCTGGATCTCAACTCCGTCAACGGCGGCATCCATGTCGCCGATGTCCGCGGCAACATCTCCTTCCACACCACCAACGGCGGCATCCACCTCGCGGCCGTCAATGGCACGGTGAAAGGAAGCACCACCAACGGCGGCATCAATGTCGAACTCGCCGGCGCCCGCTGGGAAGGCACCGGCATGAACGTGGAAACCACCAACGGCGGCGTCACCGTCGCCATCCCCGCATCGTTCCAGGCCAACGTCCGCGCCCAAACCACCAACGGCGGCCTCCACTCGGACTTCCCCGGCGCCGCCACAGATCGCGACCACGGCCCCCGCAAGATGGACCTCAAACTCGGCAGCGGCGGACCCGAAGTCAATCTCCAGACCACCAACGGCGGCATCCGCATCCGCCGCATCTCTTAATTCCCCCGGCCGTCAGGCCGGGGCCACCGCGCTAGCGCATCCTCAAGTCCCCCGGTCGTCAGGCCGGGGCTTCTCAGGACTTACTAATCCAATCCCAAAGGCTTGGGCGGCGGCTTCGTGGGGTCGTCCGCCTGAGCCTTTTTCAGCAGCTCATCGAACTTCGCGGACAGCACGTCCTTCGACGACTTCATCTGCTGGAAGCTCTTGTTGAACGCCTCTTCCCGCCGCTGCTCGGCACCCTTCAGCTTCTCCAGCCCCACCCCGATATCCTCGATCGTCTTCGGCGCCGCCTTCGCCTCGTGGCTCAGCACCACCTTCAACACCGGATCCACTTTCAGCTTGCCCCCGCAGCACGGGCACTCGATTTCAAACGCTTCCGACTTCGCCATGGCAACTGCTATTGTACTGCCGCCACCGCCCGCTCCAATACTTCATCGCGTCCGGCTGCCAGTCCCGCGCGCGTCGGCTCCACCGGAATGGTCGGCGCAATCCCCACGCCGTGGTGGCGCGAGCCGTCGTGCTTCAGCACCTTCATCCCCGTCCACGTCACCTGGTATCCGCCCGGCAACTGGAACGGGTTGATGTTCCCATTGGTCCCCGCCGTCGTGGAGCCCACGATCTCCGCCAGCTTGTACGCCTCCACGATGCCCAGCGTGGACTCCGCATAGCTGATCGCCCGCCCGTCCGTCATCACCGCCCGCTTCGCAGCGATCAGCGGCGCCGCCGGCGCCAGGTCCCATCGGCCGAGCCGCACGAACTCCATCGAGCCCGGCTTCATCACCACAGGCACCAGCCACTGCGGACTCTGAAGCTCGTGCTCGCTCAGGTGCCGCAGCCACGCCGGCGAAACTCTCGGATACCCGCGCAGATCGAACACCACGCCCTTCGCCGCCGCCAGCTTCGGCCAGGCGTCTGCCAGATCCTTGTCTTCGCACCGCGCCAGATCCACGTACCAGATGCCGGCCTGCAACTCAGCTACCTTCTCCGGCCGCTTCTCCAGCGGCTGCACGCCGCGCGCCACTGCGACAACCTTGCTCTCCCTTGAACCGAACGGCTGCACCTCCACCTGCGCCGGCCCCACGCCCGCACCCATTTCCTGCAGTGCGCGATTCCGAATCCACTGCGGCGTCGCGCCCGACACCTGCCGCTCCGCCTCGTGCAACAACTCCACCGCGGGCCGCCCATCGATGCGCAGCACCTCATCGCCGTTCTCGGCGTTCACTACCTTTCCTTCGACCCAGGCCAGCCGCATCGCCAGCGGGACGCCCCGCCCGCCGGGACCGTTCACATAACCGTGCCCGTCTTTCAGCGCCGCCACCATCGTGGCCAGCGTCTGCTGGAATGCCGCTCCATCGCGGTCCGTCGCCGCGCGGCGCAGGGCCTGCTCCAGCTCCGCGGCCCAATCGGTCCCCACCACATCGAAGTAGGGATAGAAGTACCGCATCACGTTCCACAACAGAATCACGTCCGCCAGCCGCGTGGCGCGGTCGTCGCCGGTGAAGCGCGCCGGCGCGGCCTTGGGCATCTCCGGCAGCTTCGGCATCGTCAGCGAAAAGGCCACACGGATGCCGCCGCCCACGTCGCCGCGCCAGGTCTCCGCCTGATTCGCGGAGATCAACTCGCTCTTGTAAAGCCCCGGCTGCCCGCCGCCGAAGCCGGTGTGCTTCCACTGCACCAGCAGCCCCACGGGCGCTTCGCACTCCGGCTCCGCGCCGGCCGAAATGACGACGCTCTCCGGAAAGAGCTTCCGCAGCCGCGCTGCCAGCTCATCCGCAGACTCCGCACTCTCCACCGCGCGCACGCCCTCCACGGCCAGCCTGTTCCAATCGGCGCTCAGCAGCGCGTTGGCCGGATGGAAGAAGCGCACCAGCCCGTAGAGCCGCGCAAAGACCTTCAGATTCTCCAGGCCGCGAGCGCTGAGCGGCCGCGCCGGCTCCCGCGCCATCGGCGCTACGTCTTTGGCCTCCTCCAGCGCGAAGCCTTCAAGCAACACTGCGGACGATCCGTTGAGGATCGCCCCAACCACCACCCACTCGGCATCGGCCGCCACCTCGCCGACGATCTCGTAGCGGGCCTTGGCGTCCGAGACGATCGGCCGGTCCGCCATGTTGTCGAAGAACCCCCGAACGCCGCCGGGCCGGTCCACGCGCATCCACAACTGCGCCCGGTTCATCATGCCCGCACTCTCCAGCCAGGCAACGGCGCGCAGCCGCACTGTCTTTCCTCGATAGGGCGTGGCATCGAAGAACCGCAGCAGGACGCCCGCCTGCGCCCGCCGCACCTCGCCATCCGGCCCAAACCACTGCCGCCCGCCTTCCATCTCGCGATGCGCGTAGCCCGGCGTCGTCACCTTCCACACACCGGTCTGCGCGAATGCCGAGCAGACGCACAGGATGAATGTGAACCGGGCGGGCCGCATACGACGTCCAGTCTACGCGAACCCGCCCGCCGCCGAAGCTCCTACTGCACCTGTTTCCGAATCAGGTACAACGTCGCCTTGATTTCTGGCTGGCCGATGTTCTCGTTGTGTATCACCGTGCCCTTTGTCGGGCACTCAGTGCAAATTGCCTTGACGCTGTCAGGCTCTGACAGACGGAAGGGATTGTACCCCTTGAAGTTCGAGTTGATCTCCACTTGCCAGGCGTCCGGGGCGACGCGCCGTATGAAGGTTCCGGCCGCAGGAAGAGTGGCGGCACTTTGGGGCAACCCTGGAATGTAATCAACACCGACGATGTTGGCTTTATCAAGGTTGCAGGTGCCACCGTAGTCGCCGGGCGCAGAATCCTCCTCGAACCAGAACGTGGCCGGTTGGTACGACGAATAGTCAGTCAACTCCAGCAGAGACGCCGGCCCGTTGAATGCTAACCGTAACTCGGCATAGCCGTCCGCAGGATGTTGGCCCTGTTCAAGAAAGTTCTTCAGGACACAATCGGGAAAGGCGACGTTGTAGGTATTGGTCCCAAAGTCCACAAAGCAGGAACTCGCGGCCTGCCAGATGATTGTGTTCCCTCGGAACGTTGTTGTCTTGGTTTCCCTCGTCAGGGCTCCGCCGGTTATCGGTCCGAACTTTAGATGCCTGTGACCTGCCGAGTTGGAAAACAGCAGGCTGAAACGGGACTCGCGCAACACCGTAGGGTGGTACATAGCGCCCTGTTCCTTCACTTCAGCCTGCACGGTCACGCTTCCGGCGGGATAGATCCATCCATTCGCCCCCGACAATGCCTGACAAAGGGGTGAACTATCTAGGGACGCACAACCAACCTGGGTTCCGATGGAGCCGGCAGAGCCCGCGTCGAGACCCCCTAGGATGTTGCCGCCCGTCAGGAGGACGACTGTCCACGTGTACGTTGGCGGACGCGTTGGCTTGCCGCCGTAAGCCGGGATGGAGAGAATTGCGAGGACCGCAAGGAGGATGGGGCATTGGAGGCGCTGCATAGGTAGCCACAGCTTGGCACACCTCAGCGGATCCCCCTAGCGCAGGAATACGCATTCTCGCGCAGCGAAGGTTATAGCAGGTTATAGCCAACCGTTAACTTCACCGGGACCACCTCTTCAGCCAAATCAGATCGCCCAGATGCGCCCGGCCGCGCTCCATCGCCCCCGGCGCGATCAGGTGCTGCGCCTCCATCTCGGAGTAGTTCAACCGCGAGTTATCCACGATGGCCGAGGAAACCAGCTCGCCTTTCCCGGCGAACTCATACAGCAGGCTTGAGGTGTTGAGCGACCCTCCTGGGAAAGTCTCCTGGGTCCCCACCGCGATCCGGTGGCCGTTCAGATTCACGGAAGTCACGGCATTGAACGGCGCCGCGGCACGGCTGGGTTCCGTGCGGTGAAGCAGGGCGCGCGCCACTTCGCTGGGCTGCAACCGGACAGAATCGGCCATGACGCGCTAGAGCCCTTGCAGACAATCGTAGCCGTGGTCCGGGATGTGGGCCCACAGCACCTCGCTGGCATGTCCGTGACGGGCGAAGATCTCCTGCATCAGCTTGCAGACCTCTTCGTGGCCGCGCTCGTAGAAGACCAGCACGCTGGGACCGGCGCCGGAGAGCGCGCAGCCCAACAGGCCTTCGGTGCGCAGCTCCAGCATCTCGCTCAGTCCGGGCACCAGCGGCGCGCGGTAGGGCTGATGCAGCCGGTCCATCAACGCCTCGTGGAAGGCGTCGGTGGTCTGCGTCAGCATCGCCGCGATGAGCAGCGCGGAGCGCTGGATGTTGAAGACGGCGTCGGCGCGGGAGAACGTCTTCGGCAGCACGGCGCGCGCTTCCGAAGTGGGCAGGATGAAGTCCGGCACGATCACGGCCACGCCGTAGCGCGCCGGCAGTTGCATGCGCACGGCGCGAGTGATGCCTTCGCTGTCGATGGCGCTGGCCACGATGGAGCCCAGGGCGGCCGCCGCCACGTTGTCCGGATGGCCTTCGATGCGCGCCGCCTCGTCGAGGATCTTGTGGCGGTCCCACCCCAGGCCGAGAGCCTCGTCGGCGATGACGACACCCGCCACCAGCGCGGCTGCGGAAGAGCCGAGGCCCTTGCCGATGGGAATGTCGTTGTTCACTTCCAGCTCGATCATCGGCATCGGCCGGCCATTGTGCTCGGCCACCTGCTGGGCGGTCTGCCAGATGAGGTTATCGGCGCCGGGAGAGATCATCTGCGCATCTCTCCCGCTCGGCCGGATGATGAGCGCCTCCGCCGGGCGGAAGCGGCACTCCAGATAGATGCTGAGCGCCATGCCCAACGCGTCGAAGCCGGGCCCGAGATTGGCGCTGGTGGCGGGGACTCTGACTTCGGTCCAGCTCATTGTTGCTTCATCCGACTGGCCCGCTTACGCGAGCCGCACCGGCCGGCCGCTCTTGCAGCTCTCGTAGATGCCCATCACCACTTCCAGCGCCTTGAGCCCCTCTTCTCCGGAGACCAGCGGCGTGGACTTGGCCTTGACGGCGTTGCCGAAGTCTTCAAACTGGCGCTCGAAAGGCGTGAGCGGAATGGCCATGGGATCGCTGGACCCGCTCATCACTTCCTTCTCAACCGGAGCAGGCTCGCCCGCATCGCCATCGACGTCCCAAGTGGTGAGCTTGTCGCCGGTGAAGATGCAGGTGCCCTTCGTCCCATGAATCTCGATGCGCTCCGAGTAGCCGGGCCAGAAGGCCGTGGACGCCTGCAGCACGCCGGTGGCGCCGCCCTTGTACTTGAGCAGCGCGCAGATCACGTCTTCGCTCTCGATCTTGTGGCGGGCGGCGAGCTGCCAGTAGCCGAACACTTCCTGCATGCCGCCGGTGAGATAGTTCAGCACGTCCACCTGGTGCACGGCCTGGTTGATGAGCGCCCCGCCGCCTTCCACCTGCCAGCTGCCCTTGATGGGACGCGAGTAGTATTCGGCGCTGCGCCACCACTTCACATAAGCGTCGGCCTGGAGAATGCGTCCGAGGCGCCCCTGAGCGATGGCCTTCTTGACGAAGATGGTGGAATCGTCGAAGCGATGCTGGCTGACTACGCCCAGCACCACGCCGGCCTTGCGCGCCACTTCGATCATCTGCCGCGCGGTTTCGAGGTTGGTCGAGATCGGCTTCTGCACCTGGATCGACTTGCCGTGCGCGGCCGCAATCTCAATCGGCTGCAGCCGGAAATCCGGGAACGTGCAGACGTCGACGAAATCCACCTCGGGGTCCTTGCAGACCTCTTCAAAAGTGGGCGCGAAGCGCGCGCCGTACTGGGCGGCAAACTTTTCACCGGCGGCGGGGAAGATGTCGGTGCAAACCGTGATCCGGTAGCCGATCTTTGCGTATGCCAGGGCGTGCTTATGAGAGATCGCGCCCGTTCCAATCATGCCAACTCGCACAGGGGTACCTCCAAGAAGTGAGAATTCACCAGCATATCAAGGGGGGGCTGGCGAGTGCCCGGCGCACGGGCGAAACTCCTATCCTACGACTTGGGGCGCGGCCACATTTTGCTGCCGGCCGGAACCTTCTCTGCGAAGTCCACGGGCGGGATCAGATCCGGATAGGTCCGCTCAATGTAGCCGCGCAGCCGTTTCTGCATCTCCGCTGTCACAGGAATCGCGGGCAGCCGCGGCGGCCCGACTTTCAGAAATCCGAACGCTTCCGCCAGCGCCTTGCCGCGAGCCGCTCCGCCGTATTCCTCCCAATCACCCAGTTCAGGAGGGAACAGGAAGGGCCGGCCCGTGCCGGAGCGCACCTTCACGCAGAACTCGTTGAAGCGGGCAAACGACTGCTCCGCCTCCGCGTATTTCCCTTCCCCACACAGTTGGAGCGTCCGCCGCATCACATGCGGCATCAACGTCAGGTTCACGCTGCCCACGCCGGGCGCCTTCTCGCGGTGCAGTTCCACCAGCCAGCCGGCGTCGGTTGCGCTCATGTGCACTAGCGGGCTGGCCGTCTGCAACGTGCGCCAGGCCTTAAAATCGAAGTGTCCTTCCTTGCTGCCCAGCATGTTCGGCAGCGGCGCCAGTTGCCGGAAGATCTCCGGCGTGTACACCTGCTTGACGCCTTCGAAGTGATAGACGATCAGGCCGATTTTCGGGCATGCCGCCGACACCTGCCGCCAGAACGCCAGCAGCTCGCGCTTGGTCAGCGTGGCGTAGAAAGGCTGCATGGTGAGCGCCGCCGGCAGCCCCACTTCCATGGCCGCGCTCACGCGGCGGATCACCTCGGGCGTATTCAACCCCGTGGCGCCAATCACGCCCGCCACGCCCGTGCCGCGCGTCTCCTCGTGAAGGATCTCCGCGATGCGCAGATGTTCCTTCTCGCTCAACGTGTAGAACTCGCCGGTGGTGCCGCCCATCACGATCCCATCGACGCCGATGCGGACCAGCTTCCTGCAGTTGGAGCGAATCGCCTCCTCGTCCAGCGCGAGGTCCGGCGTGAAGGGAGTGGGCGGATAGGCAAACAGCCCGCGATAGGTCTCGCGAGTCATTGGTCCGCCGGAAGGGGCGGCGGCGGCCAGAAGAGAGGCGCCGGCGGCAAGGCCGGAGCCGGCAGTGGCGGCAAGAAAACTGCGTCGGATCATGAAAGGCGGCTCCTCGTGGTTCCGGATCGTTGCGCTCCGCGCAGGATCCCGGCCGGGACCGCCACTCCGGGGCGCCCGGAACGCGCCAGTATACACCACGCCCTGGCCAGTGCGTTCAGAAAAAAGGCAGGCGAAGCGGGAAGCAGCTCAGAGAGGCGGGAATGCCGGGAAGATTCGGGGCGGCTGTGCGCCGCCCCGTGCTTTTGCGGCGGACTATTCGAGGCCGTGCCTGGTGCCGCAGATGGAGACGTCGATCCCCATGTCGCGGAACATGGCAGCCTTGGCGGCCAGGGCCTTGTTGGCATCCTCGGCCGAAGGAGCGTACGCCACATTGATGTGGTTCGACTTGTGGCGGGCCATGAACTGGTCGCGCGAAACGCCGTAGGTCACCGCGTGCATGATGGGCCACTGCGGGGTGGTCTCGTTCCAGCGCTTGTCGGTCTCTTCCTTCGGCAGCTCGACGATCTTGGCTCGCCCGATGTCCGCCTTGAGGATGCCGGCATCCACGAACACGCGGCTCCAGACGATCTCGCCGGGCTTGGAGACGCCTTTGATAGTCCCGCCGCCCAGCCGGAAGTACATGGGCGGCTGGCGCTCGCTCACCGTGCCGGCATAGCCGCCGATGTTGTGCTGCGGCGGAACGGAGCCGGAGATGAGGTAGACCCAGACGTACTCGCCTTTGTAGTCTTCGCCGTACCGGACGTCGTGCAGCGTCGTTTCGGGATCGTAGCCCAACTTCGTCCAGATGCGATTGGTGACCAGGGCGTCGAGACCGACGCACTCGTCCACTTCGTTGAAGTGCGGCAGCGCCTGACCTTCATACAGCACGCGGGCGCCGTCGCGGGATTTCACCGGCGGCCGGTCCACGTTGTTCAGCAGGCCTTCCACCAGATCCGAGGCCGGCGCAAGATCCTTCAACCCCTGCTGGTACTGGATGCCGACGGTGTCGCAACCGAAATCGTCGGCGATGCGCAGCGCGGCGATGTACATCTTGCACTGGCCGAGAATCTGATCGTCGGTGAGATCGGTAGCGGGATCGGGCCCGGTGATGAACTTCATGCCCTTGGCGTCGAGCCAGCCGCGCACCTGCTGCGCCTCCGCATCGGAGACGGTGAGCATTTCGGCGTACAGGGCGCTCTGCGAGAGGCGTTCCTTGAAGACGCCGGTCGGGTGCAGCAGCTCGTCGGGGATGATGGCGTTGTACATGCCCATGCAGCCCTCGTCGAAGATGCCCATGATGGACTTGTTCCGCCGCAGTTCGCGCGCCATGGCCGAACCCAGCTCTTCGGCGTCCTTGGGCAGCTTGAACGAGCCGAGGGGCTTCGCGTGGCTGGTGTCGTGGACCAGCCGCTCGCCGGCCAGCCAGCGCTTGAGGCCGTCCAGGAAGAACTCGTCGTCGAAGTTTTCGCTCCACAGCGTGGAGTAAGGAATGCCGGCCTTCGTCATCGAGGCGTTGAGGTTCAGCATGCCCACCAGGCCGGGCCACTGGCCGCTCCAATTGGCCACGGTCAGAATGGGTCCCTGATGCGTGAACAGCCCGTGCAGGACGTGGTGGGAGTACTGCCACACGGCCTCCACGACAATCAAAGGAGCGGTCGGCGGGATGTTGCGGAACACCTCCATGCCGTACTTCTGGCTGTCGATGAAGCCGTGCTGCTTGGCCTCATCGAAGGAGTGGCCACGCTCGACCTGGTAACCGAACGAGCGGACCGCGGCCACGACTTTTTCTTCCACGGCCGACTGGGCCGCCCAACACATTTGATTGGCCGACAAACGGAGGTCGCCGTTAGCGATTAAGATAGCGGTTTCTGCCATGCTCCTATTCAAGCACACTGCCATTGCCGTGGAAATCCCCGCGCGCACAGACACGCGCTCCGCATGGTCCGCCGGCGAGCCCGCGGCGCGCCGCCGATGTGATACGAAATGGGTGTCGTCATGAAGCTGTTCTTGGCCGCTTTGCCACTCTGCCTGGCCGCGAGCGCCGCCACCGCGGTGAAGGCTCCGGGCATTTCCGCGGTGATTGGAGGAAACGGGATCGAGTCGATCACCGCCGGGGGCGCGCGCAGAGCGGTGACAGGGGTGACCGCCATCGACGGGCTCATCGCCGTGGCCGGGAGAGTGTCAGAACAGAACGGGGTGGTTTTGCTCGAACGCACGTTCCAGGGCGCTGCGCGGCAGGCGCGCGTGACGGAGCGCTTCTCGGCCGGCAGGAACAGCATCCGCTGGGAGGTGGAGATCCGCGGCGATGGCGCCCCGTGGACCGCGCCCGTCCATACGCGCATCGGCTATCCGGCCGCGGCGGGCACGAAGTTCTGGACCGCCTGGTCGGATCCCGTGGCCCCGCCCGACGGCAAGCCGCTGAAGAAGTGGAGCGACCCGCTGCGGCTGCGGCCGCCCGAAACACGCCGGCTGTGGTACGGCGCGCCTTACTTCACCTACGGCCAGCCCGGCATCGGCTTCTGCCCCTTCTCCGGAGATCTGCTGGCCATGCCCATCGCCTCCTACTTCGAACCGGCCAGGGACTTCGGCCTCAGCGTGGTGCTGTCGCCGGAGGGCGAGTGGTTCGACCTCACGCTCGACACGACCGCGCAGGGGCAAAGCGACTTCGCGCGGCACTATCACCGCCTGGGCGGCGGAGCGGTGATGAGGTTTGCCCTGGACCTGGCCGTCCACGAGGCGGACTGGCGCGGCGGGCTGCGCTGGATGGCGGAGCGGTATCCGCAGTGGTTCGAGCCGAAGCTCGCTTTCGCGCACGAACTTTCCGGAACCAGCGCCTACTCGGCCACGGAGGCGCCCTTCGATGCCGGGAAGATGAAGCGCATGGCCTTCCGCACGAACTGGAAGGCGAGCTTCGACTTCCCCTACATGGGGATGTTTCTGCCGCCGGTGGACGAAGGACAGTGGCCGCGCTTCACCACGAAGCAAAAGACCTACACGTCGATCCGGCAGATGGCGGAGTATTCGGAGAAGATGCGCGCCGGCGGCTTCCACGTTCTGAACTACTTCAACGTCACCGAGTTCGGCGCGCACGTCAGCAACCCGCCCGCTGCGCCGCAAGGCCTGCCGCCGGATGAGCTATGGAAGAACGGCGACGACTTTCTCTACGGGCGGCTGCGTGGCGCCATCCTGCCGGTGCCCGACGCGGTGAAGCCGGAGACGGTGAAGTTCGACCGGCGCCTGCACGCGGGCGGGCCGTACTACACGTGGGAAGGCGGCATCGTCACCGACGCCGGCGAACCGGCCTACAAGGAGTTTCTGCTGGA
Source organism: Acidobacteriota bacterium (assembly GCA_016213725.1). Lineage (GTDB taxonomy): Bacteria > Acidobacteriota > Terriglobia > Bryobacterales > Bryobacteraceae > Paludibaculum. Next base: position 9,804 of record JACQZS010000263.1, on the reverse strand, counting down.
CCAGGCGAGGCGGCACGTGGCGAAGCTGCCGGCGTCTTCCGGCATCTGCATCGACCGCATGGACTGGCTGCGCATGTACAACGAGAACCGCGACGACGGCGCAAGCTGGTTCGGCCAGAAGGCCACGCGCTCGCTGTACTGGTCGTGGCGCGGACTGATGGCGGAGCTGCTGCCCGTGTTCCACAACGCCGGCAAGACCGTGTTCGTCAACAACCACCTCAAGCGCCTCGACCTGCTCAAGGACATCGACGGCATCTTCGACGAGTTCACCTACAACGCCGCCGCCCTGAACACCACTGCCCTGCTGACGCTGAAGCGCCCGGCGCTGGGCTGGACGGGCGAGGAGAAACAGGTGCGCGAAGATCCCGATGGATTTTTCCAGCGCTTCCTCTACATGGGCGTCTTTCCGATGGCGCCGTTCCCGGGCAACGACCACTCGCTGATGCCCAGCGAGTGGGTGGATGCGCAGTACCTGGCCTATGGCCCGTTGATGAACGCCATGCGCGGGCGGGTGTGGGTGCTCACGCCGCACGCCATCGAGGTGGTTCAGGGCCAGGCGGCCGCGAATCTGTTCGCCGTGCCCGGCGGCGGCTATGTCGCCCCGGTGATGATGGGTGGAGCGGAGACGCGGGCGGTGGTGCTGCTGCGCGGCGTGCCTGGCAGGCAGCTCCGCGCGGAGGCGCTGCTGCCGGGCGCGGCTTCGCCTTCGACGGTGCGCGTGACGAAAAGGAACGGCGGATGGGAACTGGCCGTGCCCCTGGCGCGGGGATGCGCCATGGTCCGGATCGTGGCCGCAGAGTAGCGGCCGCCCGCCGCGCCCGCTTTAGAAGCGGGCCGGAATGGACCGGGCGCAGGCCGTGCAGAAGCCCGCCTGGCGGATGTCGATGCGCTCCACCGTGTGCGCGGAACTCATCACGCAGCGCCAGTCCGTGCAGTGCTTGAGGCCTTGCGTGTGACCCAGTTCGTGGAGGGTCTCCTTGAGGAGCCGCTCCACCAGAGCGGGTGAGTTGGCGGGCATGCCGTAGTATTCGTCGCGCAGGCGATGGGCGCTGACCACGGCCGCAGGGCCGCGCAGCTGGGCTTCGCCGAAGACGAAGGTGAGCACCGGCACGTACAGGTCGAGCTCCGTAATCCCCAGCAGGATGGCGCCCGGCGGACGGCGGCGCTCCTGGAGCTTGGCGAGCAGCGGCGTGGACCAGACCTGGCGGCGGATCTCATCGAAGGCGAAGTCGGCCGGAAGCGAGTGCGTTTCCACCTCGCAGTCGGTGTGCATGACGCGCGCGGCCTCGGTGGCGAGGCGATCGATGAGTTCGAGCTCGGGCAGGCCGTCTCCGGACGCAAGGCCGACGGGGACCAGTTGCAGCCGCTCCACCAAGGCGCGGCCTACCTCTCTGCCGGGTCTTTCAACCCATAGCGCCGGATCTTGTTGTAGAGCGTGGTGCGATCGATGTCGAGCACCCGGGCCGTCTTGGAAAGGTTCCAGCCCGTCTCGGCCAGCATGCTCTCAATGTGCGCTTTCTCGATGTCCTCCAGCCGCTGGCCGGAGGCCATCGCCGGCGCTGCGGGATGGAGCTGGAATGGGAAGTCCTCCGGCCGCAGATCGAGATCGCGGTTCATCAGCAGCGCGCGCTCGATGGCGTTTTCGAGTTCGCGGACATTGCCGGGCCAGTTGTAGCCGGTGAGGAGTTCAGCGGCCTTGGGAGTGAGGCGCTGTTCGGGCCGGTTCATCTGCGCGGCGAACTTCTTCAGGAAGAAATCGGCCAGCACGGCGACGTCTTCGCGCCGGGCGCGCAGGGGCGGGATGTCGATGGCGAAGACGTTGAGGCGGTAGTAGAGGTCGGGCCGGAAAGTGCGCTCCTCCACCAGCGTTTCCAGGCGCTTGTTGGTGGCGGCGATGGCGCGGAAATCCACCTTGACGGCCTGCGTGTCGCCGACGCGGACAATCTCTTTCTCCTGCAGCACGCGCAGCAGATCGGTCTGCACGCGCAGGCTGATGTCGCTGATCTCGTCCAGAAAAACGCTGCCGCCTTCGGCCACTTCGAACTTGCCCTTCTTGCGGGCCTGGGCGCCGGTGAAGGCCCCGCGTTCGTGTCCGAACAGCTCGCTCTCCAGCAGGGTTTCGGTGAGCGCGCCGCAGTGGATGGTGACCATGGGGTTGTAGCGCCGGGGGCTGGCGGCGTGGATGGCGCGGGCCACTACTTCCTTGCCGGTGCCGCTTTCGCCGGTGATGAGCACGGTGGCGTCGGTGGGGGCCACGGTGTGAATCAGTTCAACCACGCGCCTCATCGCCGGGCTCTGGCCGATGAGGTTGGTTTCCGGAAACACCTGCTGGAGGTTGTCCTTGAGGCGCTCCACTTCGCGCTCTGCGGCACGGTGGGCGATGGCGTTCGTGACGAGGTGGACCAGTTCGTCGGGATCGAAGGGCTTGGTGATGTAGTCGTAGGCGCCGTTCTTCAGCGCGCGGACGGCGGTTTCCACCGAGGCGTAACCCGTCATGATGACCACGGGCATGCGCGGGTCCACATCTTTGAGCTTGGCCTGCAACTCGATGCCGTCCACCCCGGGCATCTTGATGTCGACCAGCGCGAGATCGAAGCGCTGGCGCGAGAGGATTTCCAATGCGGCGGCGGCGCCGGAAGCGATGGTCACTTCAAAATCTTCGCTCTCGAACCACTTGCCCAGCGAGTCGCGGACGACAATGTCGTCGTCAACAATCAGCAGCTTGCCTTTGCTCATGCGATTTGTTCCTTAGCTGCCCCGGCCAGAGCCTCGGGGCTCGAATCCAAGGGAAGCCTGACGGTGAATTCGGCGCCCGCGCCCGGCGCGGAGCGCAGCTCGAGAGCCCCGCCGTGGCGCTCCACAATGCCCTTGGCCACGGCCAGGCCGAGGCCGGTGCGGTGCTGGTCGTCCTTGGTGGAGAAGAACGGTTCGAAGACCTGCAGCTGGATCTCCGGCGGAATGCCGGGGCCGTTGTCGGCAACGACCAGCTCCACGCCCCGGCCTGTGCCGGTGCGGGCCGTGCGGATGCGGATTTCACCGCCGCGGCCCAGCGCCTCACTGGCGTTGGAGAGCAGGACGATGAGCACCTGCTGGATCTGGCCGGCGTCGCAGCTGACTTCGGGAAGTTGGGGGTCGAGCTCCAGAATCAGGGCGGTCTGCGCGAGTTCCAGCTGATGGGCCACCAGCTTGACGGCGCGCTCGACGACGAGATTCATCTGGACCATCGTGCGCTGCGGAGGGCTCTGGCGGGCGAAGGCCAGGAGGTTCTTCATCAGGTCGCCGCAGCGGCGGCTCTCGCGCTCGATCACCTTGAGGGAATCCACCATCCGGGCGCGGGCGGCGTCGTTGATCTCCGGTTTTTGCAAGTCCTTCAGCACGAGACGGGCATAGGTCAGCATACCGAATAATGGGTTGTTCACTTCGTGGGCCACCGTGGCGGCGAGGCGGCCGAGGGATGCCATCTTCTCCGTGTGGATGAGTCCCTTCTGGGCGGTTTCGAGTTCTGCGGTCTTGCGCTTCACGCGGTCTTCCAGCGTGTGGGCCCAGTGCGTGAGTTCGGAGTGCGCCTCCTCCAGTTCCTGCGCCATCTCGTTGAACGAGGCGGCGAGAACGCCCAGTTCGTCGCTGGAGTGGACGTCGATGCGATGGCTCATACGGCCGCCGGCCAGCTGGAGCGTGCCAAGCATCAGCTCCCGCACCGGGCGGTGCACGAAGAACCAGACGAAAGCGAGGGAGAGCAGGCAGGCGACGATGGCCGCGCCGGCCGTGAACTGGAAGACCTGCGTGCGGTGCTCGGCCAGCTGCGCGTCCACGGCATCGAGCGCCAGGTGCGCGTCGATCACGCCGAGAATGCGGCGAGACTCAGGGTGGGCGTGGCAGGCGGCGTTGCTGCACTCCTTATCGTTCTCGATGGGGCGGATGACGGCCAGCGTGCGGCGGCCCTGCTCGTCCATGAAGATGCGCGCCCGGTCCTTGCGGTTGAGCTTCGTGAGCGGCTGAGACTGGGCGTGGCACGCGTAGCAGGACTCGGCGCTCTTGTCGATGAGCGTGCCCATTTCCGGGGTATCGGTGGAGTGCTGGATGCGGCCGTCCTCGTTGATGATGCGCAGACGCCGGACGCCCGGCTCGCGGCCAATGTCGCGAATCATGTTGTAGAGCATCTGGCGGTCGTTGTGGAGCATCGCCTGCCAGGCGGCCGAGTGCACGATGTCGGTGACGCGCTCGGCCGAGAGCGAGACCAGCGCCTCCAGGTGGCGCTGTTCCAGCCGCTGATGGAAGTACCCGAATATGGCAAAGCACACGATCACCGCACCGGCGAGGCAGCCCGCCAACTTGGCGGCCAGCCCGAATCTCGGCAGGCGGATCGTGTGCTTATTCAAGGGGGAGGGCGCTCCTGAGGATCAGTCTCCCTTGGCAGTGGCCAGGACCGGCAGGTCGTGGGCCGGAGAGTCCCGCTGCTCCTCTTCGTGAGCGTGCTCGTCTTCAAAGATGGGCAGGTAGTGGACGGCGAAACGGAAGATGGCGAAGCCGGCGGCGATGATGGCCAGCGTGACGGCCAGTTCGGTCCACTTGGGGAAGTACTTGACGCCGGAACTCGCCTCCAGCGCGGTGGTGCTCATGTTCAGGCGGTTGGTGACGAAGCCGAGCAGGAACAGGACCGCCCCGAGGTAAACGGAGTGCGGGTTCTCGCGGGTCTTCTCGCGGAAGAACATGAGCATGGGGACGGCCATGAGGACGATCTCTAGGCCAAAGAGCCAGCGCTCCATCCCGGGCTGGTTGAGCGTGCTCAGCGCGCCGCGGTGGATGAGATCGAGGAAACGCAGCGCCATGTAAACGGAGATGACCACGGCCAGAATCCGGCTCAGCTTGCAGATGAGCGAATACTCCAGCTGGCGGCCGAAGGCCTTCGAGCTGTGCCAGGACTCGAAAATGGTCATGGCCAGGCCGGTGGCGATGGCCGAGACGTAGAAGAGCACCGGCAGCATCGAGGTGTACCACAGCGGATGCAGCTTGTTCGGGAAGATCAGGAACAGGCTGCCCAGCGAACTCTGGTGGAGCGTGGAGAGGATGACGCCCGCGATGATGATGGGCAGCATGACGTTCTTCAGCACGGCCTGGGCCTTGCGCAGCTTGAAGCGCTCCAGCACGGCCGGCAGAAACTCCAGGAAGAGAACGGTGGTGTAGAGCGTGACGCACCAGCCTACCTCGAACATCACGGACCGCGGATTCCACATGATAATGGGGTGCCAGATGCGGTACGGTCGGCCCAGGTCGAACATCAGCGCGACGACCACCAGCAGGTAGCCGAGGAAGGCCGTTAGAATGGCCGGGCGCACAATGGCGTGGAAGCTCTTGATGTTGAAGATGTGGACGATGGCCGCCAGCGTGAAGCCGCCCGCGGCGAGGCCCACGCCGCACAGGATATCGAAGCCGATCCAGATGCCCCAGGGGAACTGGTCGGAGAGATTGGTGGATGCGCCCAGGCCGTAGTAGAAGCGCACGAAAGTGGACCACGCGCCGCCGGCGATGAGGATCCAGAAGATGCCGCGCCAGAAGTACTTCCGCATAAGTGTCATTGCCGGCCCTCCTCTTTTGCAACCTGCTCCTTGCGATGGCTGATCCAGTAGACGCCGCCCATGAGGACGGTGCCCATGACGACGACGTCGGGGATGTGCTGCAAGGCGTTCCAGGTGTACTGAGGCAGGGCGGATTTCTCCACCTTGGTGTTGTAGCCGATCTGCTCGAAAGGAACCGCGGAGAGGACGAGGACGGAGGTTCCGCCCACTTCCTCAATGCCGTAGATCTTCTGGTAATACTCAGTGGGCTTTTCGGCGATCCGCTTCTTGGCCTCGGCGATGAGTTGACTCCGCTCGCCAGTGATGGAGGCGCCCGTCGGGCACTCCTCCGAGCAGCGGGTGGGGCCGTTCGTGGGAACCCGGTCAGAGCAGAAATCGCACTTTCTCACCAGCGGCAGGCGCGCGTTCCATTCATAGGAGGGCACCTGGAAGGGGCAGGCCGCCATGCAGTAGCGGCAGCCCATGCAGCGGTCCGCCTCATAAACAACGGGCCCAGCGGCCGTCTTTCGAAGGGCGGCCACCGGGCAAACCGAAGCACAGGCTGGGTCCTGGCAATGCATGCACAGCTTGCGCGAGAATCGTTCACCGTACGTGCGGATGGTAGTCAATTTGTGGGCTGAGGTCTTTTCCTCGGCCGCGATCTTGTCGTCGTAGGGCAGCTTCCACCGGGTGGAGCAGGCAGATTCGCACTGCCTGCATCCGACGCAAAGGGTGCTGTCGTAGAGAAGGGCTCTCGCCATACGTTTTCTAGACTCCCGCTTACTGTATATCAGACTTTCAGATCCGTGTATAGTTTTTCAACAGAAGATGAACGTTAGCTCATCAGCAGCTCGCCGGCAACGCGTTTCCACTCCTCGGGCGAGAGGTGGGCCGTGGCATCTTTCCACGCTTTCCCGCCGTCAGCGGCCGTGGCGCCGGCGAGCTGGGGCTGGAGGCGGTAGAAGGCCTGGCTGGCATCGTTCATCCAGGAGCGGAGCAGGTTGGCGGGGAGCAGGTTGCGGGAGGGGCCTTCTTCGTCGGGCGAGAAGACGGTCATGAGCCAGCCCTTGCCGTAGGGATCTTCGCGGAGCATCGACGGCTTGGCCGCGATTTCGGCATTCACTTCGAGCACTTCGCCTTCCACCGGGGAGACCAGTTCGATCTTCTCGCCGCCGCGGAAGAAGGAGAACACCTTCTGTCCCTGGCGCACCCATTGGCCGGCTTTCGGCATTTCGATCTTCTCGACGGGGCCGGCGATGACGGCGGCAAACTCATCCACGCCAACGCGCTGGACGCTCTTGCGTTCGCGCTGCAGCCAGGTGTGGCCGGCATGGTAACGAAGGTTGGCGGGCATGCGAAAGCCGCTCAGGATCATCTCTTCCCCGGCCATGGCCGGCTCGGCCTGGGCCTCTGTCAGCGTGGGGACCACGGGGACGCGCTTGCGGTTCATGAGCATATCGATCCCGATGAAGACTGCGAATGTAACGACGACGAGTAGAACTACCATTTGATTCCTCTTTCTGCCGACTCAGTCGGACACTTTCCTAAGTGCAGCTGGAGGGCCAAACCGTAATTCGCTCTTAAGCTATTGATTAAAAAGATGTTTCACGCATTTCCACAAGCCGGCCGATTGTAGAGGATTCCAACAGCGAGTGGCTACGAAACGCGAAGAAACAGAACAAGTTATTTGTTTTCAACGAAGTGCAGCGATCGATGAAAAATCCGACCAGCCGTTGAAAAGTTCTACACCGGCTCTTTGAGTTCGAGGCTGCTCCACAGATACCAGCTGGCGATGGAGGCATAGGGCCGCCAGGGGCGGGCGCGGCGGACCATCTCCTCGGGGGTAGGAAGTTCCTTCAGCCGGTAGAGTGTTCGCATCGCGCCACGGACCCCGGCATCCCCGGTGGGGAGGATGTCGCGGCGGCGCAGGGCGAAGATCAGGAACATCTGCGCGGTCCACACGCCCACGCCCTTGGCCTGGCAGAGGTGGGCGAGCGCATCGTCGTCGGAGAGTTTGGGGAGGAGGTTGAAGTCGAGGGTGCCGTCGAGGGTGGAATGGGCCAGTCCGTGGAGATACTTGCTCTTGGCGGCGCTGAGTCCAAAGGAGCGGAGCTGGTCGTGGGAGAGCTTGAGAACGGCATGTGGGGTGACGCCGGCGGAGCCGAGGGCGTCCAGCAGCCGTCCGTAGATGGTGGAGGCGGCCTTGTTGCTGAGCTGCTGGCTGACGATGGAACGGGCGACGGTCTCATATGTGGCCGGGCTGTAGCGCATGCGGCAGGGGCCGACCGCCTCAATCAGGGCGGCCATGCGGCGGTCATTGGCTTGGAGGTGGGCAACGGCCAGCTTCATCAGAAGTTGAGTGTAACAGTTCGACGACAGGCCGCATCCAGAGATGTGTCATGTTGATAAGGATGAGACGGTTCCTATTGTTGGCCCCCATGGCGGCGGCGCTGTGTGCCCAACCTCCGAAGCCGCAGGCGCCGAGGCCCGCGGATCAGAAGGTGGAAGAGCAGGACCAGGTCATCAAGGTGGACGTCAACCTGGTGAACCTGTTCTTCAGCGTCCGCGACAAGAAGGGCGGCTATCTTGCGAATTTGGGGAAGGACGACATCCAGGTCTTCGAGGACGGCAAGCGGCAGGAGGTGAAGTTCTTCTCGCGGGAGACGAACCTGCCGCTCACCATCGGACTGCTGGTGGACGTGAGCCGCAGCCAGGAGGCGCTGATTGAGGAAGAGCGCAGCGCGAGCTACCGGTTCTTCTCACAGGTTTTGAAGAAGCAGGACCAGGCCTTCATCATCAGTTTCGGAGCGGATTCGGAGCTGCTGCAGGATCACACGAATTCGCTGGCGCTGCTGCAGAAGGGGCTGGGCGGATTGAAGCTGAACGCGGGCGTGAGCGGCATGTCGCCGACCGGCTCGACCGTGCCGATGCCCGGCGGCGGGCGCGGCACGGTTCTCTATGAAGCGGTATGGCTGGCCTCACAGGAAAAGCTGCGCAACGAGGTGGGCCGCAAGGCGCTGGTGGTGATTACGGACGGCGTGGACGTCGGCAGCCGGATCAAGATCGAGAAAGCGATCGAAGAGGCGCAGAAGTCGGACGCCATCATCTATAGCGTGATGTTCGAAGATCCGCGCTACACCAGCTGGCAGTACGGCGGGATGAGCGGCGAAGGGCCCATGAAGCGGATGGCGGATGAGACTGGCGGGCGCGTATTCCGCGTGGACCGGCGGACGACGCTGAACGACATCTACGACATGATCCAACAGGAGATGCGCAGCCAGTATTCGGCCTCATACACCTCCTCAAACGCGGCGCGGGACGGGGGATACCGGCGGATCGAGGTGCGCACGCCAAGCAAAGACCAGAAGGTCCAGGTGCGCAAAGGGTACTACGCGCAGAAGGACTAGCGGCCCGCTAAAAGCGGGCCACCAGGGCCAGGCGGACCGCACGGGGATAGCCGGGCGTGATGTTGTTGTTGCCGTCGGCGTTGACGTAATAGCGGCGCCCGGTAATGTTCTCGACATTCGCCTGGAGCCGGAAGCGCTCCGAAACCTGATAGAAGCCGGCCACGTCGGCGCGGGTATAGCCCGGCAGGACGACGGTGTTGTCTATCGCCGCGAACATGCTGGCGCGGTTAAGAATACCCAGGCCGGCACCGGCGCGGCGCGTGATCTGGTAGTTGTTCCAGATGGAGAACGTACCGCGCGGAACCTGCGCAATGCGGGCGCCGGCGCGAGCGGCGGCGGTGGCGCCGGTGATAACGGCATCCTGATAGGCGTAGCCTCCGGCCATGCGCCACTTCGAAGTGACGCTGCCGGCGGCACCGAGTTCCACCCCACGGCTGCGCTGACTCCCAGTCTGCACGATGCGGGTGGGGTCGTTTGGATCGATGGAGCGAGTGTTGGTGCGGTCCAGTTGATAGACGGCGGCTGTGAGGGCTAGACCGCGGCGGAGATCCCACTTGGCGCCGGCCTCGAGATTTGTGAACTTCTCGGGCTTCAACTGCTGGGTGACGTTGGTGAGAGAGGAGAACTGGTCGCCGGCGCTGGGCAGGAACGAGACGCTGCGGCTGGCATACAGGGAAATGGCGTCGGTGGGCTTGAAGACCAGGCCGAAGCGCGGAGAGAGCATGTTATCGATGCGGCGGAGCTGATCGTTGTTGCGGTTGTTGTGGTAACGGAGGTCGAAGTGGTCCATTCGCAGGCCGGCGACGGCCTGCCAGCGGCGCGAGAGCTGGATCTGGTCCTGG
>JACQZS010000264.1 GCA_016213725.1 Acidobacteriota bacterium | reverse complement strand
GGGTCCGATGGACAGTAGGGTTCGACGGCGAAGACGTCCAGAGCCGCGCCGGCCAGGCGGCCGGAACTGAGAGCATCGAAGAGGGCGGCTTCTTCCACCACCGCGCCGCGCGCTGTATTCAGAAGCCAGGCGTGCGGCGGAAGCTGGGCCAGCCAGCCGGCGTTCACGAAATGGGCGTTGGCTGGCGTGGCAGGGATATGCATCGAGACGAAATCGGCCTGCCGCAGGGTGCCGGCTGCGTCTGTGGTCGTGCCGGAGAACGCCGCGGGGTTCGCGGGCGGCGAGTTGCGGTACACGCCGAGCACTCGCATGCCGAACCCGTCGCGGGCGATGCGTGCCACCGTCGCCCCGATGGGGCCGCAGCCGATGACCACCAGCGTGCGCCCCCGCACTTCCCGCCCCGTGCGCGGCGCCCATCGGCCGGCTGCCAGCGCCGCCGCCAGATGCGTAGTGTGGCGCGCCGCCGCGAGGAGCAGCGAGATCGTGTGCTCCGCCACGGATTCGTCCAGCACGTGCGGCGTGTTCGTGCACAGAATACCGGCTTGCGTGGCCTGCGCTTTGTCGATCCCGTCGTGGCCTACCCCGAAGCGGGCCAGTACCGCTCCAGCCGGCAGCGCCTGGTACAGCTGATGGGCGTATGTGGAGATGCCCACAATCGCGTGCCGCGCCTGATGCTGGCGGATCGCGGCGGCCAGCCCGGGCTCATCGGAGGGAGCGGAGAAGCAGACGAGCGGGGGCGAAGCGCTACGAAAGAGAGTGGACGCTTTGAGAAATTCGGGCTCGGTGACTGCGACGTGCATTTGTGAAATATCAGAGTATAACAGATGATTGAGGAGTGCAATGATAAATTGTAGGTTTGCTGATATCTCAATATGCTTGCCTTGCGCCGCTTTCCAGCGTAAACTGGCCCTGGTGACCGTATGAGTCAATTTACAGGGAACCTGACCGAGCAGGTATACACGACAATCCGCAACCGTATTCTGCGCGGGGAACTGCGCTTTGGAGCGCCGCTCTCGCGGCGCGTCCTGGCGGAGGAGCTCGGGGTGAGCATCGTGCCCGTGGGCGACGCTCTGCAGCGGCTGGAAGGCGACGGCCTGGTGGAAAGCCGGCCCAGAGTGGGCACCCGGGTGAGGGTCCCAACCGCCCGTTCCATTCGCGGCCACTACATATTAAGAGAGGCGCTGGAGAGCCAGGCGGCGCGCATCTTCAGCGAAAAGGCCAGCCCCGAGGAGCGCGACGAGATCCGGCGGCTGGCGCACCAGTTGGACGCGCTCTACCTCTTAAGGCCCGACGAATCCACGCCCGACCGCCTCTTTGAGATCCACCTCTTTCACATGCGCTTCCACATGCGGATTGCGGAGTGTACGGGCTGCGACGAACTCTGCCAGGCGGTGGAGAAGAACCAGGTGCTCATCTTCAACTGGCTCTATGACACGGCTCTCGACGGGCAAGCGCCGCCCTCGGGATGGCACTCGGAGCTGGCCGGTGTGCTCGTGGGCAGCGATCCGGAGCAGTCCGACGCGGCCATGCGGCGGCACACGCGCTACCGCATGGAAGAGGTCCTGATCCGGATGGAGCCCTACTTCGGCTGGGGCGACCGCAGCACGGTGGAGTTCTCAAAGCGTCCGCGGCGCAAGGCCGCACCCCCCGAGTCGCCTGAAGGCGGGCGGGATCAGGCGTGAGCGCCGGGACGGAGACGCAGCCGGTAGTCGCGGCGGGCCCCCGCACCAGGGTACGGCACAGAGTGCTGGGCATGCTCGTGCTGCTGGCCGGCATCACCTACCTCGACCGGGTCTGCATTGCCGTCACCGCGCCGCGGATGAGCGCGGACTTGGGACTGAGCCGGATGCAGATGAGCCTGGTATTCGGGGCGTTCACGCTGGCTTATGCGATGTTCGAAATCCCCACCGGATTGTGGGGCGACCGCGTCGGGACGCGGCGCGTCCTGACGCGCATCGTCGTGTGGTGGTCGGCATTCACCGTCGCTACCGCGGGGGTCTTCAGTTACGCATCGCTCCTGGCCACCCGCTTTCTCTTCGGCGCCGGAGAGGCCGGAGCGTGGCCCAACGTGGCCCGAACCCTCTCGCGCTGGTTCCCGCAGCGCGAACGCGGCACCGCCCAAGGCGTCTTCTTCATGGGCGCGCACCTGGCCGGCGGGTTGACGCCCCTGCTCGTCACCGCCCTGCTTACCCGCTTGCCCTGGCGGGCGCTCTTCGTGCTGTTCGGCTCCGTCGGATTCCTGTGGGCGCTGGCCTGGTTCCTCTGGTTCCGCAACGAGCCCGAGGAACACGCCGCCGTCAACGGCGCCGAGCGCGCCTATATCGCCGCCGGCCGCGGCCACGCCGGAGCGCACACCCTGGAGCGCCATGCCTGGCGCCGCCTCCTGGCCAACCGCAGCGTGCTGGCGCTCTGCGCCATGTATTTCACGCAGACCTACGGCTTCGCCTTCTACGTCACCTGGCTGCCGACTTACTTGCAGAGCGCGCGCGGCTTTTCCGCCACCACGCTGGGGGTTCTGGCCGGGCTCCCTTTGACACTCAGCGTCGCCGCCGACCTCCTCGGCGGCATCACCACTGACCGTCTCACCGCGCGCTTCGGCCTGCGCCTCGGCCGCGCCGCCGTCGGCGGCGCATCGCTGGCCTGCGCCTGCCTGTTCCTCATCGCCGGAACCATGCTGCCGGACCCGCTGCTCGGGGCGCTCTTCATCGCCCTCGCGGCCGCCTCTTCCAACTTCCTCCTCGGAGCAAGCTGGGGCGCCGCCGTCGATATCGGCGGCGAGCACGCCGGCATGGTCAGCGCCGCCATGAACACCTCCGGCCAGATCGGCGGCTTTCTGTGCCCCATCGTCGTCGCCTGGGGCGTGGACCACCTCGGCGGCTGGATGGGCCCTCTCTACCTGACTGGGGCGCTCTACCTGCTCGGCTCGGTCTGCTGGATCTGGGTCGATCCTTCGCGTCGTGAGTCCTGATGTTTTCTGAGATATCACTATTGACACGATTCTGACGCCGTGATACATTTCTGATATCTCACAATCAAGGTTCGAGGTCTCCATGTTGAACACTCACAAGTTGGTGCTCGCCCTCCTCGCCGCCGCGGCTCTCGTCCATGCCCAGTCCAGCTCAGGAACCATCCTCGGCGCCGTTCGCGACGCCACCGATGCCTCCGTGCCAGCAGCCGTGGTGACGGTCACCGATCTGGCGAAGAAGACTTCCCGGCACTTCAAGACCTCCGAAGCGGGCGAATATGTGGTCCCGTTCCTCGATCCGGGGCAGTATGCCATCACGGTCGAAGCCAGTGGCTTCAAAAAGGCCGTCCAGTCCGGCATCACGGTCCGCGTGGCAGACCGCCTGACCATCGATTTCAAGCTCGAGATCGGGCAGCTCGCCGACCAGGTCACCGTGGAGGCCTCCACCCCGCTGGTGAATTCGGTCACCAACACTCTGGGGCAGGTGATTGAGAACCGCAGAATCGTAGACCTGCCCATCAACGGCCGTGAGCCGTTCGCGCTCGCCACCCTGGCCCCGGGCGTACTGCCCACGCCGAACAACTCCTCGCAGCACCAGGGCGGCTCCGTGCCGAGCATCAGCGGCGCTGCCAACTTCACCAGCGAAGTCACCGTGGACGGCATCCCGAACACCACGCCCCGCAACCAGGGCCGCTACAACTTCCTCATCTATACGCCGTCCGTCGACGCCGTGAGCGAATTCAAGGTGCAGACGAATTCCATGAGCGCCGAGTATGGCCGCTTCAACGGCGGCGTCATCAGCGTGGCCACCAAGTCCGGCACCAACGAACTGCACGGCGCGGCCTACGAGTTTCTCCGCAACTCGGCGCTCGACGCCAACACCTTCTTCAACAACCGCGCGGGCATCAAGCTGGGCTCGCTGCATCGCAACCAGCTGGGCGGCGCCGTCGGCGGCCCGGTGGTCATCCCGAAACTCTACAACGGCAAGGACCGCACGTTCTTCTTCACTGACTATGAAGCGTTCCGCGAAGGCACGGTAGCCTCCGCCACCTATACCGTGCCGACGGCCGCCGAGCGCGCCGGCAACTTCGCCAACACGCTGAACTCGCGCGGGCAGCAGGTGGTCATCTTCGATCCGCTCACCACCCGCCCCGATGCCTCCGGCGCGCTGGTGCGCACGCCCTTCACGGGCAACGTCCTGCCGGGCAACCGCATCGGCGCCGTGGCGAAAAACCTGGTGGCCTACTATCCCCTGCCCACCAACTCGAACCTCACGGCGAACCTCGATATCGGCGGCAAGCGCATCAACAACAACAATACCTACGACGTCCGCATCGATCACTACATCGGCTCCAAGCACAAGCTGTTCGGCCGCTTCTCCTATCAGCAGCCTTTCACCGGTGAGCCGTACTACTTCAATAACATCGCCAACCCCGGCAACCCCTCGCTCTTGCAGAAGCGGCGCTCCGGCGCGCTGCAGGACATCTGGACCGTCTCGCCAAATACCATCGTCACCTTCAACTACGGCCTCTCCCGCATGCACGGCTCGCGCACGGCCTGGGGCGAAGGCTTCGACATCACCACGCTCGGCTTCGCGCCCAACTACGCCCAAAACCAGCAGGTCAAGGCCATGCCGGTCGTCTCGGTCAGCAGCTACACCGGGCTGGGCAACGGCAACCAGAACTACAGTTCCCAGATGTCCCACATCCTCCAATCGACGTTGACTCGCATCCAGGGCTCGCACACCCTGAAGGCCGGTATCGACTTCCGCGTCTACTACGACAACCAGCTGCAAAACCCCTCGGCCGAAGGCACGCTGGCGTTCTCCACCGCCTGGACGCAGGGCCCGAATCCGAACCAGTCCAGCACCACCGCCGGCAACGGCATCGCCAGCATGCTGCTGGGCGTGCCCACCGGCAGCCTGACGAACCAGCCCGCCGTGGCGTCGAAAAACGAATACTGGGCCGGCTTCGTCCAGGACGACTACAAAGTGGCCCGCAACCTCACCCTGAACCTCGGTCTACGCTATGAAGTCAACGTGCCCCGCACGGAGCGCTATGACCGGCTGAGCATCTTCGATGTCGCCATGGCCTCGCCCGTCGCTTCCCAGGTGCCCTCCATGCCCGGACTCAAAGGCGGCATGGTGTTCCGCAACTCGGACAGCCGCCAACTCGTGCCCGCGGATAAGAACAACTGGGCGCCCCGCTTCGGCTTCGCCTACCAGATGACGCCCGCCACCGTGCTGCGCGGCGGTTACGGCCTCTTCTTCGGACTCTCGTCCACCGACGCCGCCGGCGGGTTCGTCGACGGCTTCCAGTCCGCCACCAGCATCGTTGCCTCCCTCGATGGCACCACCCCTATCGTCGATCTCGCCAACCCCTATCCCAACGGCTTCAATCAGCCGCGCAACCACTCGCAGTTGAACTCGGCTTCTCTGCTCGGCCAGAGCGTCACCTCCGCCTGGCTCGATCTGGCCACGCCTTACTTCCAGCAGTGGAACCTCTCGCTCCAACGCTCCGTGGGTAAGGACCTGGTCGTGGAGGCCTCCTACTCGGCCAACAAGGGCACGCACCTGGCATTCAACAACATCAACCTGAATTCCCTCACCGTGGCGCAGATGTCCCTCGGCCAGGCGATTCAAACCCTCGTGCCGAACCCCTTCTACGGCGTCATCACGGACCCCACCAGCTCGCTCTCGGCCAAGACCGTCCAGGCCGGGCAACTCATGCGCGCCTATCCCCAGTACTCAACCGTCAACGCCGTGACGCCCTCCATCGGCAACTCCATCTATCACTCGCTGCAAAGCCGCGTGGAGAAGCGCTTCGCGCAGGGCTACACACTGCTCGCCTCCTACACCTGGTCGAAGAACATCACAGACTTCTCCAACGCCGCCGTGGGCACCGGCACTGGCGTCAAGGACGTCTTCAACCTGCGCGGCGAACGCTCGCTCGACGCTCAGGACGTCCCCCATCGCCTGGTGCTCAGCGGCGTCTATGAACTGCCGTTCGGCCGCGGCCGCAAGTTCGGCGGCAACTGGAACTGGGCCGCCGACGCCCTGCTGGGCGGCTGGCAGTTGAATGGCATCGCCAGCTTCCAGAAGGGCGAGCCCCTCGTGATGTCCGCCACCACCGGCTCGCGCCCCAACCGCGTGACCGGCGCCGCCGCGGCCAGCGGACCGGTGCAGCAGCGGCTGACGCAGTACTACAACACCGCCGCCTTCTCCGTCCCCGCGGCCTTCACCTATGGCAACGCTTCCCGCACGGAGCCTGCCCTGCGCGGGCCCGGCATCGCCAACTACGACATGTCGCTCTTCAAGACCTTCAAGTGCACCGAACGGCTCCGCGCGCAGTTCCGCTTCGAGACGTTCAATACGATGAACCGCGTCTGGTTCGGCATGCCCGGCACCTCCATCGGGTCCACCAGCGCCGGCGTCATCAGCGGCCAGGCCAATTCGCCTCGCCAACTCCAGCTTGCGCTGAAGTTGCTCTTCTAGATAAGAGATTGCTCACCATGACCCGTCGCGACTTCCTTTCGGCTCCCGCGCTCGTGCCTGCATCCGGCCTCCATGCCGCCGAGCCAGCGCCCGCCGTGGACTGGCGCAACGTCAATACCGGCTCGCCCATCCCACGCGAAGGCTACAGTGACCAGCCCTGCGTTGTGGTCACCCGCGACGGCAACTGGCTGTGCGTCCTCACCACCGGGCGCGGCGTCGAAGGCGAGTCCGGCCAGCACATCGTCTCCACCATCAGCGCCGACCAGGGCAAAACCTGGTCCGCTCCGGTGGACATCGAACCCGCCAGCGGGCCCGAGGCTTCCTGGGTCATGCCCGTCCTCGCGCCATCGGGACGGCGCTACGTCTTCTATACCTGCAACACGCAGAACCTGCGCTTCGACGACAGGAGCAACAACCCCGGAATCGGCCGCCGCGTGGGCACGCTCGGCCAGTATGCCTTCAAGCCCCCGGACGACATCGGCCAAGGCTTGCCGCACGGGCGCTGCTTCATCCCCATTCTGCCCATGCGCGCCGATAAGGAGAACGCCTGGGCCGCCAAGCTGCGCATCTACAGCCGGCCTCTGCGAACCTCCGCGGCGGTGGGCAATTTCCAGGCCGGCATCGGCGGCTAGGCCGCAACAATGAGGACCCCCATGAACAACATCTCCAGACGGCATTCGCTGGCGCTCTCCTGCGCCGGCCTGGGCGCGGCGCAACTCCCGCTCCCTGCCGCCGGCCAGCTGCCGGCGGCGGTCGCTCCCCCTCCGAAGAAGTCGGCCAGTACGGATTGGCGCGACATTCGCAGCGGCTGGGAGATCCCCACCGTGAACTACGCCGACCAGCCCTACATGGCGAAGCTCAAGAACGGCCATTGGCTGTGCACGCTCACCACCGGGCCGGGCAATGAAGGCGATACCGGCGAGTTCGTCGGCGTCACCACCAGCCCCGATCGCGGCCGCACCTGGACGCCCCTGCGTCACCTCGAAGACCCCAAGGTCGTCGAGAGCGCCTATTCCACTCCCTTCGTCACGCCCTCCGGACGCGTCTTCGTCTTCTACGATTACAACGGCGACAACTTCCGCGCCCCCCGACGCAGCGACGAACTCGGCTGGTTCGTCTATCGCTACTCCGACGACCACGGCGTCACTTGGTCCGAACGCCACCGCGTCCCGATGCGCCTGACGCGCGTCGACCGCGAGAATACCTTCCAGGGCAAGGTGCAGCTCTTCTGGTGCGTCTCGCACCCGGTCGCCGTGAAGGGCGAGTTCTTCCTCTCCTACACGAAGATGAAGACCTACCCGCAGACCGACAACGAAGGCTTCATCTTCCATTCCCGTAACCTCCTGACGGAGCGCGACCCCTCCCGCATCGAGTGGGAACTGCTGCCAGACGGCGACACCGGCATCCGCTCAGAGGCGTTGGGGCGCATCCAGGAGGAGCACAACATCGTGCCGCTCAGCGACGGCAGCCTCTATTGCATGTACCGCACCGCCACCGGCAACCCGGCCTGCGCCCTCAGCCGCGATGGCGCCCGCACCTGGTCCCAGCCCCAGGTGGCCACCTATGCCGATGGCACGCCCATCAAGACGCCCATCGCCTGCCCGATGATGTGGCGCGCCTCCAATGGGCGCTATCTCTTCTGGTTCCACAACAACGGCCTCAACAACTTCAACGGACGCAACCCCGTGTGGCTGGCCGGGGGCAGGGAAGAGAACGGAACCATCGCCTGGTCGCAGCCCGAGATCCTCTTCTATGAGCCCGACGACGCCATCGGTATGAGCTACCCCGACATGCTCGAGGAAGGCGACGACGTCTACTTCTTCCACACCCAGAAACAGATCGCCCGCACCAACCAGGTGGACCGCAAGTTCCTGGACGCGCTCTGGACGCAAGCTACGCGCGCCGAGGTCCCGAAGCAGGGCCTCAAACTGGAGCTGACCGGCGAGGCTCTGCGGCAGGGTAGCGCCGAATTCAACTACCGGCCGGCGCTGTGCCGCACCCGCCGCGGCATGACCATCGACCTGCGCGCCAGGTTCGGCAGCCTCAAGACGGGCCAGGTATTACTGGATTCGCGCAACGCCCAGGGCGCCGGTTACTGGGTGTCGATCACGGGCGACGGCGCGCCGCGCCTCGACATCCGCACCGGCGACGGCGCCGACTTCGGCTGGTCGGGCGACCCCGGCCTGCTCACCGCCGGCAAAGAACACTCGGTGGCCTTCATCCTCGATGGCGCCTCGAAGACCCTCAGCGTCGTCATCGACGGCAAACTCTGCGACGGCGGCAAGCACCGCGCCTTCGGCTGGACCCGCCTCCCCGGCTACCTCAACGACGTCAATCCTTCCAGCCGCCTGCGCCTCGCCCCGGACTTCGAAGGGCAGCTCCTGGCCGTCCGCGCCTACGACCGCTACCTCCTCACCTCCGAAGCCGTGAACCTGCACCTCGTCCGGTAGCCGGCATCGCCCATCACGGACACCCGGCGGTCGGCGGCCGAGATCTTCATCGTCCTCTCGCGGGACAGTGCGGAAGGCTGCCGGTTTTCTAAAGGAATCCGTGCGATTTCCGGCTAATTTCTCGCCGATGTTCTGTTAAACTCATTCCGAATGAGCCGACAGTCGTCCGACTCTTCTCGGACTGTCCCCGTCGATCCGGAAAAGAGACTCAACTCCTGGAAGGAAATCGCCGCCGAACTGGGCGTAGGTGTGCGCTCCGCCCAGCTCTATGAGGCCAATCGGGGCTTGCCGGTTCAGCGCGACGGGGCTCGCGTCTCCATCACGCTTGGCGCCCTCCGCGAGTGGCAGGCCGGCCGCTACCTCTCACCCCGCGCCGACGAGCCGCCGCCTCGCCCCACCAGTCGCTGGTGGGCCGCTGCCGCTATCGTCCTCTTTCTCCTCGCCGCTTCCTCCCTCTACTTCTTCACTCGCCCCGCCCCCGATCGCCAACCCGCCACCCTCAAATGGACCGGCGCCATTCTCAACGTCTTTGCCGGCAACAGTACTCCACTCTGGCAACACAAATTCCCCTATCCCATCCTCTTCGAAGTCGCTATGCCATTCCCGCACTGGATCGGCGACTTAGACGCCGATGGCAACAATGAGGTGCTCACCTTCTATCCCCACAACCGCCGCGAGGATCTCGGCTGGGACCTCTTCTGTTTCTCCTCCACCGGCGCTCTCCGCTGGCAGTTCGGCGTCCAGCGCACCGTCGCCTCCAGCCGGCGCGCTTTCTCCCCGCCCTATGTCCTGCGCGACTTCACCGTCTTTCCCTCCCCGGAAAAGGACCGCACCTTCTGGGCCGCCGCCGTCTTCGTGCACCACGTCCTCAGCCCCGCCGTTCTCGTCGTGTTGGATTCCACCGGCAAGTCCCGCGGAGAACTGTGGCAGGACGGCCATCTCAACATGGTGCGCGCCCTGGATCTCGATGGCGACGGAGTCTCTGAAATCCTCGCCGGCGGCATCCAGGAGATCCCCGCCCAGGCCTCGCTCATCGTCGTTGATCCCCGCTCCGCCTCCGGCGCCGCCCGCACGGAGAACGACTCCAACCCCAGGCAACTCATCAACCTCGGCCCCGGTACCGAAAAGGCGACCGTCTACTTCCCCCGCACCAAGCTCAACCGCCTCGTCGATCCCTTTAACTACGTGGTGCGCCTGGGAATCGTCAACGGTACAATTCAAGCCTCCGTCGTTGAGCACATCGGCGGCCCCCAGGGCTACCTCGTCTATACTCTCGCCCCCACGCTGGCTGTCATGGATCTGGCCGTCCCCGATGCACTGGTCAAGGCTGTCCGCTCCGCCCACACTGGCCCTGATTCCTACCCCACCACCCCCGCCGCCCTCCAGGAGATGAAAAGCCGCGTCCGCGTCGTGCGCTGGAAAGACTGACCACCCATAACGTCCAACGAAGCTACGCCACCAGCGTCGTTCTCTCTTGAACAGTTAGCCTCATCCGATTCCCAGTACCAACCCGCTCCCCGGCAGCTTCCAAATTCGTAGGCCCGGCCGCCACCGCTGGGCATGCCGTATTCCATCATCTCGGGGGGCTAGCCCCATCTCATACCCTTGCCAATCCCTCCAACGCAACAAACACGCAACTACGCCGGCCTTAGGGCCTCGCCGCCGCCGGTGACCCGTCGAAACCGCTGCCCAGCGCGAGTTGCAGATCGATGCGGTTTGCCAACCGGCTGTTGCGCAGCTTGATCATCTGGATCTGGGTCTCGTACTGGCTGGTCTGCAGTTGCAGCACCGGCAGCAGGTCGTAGGCGCCGGCCTTGTACTTGATCGTGGCCAACCTCACAGACTCGGCGCGCTGCTTGAGCGCGCTCTCCAGATGCGAGAACTGCTCGCCAAGAATCCGCTCGTTCGTCAGCCCGTCCTCCACCTCCTGGAACGCCGCCAGTATGGCGCTTCCATAGCTGGCCACCGACTTCTGCTGGATCGCCGTGGCGATCTTCACCTCCGCCGACAATCTTCCGCCCGTATAGATCGGTACGTTCATCCCCAGCGCCGCGTGGTACAGCCAGGGGTTCAGCCGCAGCACGGAGAGTACGTGATCGTTCATCCGGCCGCCATCGAAGGTGAGCACGAAGCTGGGCAGCAGGTTCAGTCTTGCCGCCTCATGGCCGTAAAAGGCCGCCAGCACGCCGCGCTCCGCCGCGGCGACATCCGGACGCCGCTCCAGCAGCGAAGAGGGTAGCCCCGCCGGAACCGGCGGCGGCAGAGTCGCGAATTCGTGCCTCACCTCCAGCGCCGCCGCCGGATAACGCCCCAGCAGCACCTCGAGATTGCGCCGCGCACTCTGAAGCAGCCCCTGGGTCTGGCTCAGTTCGCTTCTCATCTCGTCGAGGTTCGCCGCCGCCTCCGCCACGTCCAGCCCGGCCACCTTGCCTGCCGCCTGTCTGATGCCGGCCAGGCGCAGCAACTCCGCGTACGCCTCCACCGTCTGCTGCTGGATCTCCGCCATCCGTCGTAGCGCCACCGCCTGGTACCAGCACTTGGCCGTCGTGGCCGCCAGTGACTGGCGTGCCCACGCGTATTCCAGCGCCGCCGCCTGGTACTCTTGCCGGGCCGCCTCTCGCTGAGCTCGCAGCTTACCCCAGATGTCCGGCTCCCAGGAGATCCCCAGCAGCCCCCGCGCCCCGGTGTAGTTGGAGGGCTGGTCCGCGTCCCTCAAAGTGCTCACGTTGGCACCCAGCCCCACCTGCGGCTTCAACTGCGAACTGACGACGATCACCCGCTGCCGCACCGTCTCCAGTTGCGCGGCTGCCTGCGCCAAGTCGAGGTTGCGCACCATCGCTTCAGCCACCACCGCGTCCAGTTCTGGGTCCTGGAAGGACCGCAGCCACTCGTTCTCCACATCACCCGCCGCTCTCGTCTCTGCTTGCCACGCCGGCGGTACCGTCGTTCCCTGCGGCAGGCTCTGGTCCAGAACGCTCTTCTGCGAGGGCGCCTTCGAGAGGCACCCGGAGAGGACCGCCGTCAGCAGCAGCGCTGCCATGATTCTCGATCGAGTCATCAGAACGGCAATGGGCATAGCCAGTAGAACCAGGCGTTCATACGGATGGCGATCCGGCGCAGGAAAACAAATCCACCGCCGTCGCTCGTGTAGATCACTGCGATGCCTTGCCCGCCGATCGGGAATCTCGCCGCCCCCCTCTCGTCCAGGGCAATCTGAACGGCGAATTGTCCTTGAGGCGCCTCCGGATCCCCGGGACGAAACTTGGGGATCACGTCCGTCGGCAGATATTGGCCGCCGCCGTTCGCCTGCCAGATGCTCTTGACTCTCGCTCGGAACACCTGGCCCGGGTACAGCGCCATCGCGAATTCGACCGGCTGCCCGGCCTTCACAAATTTGAGGCTCTCCTGAAAGTACGTGGCCAGCAGGTAGCGATTGTCGTCACAGATAAATGCGGCAATGCCACCCACCCGGTAGACGCCGGCCACCATCCCTGGCTTCACTTGCAGATTGACGATCCGGCCATCCTCCGGCGCCACCATCGTCGTGTTGTCCAGGTAGTATTGCGCCGTCTTCAGCTCAGCTTCCAGTCCCGTCAGCGACGCCTCCGCTTCGCGCAGCGTCGCCTGTGCGTCCTCCAGCGACGCTTCCCCTTCTTTGAGCCGCCCTTCGGCGCCGGCCACCGTGGTGTTCACGCCCCCGATCTTCGAATCGTACTTGAGGCGCGCCCGGCTCGCCTCGGCCAAAGCTTCTTTCAACCCAGCCTCCTGCGCCAGAACCTGCGTGCGCCACTTCTCCGCATCCTCCGCGGGGCCGGCGTTCTGCTGAGCGAGGCCTCGGTAGCGCTGGTCCTGCAGCCGCGCGTATTCGAGCTCGCTCTTTACCTTCAGCGTCCTGGAGTCAGCCGCCTCCAGGTCGGCCTGCATGATGCGCGCATCCTGTTGCGCGGCCACCAGCTCCGCTTGCAACTGCCCGATCCTGGCCTGCCCCGCCGCCACCTGCGAACGTTTTGCCGCGATCTTGTAGCCCCCGGCCGAGATCTCCGCCTCCAGTTGCCTTACTTTGTACTCGTAGGGCCTCCGGTCGAACTGAAACAGCGGCTGACCCTTCTTCACCGGCTCATCCTGTGCCGCCAGCACGGCCGTCACCAGCGTCGGTTCCGGTAGCCGCGGGATCAGCTGGATCGTGTGTTGCACGATCGTCGCGCTCGATGCGGCCGGCGTCACGAAGCGCAGCCCAATCACCAGCGCAAGCCACAGGTGGATGCCCACATAGGCCGAGACCAGGCCCCAGGCCATATTGAACCGCACCCACTTGAACTTGAAAAAGACAAGCCAGACCGCGACGCAGTATAAGCCTGTGGTAAGAAGTACGAGGCCCATCGATTCACATCCCTCCGGTGCCTACTCGGCAGCCTCTCCTGGATGAGTTCGCCCCGGTGGGATATCGCCCTTCAGCCTGTCGAGATTCTCTTGGATGGCCTTCTGTTCCTCCCGTGGGAAACGCCGGATGTCGATGACGTCCGTCGGCTTGAATGCCCAGATGAACGCGTGGAACCAGGGGATGATTGCCAGGAATCCGAGATATCCCATCATCTTCACCGCCTCCGCGTCCGGGTGCTTTCGAGCCAGGGCTATCCGCCCCGGCAGGCCCAGCACCAGGATCCCCAGGAACAGCCCGGCTGTCACCAGCAGCATCATCGCGCCCAATGCCAGGTAATCCCACGGCTCGAGCGTGAATCCAAGCATTGTTTCCATAGGACTCCAAACCTCAATACGAAGATGCCCAGCCGCTCCCCGGGTATCGGGAAAATCCTCGGCCGGCAACTTTCCAGTTGGTGGGTGCCGCGCCGTCAAAGGCTATTTTTCTATTGTTTTCATAGCCTTGGCGCAATCATCTCCGATGCGCAATCCCCCGGCTCCCACCCTTCGCGTGGTGAGTCGAACTGCACCCATGCCATACCTCAGCATCCAATCCGCACCCCAACGCGCCGCGCGACGCCATCCCCATGCCTGCCTGCCCCCAACCCGCCCGACAATCCTCTCGCCAATCAAACCCAACGCCGCATCCCCCTCGCCGAACAAAGCCAAGCCCGCCACTCCTCCCTCGTCAATCAAACCCAACGCCGCATCCCCCTCGCCGAACAAAGCCAAGCCCGGCGCTTCTCCGTCGTCAATCAAACCCATTTCTTCGCCCGGTATTCCCTTCCCAGGTGCTCCCTCCGCCGCCCCCGCCACGTTTCACCTGCAAAATCCCCTCCCTCTTCCCCCTGCAACTTCTTCGCCCAACCGGGTGTCCAAACCCCCGTGCGGTAGAATTGAAAATAGCACCACTATGGTCGATACCCTCCTGGCTAAGATCTTCGGCACCAAGCACGAGCGCGAGATCAAGAAGATCAAGCCCCTCATCGCTGCCATCAACGGCCGTGAAGCTCACTTCCAGAGCCTCACTGACGCCGAGCTCACCGCACAAACCTCCGAGTTCAAGCAGCAACTCGCCAACGGCGCCTCCCTCGACGACATCCTCGTCGATGCCTTCGCCCTCGTCCGCGAAGCCAGCCGCCGCGTCCTCGGCATGCGCCATTTCGACTCCCAGTTGATCGGCGGCATCGTCCTCCACCGCGGCTCCATCTCCGAAATGAAGACCGGCGAAGGAAAAACCCTCGTCGCCACCCTCCCCGTCTATCTCAACGCCCTCTCCGGCGACGGCGTCCACGTCGTCACCGTCAACGACTACCTCGCCCGCCGCGACTCCGAGTGGATGGGCCGCCTCTATAAGTTCCTCGGCCTCTCCGTCGGCCTCATCGTCCATGGCCTCGACGACGACGAACGCCGCGCCGCCTACCACTGCGACGTCACCTACGGCACCAATAACGAGTACGGCTTCGACTACCTCCGCGACAACATGAAGTTCCGCCTGGAGGATTGCGTCCAGCGCGGCCACAACTACGCCATCGTCGACGAAGTCG
>JACQZS010000261.1 GCA_016213725.1 Acidobacteriota bacterium | reverse complement strand
TCGATTCCATGCTTCAGTTGCCGCCGTTCACCACCACCGCCCCCTGAGACGGCCTCCCCAACACCGCCCCCGGCAAACAAACCTTCCGGCATCTTGAATCGCACCCAGCGCCCCCTCCCGCCGCAGCCCCCGATGGCCGAACACGTCCCATGCCTCAAGAACGTAGGGCCTCGCAGTTCTCCGTCGTCGTTCGTCTTCGTCCCCAGTCCGCCGCCGCCCGTCCACTCTGCGTCTGGCCAGCCGCCATCGTCGCCATCGTCAGGAATGCGAAGACCCGCACCAAAACACAAAGGGTGCTCGCCTCACCGGCGGGCACCCTTCCTTTCCTCGGTTCAGACTCGAAAACCGGGCGGCGCGCCCTATTTCTTGCCCTTGGCCGGGGCGCACTTCACCCAGCCCTTCTTCTTGTTCGACTCGATCACCGCTTCCAGCAGTTGCATCCCGCGCAGCCCGTCGGCAAACGTCGGATACTCCACCGGCAGGCTCCGGTCCATCACGCGCGACCAGAACCGCTTGTAAAGCTGCTTGTGCGTATCGTCGTAACCTTCGCTGTGCCCGCCCGGATAATCGGCGTAGCCGGCCGCCTTCGGATAGAAGATGCTCCCGTCCTTCAGCAGCAGTTTGCTCGGCTCGTTCCGCAGCCCGTGCCACAGCTCGTCCGGCCGCTCCTGGTTCCAGCTCAGGCTCCCGTTCGTGCCGGCAATCAGCCACTCGAAGCGGTTCTTGCAGCCGGCCGAAACCTGGCTCACCGTGTAGGCGCCGCGCGTGGTGTCGCCCATGTGCAGCATCGCCATGCCGAAGTCTTCCGTGTCGATCTTCACTTCGGCATAGTCTTCCGGCTTCAGCGTCTTGCCGGCGAACGTCTCAATCGCCACCTTCGGCTGCTTGCGCGTCTTGTGGAAGATCTTCAGATCCGCGCACAGCGCCGTAATCGACTGCCCCGTCACGTGCTGGATCATGTCCATCCAGTGCGATCCGATGTCGCCCATCACGCGCAGCGGCCCGTTGTGCTTCCGCAGAATCCGCCAGTTGAAATCCGTGTCGTACAGCAGCCAGTCCTGCGAGTACGTCCCCTGCACCACCAGAATCTCGCCCAGGTCGCCGTTGGCGATCATCGCCCGCGCCTGCTGCACCGCCGGGTAGTACCGCAGGTTGTGGTTCGTCGCATGGCAGAGCTTCTTCTTCTCTGCCAAATCCAGCATCTCCCTGGCTTCCTTGGCCGACATCGCCAGCGGCTTCTCGCACAGCACGTGCTTGCCCGCCTGCAGCGCCGCCTTGGCCACCGGCGCATGCAGCGCGTTCGGTGTGCACACGTGGACGCCCACGATCTCCGGATCCGCCAGGATCTCCTTGAAGTTGCCCGTCGCCTTCTCGATGCAGTTGGCCTTCGCGAAGCGGTCCGCTTCGTCCTGGCTGATGCCTGCCACCGCCGCCACGTCTACAAATCCCAGCCGCCGCAGGTTCTCCACATGGGTCTTGCCCATGAATCCGCAGCCGATCACACCGACTTTGATTTTGCTCATAAAGATTCCTCACACACTGGCCGATAACCGGCTTAAGGGTGCAGTCCTTCTACACTCTATAACAACTCTGAGGCACCTGGAAATGAGCGCTGTTTCAGCTGCCATTTCAGGATTGGAAAAATGAAATGATCGTCCGGCTGCGGTACCAGCAATCCCCCAAGAAGGCTCCTGGAAGGCCCGTCACGCCCCTCCTGCCGAAGCAACCCGAGGCCGTCACCCCTCAGGAAATGGCCACCGGCCTGGCCAGTCTCCTCTCGCCCGTCGCGGCCATCGTCTTTGCCCTCGCCCTCTGGCGCCTCGGCCAGGATCTGGGCCTCACCAATACCTTCTTCATCACGGAAGGCGCCTTCTCGCACTGGCAGGTCTGGCTCGCGATGGCTATCTCCATCGGCGGCGCTTGCCTCTGGCTCAACCGCGTCGGAGAAGACGGCGGCGGCAGCAACTCGCCCACCGCCAGTTAATCGGCCGCTACCGCCACTCGCACTCGTCCAGCACATCCAGGCCGATCGGCATGCCCGGAGGGGCCTCCTGCGCCTTCGGCAGCTTCATCTGCGCCGGATCTTTCTCAAACTGCGCGATCTGCGCCAGCGCAAATACCTTCTGCGCCGACCCCGGCTGCGCCCCCAGCCACGCCTTCAGCTCTGCCACCTTCAGCAGCGCCACCGCCCGCGCCGCTCCCGCCGCACGCTCGTTTGCCGCCAGGCCCATCACCTGCCGCAGCGCAGTCAACTGCACCGCCCGCTGCACCTCTCCTCCCAGCCCCGCCGCCGCCGGAGCCTTCCACGTCGCCCCCCATACCCGGTCGATCACGCCGCCCAGCGAGGGCTGCTTCGCATCCCGCGCCGCGTGCTCCACCAGCCGCGCCGCCCGCTCCGCATCCAGCACCAGTTCCAGCACCATCCCCGCCGCCGTCTCCGCCGCGCCTACCGGATCGAAGGCCAGCCCCGTTCTGCCCGCAAACAGCTCCCGCGTCGCCCGGATCCCCGCCGGCCGCGGCGGAATCATCTTCACAATCCGCTCCGGCAGCGTCAGCGCCTCCGGCTTCAGCGTCCCCAGCGCCGCGTCCAGCGCCCGCCATTGCTCCGCCGCCGGCACCAGCGTGGTCGGCGTCTGCCCGTCGCCCCGCACCGCGTACCGGTATTCCAACCCGCCCACCGTCTTCACCGCCGCCTCCACCTGATACCGGTGGCTTAAGTACAACGGCACCAGCACGTCCTCCAATTGCGCCAGCGAAGTGCCCGGCCGGATGTTCGCCTCGCCGAAGCGTTCCAACCCTTTCGCCCGCACGCCCATCATGCGCATCAGCTCATCCACTGCATTCGCCCCGTTGTCCCACAGGTGCGTCTGCGGATGCGCGCTCCCCGCCGGCCGCGCATCCTGGTCCGTCAGGAAGTACAGTCCCTTCTTCTCCGCCTCCACCAGCCAACCGGTTCTCTCCGCCTTCGTCCCTGCCGCATAGCCCCAACGAATCGAGAGCTTGTCCCAGGCCCCGATCCCTTCGTCGTACGCCTTGCTCAAGTCCGGCACGCCCTTCGCGTCCAGCCGGATCATCGGATGCGGGTAGTCCATCACCGAAGCGCTACCCTGCGCTGAAGCGATGTAGTTGTGCCCCAGCCCCAGCGTGTGCCCCACCTCGTGCGCCGCCAGTTGCCGCAGCCGCGCCAGCGGCATGGCCATCATCTGCGCATCCTCGCCGCTCTCCCCATACGGCGCCCGGAACGCCTCCGCAATCAGGTAATCCTGCCGCACCCGCAGCGATCCCAACGTCACATGCCCCTTCAAAATCTCGCCCGTCCGCGGGTCCGTTACGCTCGCCCCGTAAGACCACCCTCTCGTCGACCGGTGCACCCACTGAATCACGTTGTACCTCAGATCCATCGGATCCGCCCCCTCCGGCATCAGCTCCACCTGGAAGCCCTTCGGATATCCCGCCGCCGCAAACGCATCCGCCCACCAGCGCGCCCCCTCCAGCAGCGCCGTCCGCACCGGCTCCGGAGCGCCCCGGTCCAGGTAATACACAATCGGCTTCTCCGCCGTCAGCCGGTGCCGCCGGATCATGCGCTTCACCACCGGCTCCGAGATCGGCGTCGAGTAGTCGAAGTACGACAGCGGGAAATACCCGCCCCGCGGATCGAACTCCCGCGGCTCAAACCCCGGCCCCGGCAGTTCCACGAAGCTGTGATGCATCCGCACCGTCACCGCATCCGCCGCCGGAGTCACTGAACTCAGCCACTGCCCCGCCGGCCCGCCCGTCAGCGTGATCACCGCCTCGATCTCCGTGTTCTTCGGAAACGCCTTCGTCCGCGGCAGGTAGAACACGCTCCGTGACGCGTCCACCCGGTACGTCCCCTGGCGCGCCCGCTGCAGCGCCTCCGCCACTCCATGCGCGTCTCTCAGCAGGAACTGCGTCGCATCCACCAGCACCTTGCCTTCCGATACGCTCGCCTCGAAGCCCCACAGCACGCTCTCGGCGAAGCTCTCCTTCACCGCCCGCCGCTCGTCTGCCCCGCCCCCTACCGCCCGGTAGTCCAGATTCGATGCCACCAGCAGCACCTTGTTGCCGCTCCGCTCCCACCGCACCACCTGCGTCCGGCCCAACTGCCCGCGGTCCAATCCAATGTCGTTCGATCCGATCCCGGCCGGCAGCGACGTCACGTACAGGAACTCCTGGCCCCAGCGCCCCGCCTCCAGCCAGATCTTGCCCGTCGCCTCGTCCCAGGTGTACGGCACGAAGCCCTCATTCCTCTGTCCCTTCGGCTGTGCCGCCAGGCCAAGAGACACTAAGACCGCCATCGCAATCAGTCGTGACATCTCTCCACTGTACACTGAGGACATGCGGATGCTCATCGCCGCCGTGCTGGTTCTCGCGCCCGCCCTGATATTGCCCCTCGGCGGCCAGACCCCCTGCGGCAACACCCCCGTCTACTCCCCCTGCGACATCGCCCTCGATCTCGATCCCGCCATCGCCGCCAGTCACCCCAACCCTCACCTCACCGCCGATCTCTGGATCGAGATCCGCTCTCCCGAGTACAAGACCTATCGCCTCCCCGCCTTCTGGGACGGCGGCCGCCGCATGGCCTTCCGCTTCACCCCCACTCTCCCCGGCGAGTACACCTACCGCATCACCGGCAACATCCCCGCCCTCGACGGCAAGCTCGCGAAGTTCACCGCCATCGGAGACGCCCTGGCCACCACCAACGCCTTCATCCGCCGCGCCAACGTCCACCACTGGCAGTACACCGAAGCCCGCCGCCCCCACCTCTACATGGGCGCCGACGACGATGGCGCCTCGCCCCCCGAAGCCTACGCCGCCGCCAAGTTCTCCCACGTCGCCACCCGCCTTTTCGCCTCCGCCGCCTGGCCGAACGCCGACACCCCCGATCCCGCGTTCTACAAAAAGCTCGACGCCCGCCTCCTCGCTTTCCACGCCCTCGGCATCACCGTCGATCTCATCCTCGCCCCGACCCCCAACGATCTCGCCAAGGCCTTCCCCTCCTGGCCCCAGCGCCAGCGCTTCCTCCGCTACCTCGCCGCCCGCTACGCCGCCCTCAACGCCACCTGGCAGTTGGTCGACGTCTGGGAAACCTCTCCCAACGCCAAACCGATGCTCAAGGAAATGGGCCTCGAGATCAAGAGACTCGACCCCTTCGAGCACCCCCGCTCCACCCGCGCCCGCGACTCCTCCGCCCCCCTCGGCCCCGACGGCTGGATGGACTTCGTCGTCTACGGCTCCGGCCGCGATCCCCTCATCGCCATCGAGCACCAGTCCAACACCGTCCCCCAGGTGGCCCTCCTCGACGCCTCCCTGCCCCCCGACGAGTTCCGCAAGCTCCTCTGGAACGCCACCATGAGCGGCGCCTATCCCGCCATGTCCGGCCCCTCCGCCCCCACCTCCGCCAACGCCAAAACCATGACCGGCTGGTTCACCTTCATGGGCCAGCGCGTCCGCCACTGGGACATCGAGCCGTACTTCGACCTCGACGGCGGCCGCGCCATCGCCATCCCCGGTATCCTCAACGACGACTACGACATCGGCGCCGCCGAATTCCTCGTCTACGTCGAACACCCCCAGAAGGTCAGCGTCACCGTCCGCAAACACACCTACGACATCTACTGGGTCAACCCCTCCACCGGCGAATTCACCAAGGAGAAGAAGGACTGGAAGGGCGATCTCTTCGAAGGCACTCCCCCCGACGCCACCCGCGACTGGATCCTCCACCTCTCCCGCGACGGCTACAAGGAAGCCATGCTCAAAGGCAGCACCTTCGTCTCCGTCGTCAAGTTCGAATCCTGGCCCGTCCCCATTCAGGAACCCGAACGCAGCGCCGCCAAAGCGCCCTTTGAACTCACCACTCCCACCATCAACGACACCCTCGCCGCCGGCCAGCCCGTCAGGTTCGAGATCAAACTTAAGCGCCAGACCGGCGGCACCCGCCGCATGACCTACGTCCTCACCGGCGAGAATGTCCGCGACGGCCAGGGCACCCGCTTCCTCGCCTCCGGCGCCTCCGGCTCCTTCAACATCGATCCCATCTCCATCCCCACCGGACCCGGCGTCGTCAACCTCCGCCTCGCCGCCTTGAACGCCCCCGGCAAACTCTACATCCTCGACTACGTCTTCTCCGTCAAACCAGCCAAATGACGCGCATCATCGCCATCGATACCACCGGCCAGTTCGGCTCCCTCGCCTTGCTCGAAGACCAGGCCACCGTCGAAGAGCTCCTCCTCGAATCTCCCGACGGCTTCGCCCACGTCCTCTTCCCCCAGCTCGAGCGGCTCATGCAGCGCCATGGCTGGCGCCCTGAAACCGTCGCCGGCTACGTCGCCGCCGCCGGCCCCGGATCCTTCACCGGCGTCCGCGTCGGCCTCGCCGCCGTCAAAGGACTCGCCGAAGCCACCGGCGCCAAAGCCGCCGCCGTCTCAAACCTCCAGGCCATGGCCAGCTACGGCTCCGCCCCCCTTCGCGCCCCCTTCTGCGACGCCCGCCGCGGCGAAATCTACGGCGCCCTCTACGACTCCGCCCTCTCCCGCCACGGCCACGAAACCGTGGCCCCTTTCCCCGCCTGGCGCGCCCATCTCCCCGCCGGCGCCGAACTCCTTACCCCCGACCCCTCCATCTTCCAGGTCGAAGCCACGCCCACCCCCAGAGCCCTCGCCGCCGCCATCGGCCGCCTCGGCGCCGCTCGCCTCGTCGATCCCGTCCAACTCGACGCCAATTACGTCCGCCGCTCCGACGCCGAACTCAACTGGACAGACCGCTAAGCCTTGCCGCCACACGGCTGCTTCCGCCCCGGTCCACTGCCGGGCGCCTCGTGCTCCGCCAGGTTCCTCTCCTCCAATCCCCTCTGCTATCATCGAAACCACCTCGAATGCCCTTCGGTTTCCTCAGGAAGAACCCCGCGCCCCGGCCGGCCTCCGCCGCTGCCGGCCGCTATGAGGGCTATCTCGATGGCGTCGAAGCCGGCTTCGTCAAAGGCTGGGCGCTCGATCGCCAAAACCCCTCCGCCCCCGCCTCCGTCGAGATCTTCCACGGCAAAGACCTGATCGCCACCGTTCCGGCCGGCCAGCACCGCCTCGACCTGCTCCGCGCCCGCGTCGGCGATGGCAGCGGCAACTTCGGCTTCGCCGCCGAGCTCCCCCCCCGCCTCCGCGATCTGCGCTCCTTCACCCTCCGCGCCGTCGCCGGAGGAGAAACCGAACTCTCCAACAGTCCTCTGCAAGTCAACGAAGACCCCAATCACCCCTTCCGCCGCCCCGGCCAGCACGTCAGGATCTTCCTCGGCGAACAATACCTCACTGGCTCCGGCCTGGAAATCGGAGCACTCTCCCATCCGCTGCGCCTCCCCGCCGGCGTCACGGTCCGCTACGTGGACGTCAAGTCCGTCGAACAGCTCCGCGCCGCCTACGGCCCAGACCTCCAGGGCATCGACATCGTCCCGGTCGACATCGTCACCGACGCCCACACCCTCAGCGCCGTGCCTGACGCCTCGCAGGACTTCGTCATCGCCAACCAGGTCCTCGAGCACCTTGAAAATCCGCTCCTCGCCCTCGAAAACTTCCTGCGCGTCCTCAAGCCCGGCGGCATCGCCTTCCTCTCGCTCCCCGACCAGCGCTTCACCTTCGACTCCGCCCGGCCCATCACCCCCTTCGCGCACCTCCTCGACGACTATCGCCTCGGCCCCGGGCAGAGCCGCGAAACCCACTACCGGGAGTGGGCCGCTCTCGTCGAAAATACCCCCGCCGCG
>JACQZS010000002.1 GCA_016213725.1 Acidobacteriota bacterium | reverse complement strand
TGATCTGGTGAACTCCGGGCTGGTCCGGGCGCTTTCTCCGGCGCCGGATCCGAAGCTCTTCCCGCAGGGCGCGGCGACTGCCTGGGTGAAGCCGGGCCGAGCGGTTTGGAAGTACCTGGACGGGGGGCAGAACGACGCGGCGACGGTGCGGGAGTTCTCGCGATTAGCAGGACAACTCGGGTTCGAATACCAGGTGGTGGAAGCGTTCTGGCAGAAGTGGAGCGCGGAGGAGTTGAAGGAGATCATCGCGGAATCGAAGGCG
This sequence comes from Acidobacteriota bacterium, assembly GCA_016213725.1. Lineage (GTDB taxonomy): Bacteria > Acidobacteriota > Terriglobia > Bryobacterales > Bryobacteraceae > Paludibaculum. Next base: position 2,271 of record JACQZS010000002.1, on the reverse strand, counting down.
CAGGGCGTCGGCTTGATTCTGTGGAAGCACTCCAAAGACCTGAGGACGCCAGAGGAGCGGAAAGCGTTCTTCGATCAGATTGCCGCGGCGGGCGCCGCGGGCGCCAAGATCGACTTCTTCGACCACGAGGCGAAAGAGGTGGTGGAGCTGTACGAGGTTTTGCTGCGTGAAGCGGCGGAGCGACAGTTGCTGCTGAACTTCCACGGGGCGAACAAGCCGGCGGGAGAGAGCTACATGTGGCCGAATGAACTGACGCGCGAGGCGGTGCGGGGCATGGAGTCGGGGAAGTCGCCGCGGGCGCGGCACGACGCCACGCTGCCGTTCACGCGGCTGCTGGCTGGTCCGGCGGATTACACGCCGGTGCATTTCGGGGCGCGGCGCAACGACACGACCTGGGCGCATCAGCTGGCGACGGCGATTGTGTTCACTTCGGGTTTGTTGACGTATGCCGCGAATCCGCGGTCGCTGGTGGACAGCCCGGCGGTGGAGTTGATCAAGGCGATTCCTGCGTCGTGGGATGAGACGCGGGTATTGGCGGGGTCGGAGATCGGCGAGGTGGCCATCCTGGCGAGGCGAAAAGGTGCGGATTGGTACGTCACAGTGGTAAACGGCGCGGAAGCGCGCCAGGTGGCTGTGGATCTCTCGTTCCTGCCCGCTGGGAGATATCAGGGATTGGCTGCACAGGAAGCGGACGGGAATCCGGCATCGGTCGAGATGAAACTGGCGGAATGGAGTCAGGCTTCCCGAATTGTGCTGGAATTGCCGGCCGGCGGCGGCTTCGCCGCACGTCTCACGCAGCGCTGATACGGGCTTGGCGGAGTCTGTCTTGCGAAGGCCGGCGGCGCGGAAGATCGACGAACGGGCCGCCCTTGCGGGCGGCCCTCTTTGTTCTTGTCGGGCTATTCGCGGTAGGTCGGCTAAAAGCGCCCGCCGGCGGCATCGCCGTCGCTGTTGATCCAGCGAACGCGGCGGTCACCGGAAATCCCCAGGTCGATTGTGGTGGAGGCACTGACCTTCTCGCCACGATTCCGCGCGCGCTGGATGGTTACCGTCACGGTATCCCGCTCGATCCGCTGAATGTGGCCATTGAATCGGCGCGAGTCTTGTCCGAAGTTGGCATTGAAGTACACCTGGACGATATTGGTGTTGCGGTCCATACTGACAACGGCCCCGCGGATGTCCTGACGTTGGCCGTTAGAGTGGGAGAAGTTGCCGCTGCCGGAGCCACGATAGGTGAAGTTGTTGCCCCAAGTGTTATTCCATCCGGTACCGGAATTGTTACCCCAACCGGAGCCGCCGCTGTTGCCCCAACCCGAGTTGGAATTTCCGCTACCGCCCCAAGTGCCTGAACCTCGCCATTCGATGTCGAACGTGTAGCCGTCGGCGCCGGCGCCGAACTTACTTTCAGTAGCCGCCAAGAAACAGCCCGCCCGCATCGCTTCGCAGGGGGCCTCTGCCATGATGGCCGAAGCTTTGAGCTAGTAGGCGAGCAGCCGCTCGGCTTCGCGCTGGATGTCTTCGGTTTGCGGAAGAATGGCGTCTTCCAGATCCGGGTGATAGCCGACGTAGGTGTCGAGCGCGGCCACGCGGCCCACCGGCGCATCAAGGTATTCAAACAATTCTGAGGCGATGCGCGCGGCGATCTCCGCACCGTAGCCGAAGCTCAGATTGTCCTCGTGCACGATGAGCACACGGCTGGTCTTCATCACCGAATGGCGGATGGCCTCCCAATCATAGGGAGCCAGCGAACGGAGATCGATGATCTCGATCGACTTGTTCGGGTGCTTCTGCTCGATGAAGGTGGAGGCCAGCAGCGATTTCTGCACCGTCATGCCGTAGGTGATGAGGGTGAGGCTCTCGCCGGGTTTCACCGTGCGCGCCTTGCCGAAGGGGAGGGTGAAATCCGGACCTGGGTGCGGCGAACGGTTGTAGGGCTCGCGGTAGAGCCGCTTGTGCTCGAGGAAGAGCACTGGATCGTCGCAGCGGATGGCGGTGCGCAGCAGGCCGCAGGCGTCCAGCGCGTTGGAAGGGAAAACCACGCGCAGGCCGGGGATGTGCGTGAACGCCACTTCGCCGCACTGGCTGTGATAGACGGCGCCGCCGTTGAGGTAGCCGCCGATGGCCACGCGGATGACCGTCGGGCACTTCCAGGCGTTAAAAGACCGCCAGCGGATGTTGGCCATTTCGTCGCGAATCTGCATCATCGCGGGCCAGATGTAGTCGAAGAACTGAATCTCGACGACGGGCTTCAGTCCGCGCGTCGCCATCCCG
>JACQZS010000001.1 GCA_016213725.1 Acidobacteriota bacterium | reverse complement strand
GACGGAACTCCTGAGCGGCGCGTGCTTTGTCGATCTGGTATCGTTTCTTCAACTGCGACTCTCCTTTCCATAAACCGTTTGCCGGAGCCTATCACGGCTCCGGCGAGAGTCGCGGTTTCAACTAAATTCCGGGCATCCTCAATGCGAGTGACGCCGAACGAAGAGAAATATTCCCCCGCCCCTCAACCACTTACAGCCCTCCCCTTCAAAACACCCCTTGCCCACCACCCACCCTTTCGCGTGAGGTACCAAAACCATGTCCGCTCCCCAAACTCTCAAAGATCCCCGCTCCCCGGAGCTCACCGCCCTCGAAGACATCCCCCAGTACGAGGCCTTTCGCCAGGCCGTCCACGACAACTTCCGCCCCTCCTCTCTCCTCCACCAGATGCTCGCCGACGACTACGCCGATCTCTTCTGGATCAAAAAGCGCCTCACCGCCATCGCCAATCAGGTCTTCTCCCAGGAAATCCTGGACACCTGGGACGAAGTCTCCCAGAAGTACCCCAACGCCGACTCCATGCTCCACACCGTCTACGCCTGGAACCGCCTCCACACCAAAGACGGCCACGCCCGCACGCAGGCCTATATCGCCGGCGCCTTCACCCGCTCCCTCTCCGAACTCCGCTCCCTCGAACCCCTCCTCGAAAGGCAGGCCCGCTAACCATGGCACACCCCCAGCTCTCCCCGGCCCGCCTCGCCGCCAACCGCGCCAATGCCCTCCGCTCCACCGGACCCCGCACCGCCGCCGGCAAACGCGCCTCCTCCCAGAACGCCCGCACCCACGGCCTCCGCGCCCAGTCCATCCCCCTCCCCGCGCACTTCCTCGCCGAAGCAGCGCGCCTCGCCAAACAAACCCAAGCCGCCTGTCCCCACCCCCTCCTCTGGCCGCTCCTCGCGGAGCGCGCCCGCCTCCACGCCGTTCGCCGCTACCTCGCCCTCCTCACTGAGAGCTTCTACCAATCCATGCAGGCCAGCGGCAATCCCCTCGACTACCTCAATCGCAACTCCTCGCTCCTCGCCGCCATCCATCGCCAGGCCTCCCAGCACGCCCTCCAGGCCATCCGCCTCAACAACGAAATCCTGGCAGCCGAACGCGCCGCCGCAAATCCAGTCGCCAAACGAACCCAACCCGAGCCCCCGCCCGCGCCCAGCCCCGTCGAAATTCCAGTCGCCAAACGAACCCAAGCTCCGCCGCCCGCCGCACCCGCTCCCCAGCCACCCCCCAGCCCTGGGTACCATCGGACCATGGCCGCTTCACCCCTCTCCCGCCGCGTCCTCATCGCCGCTCTCGCCCTCCCCCTCGCTCTCTCTGCCCAGCCCAATCTCGATCAGGTCGCCCAGAACACCCTCAAGACCTTTGAGGTCCCCGGCGTCGCCGTCATGGTCATCAAAGACGGCCAGATCGTCGTCTCCAAAGGCTGCGGCGTCCGCAAGCTCGGCCAGCCAGACCCCGTCACCCCCAAAACCCTCTTCGGCATCGCCTCCAACTCCAAAGCCTTCACCTCCGCCGCCCTCGCCATGCTCGTCGAAGAGGGCAAGCTCAAATGGGACGACCCCGTCATCAACCACCTCCCCGACTTCCAGATGGCCGACCCCTACGTCACCCGCGAAATGACCATCCGCGACCTCCTCGTCCACCGCAGCGGCCTCGGCCTCGGCGCCGGCGACCTCATGTACTTCCCCACCACCGATCTCTCCCGCGATGAGATCGTCCGCCGCCTCCGCTACGTCAAGCTCGCCTCCTCCTTCCGCAGCCGCTACGCCTACGACAACATCCTCTACATCGTCGCCGGCCAGGTCATCGCCCGCGTCTCCGGACTCTCCTGGGACCAGTTCCTCCAAACCCGCATCTTCCAGCCCCTCGGCATGGTCTCCACCAACACCAGCGTCAAAAAGTTCCGGCCCACTGACGAAGTCGCCTATCCCCACGCCAAGTCCGATGGCAAGCTCGTCCCCCTCGAACCCGAAGACAGCGACAACTGGGGCGCCGCCGCCGGCATCAACTCCAATCTCGAAGACCTCTCCAAATGGGTCCTCCTCCAGCTCGGCCGCGGCGAATCGAACGGCGTCAAACTCTTCAGCCCCGCCCAGTCCCGCGAGATGTGGAACCCCGTCACCATCCTCGGCACCGGCCGCGCCCCCGCCGGACCCCTCGCCGACGTCGCCCCCAACTTCGCCACCTACGCCCTCGGCTGGAACGTCTCCGACTATCGCGGCCGCAAAGTCGTCCACCACACCGGCGGCCTCGCCGGCATGGTCACCCGCATCACCCTCATCCCTTCCATGAATCTCGCCGTCGTCGTCCTCACCAATCAGGAGACCGGCAGCGCCTTCAACGCCATCACCTACACCGTTCTCGACCATTACATGGGCGCAGCCGGCACAGACTGGGTCCAGGTCCTAGCCGACGCCCAGAAGAAGCGCGAAACCGAGGCCACCGCCGCCGTCGCCAAGGCCGCCTCCACCCGCAACGCCGAGTCCAAACCCTCCCTTCCCCTCGCCTCCTACGCCGGCCGCTACCGCGACGCCTGGTATGGTGACATCTTCATCGAGCAGCAGAACGGCAAGCTCCGCATCCGCTTCTCCCACTCCGCCGAACTCACCGGCACCCTGGAACATTTCCAGTACGATACGTTTGTTACCCGCTGGGACAAACGCTCCCTCCTCGCCGACGCCTACGTCACCTTCGCCCTCCAGCCCGACGGCTCCATCGGCGAGGTCAAAATGAAGGCCGTCTCCGCCCTCACTGACTTCAGCTTCGACTTCCACGACCTCCTCCTGAAGCCCGTGGCCAAGGACGCTAAACCTTACTGATCACTGATTCGACCGCCGCAGCGGCACCGCCACCAGCACCCAGCCCAGCACCGCAAACGCGCCCAGCGCCGTCCATCCGCCCAGCGCCGGGAACCAGCCAAACTGGTCCGCCCCCGTCAGCACGTGCGTGATCGACGACACGCCCGACAGGAACAGCACCGCCAGCAGGATGCCCACCACCGCCTCCCCGGCAATCAGCCCGGAGGCCAGCAACGTCCCCGCCTCCTCCGCCCGCGCCCGCTCGGCTTCACTCCGCCTGGCCAGGAAGCGGCTCGCCACCCACTGGATCACGCCCCCCGCGAAGATCGCCGAGGTCGTGTCGAACGGCAGGTACATCCCCACCGCGATCAGCATCATCGCCCGCGCCCCGCTCAGCAGCAGCGCCACCCCGAACGCCGCCCCAATCCCCAGCAGCCCCCAAGCCATGTCCCCGCCCACAATGCCCTTCGCCAACTGCGCCATCAGCCCCGCCTGCGGCGCCGGCAGCGCCCGCCCGCCAATGCCGCCCGTCGCCAGGTTCGCCTCGTGCAGCGCGATGATCGGCCCCAGCAGGAACGCCGCCAGCAGCACCACCGCCACGATCTCCACCACCTGCATCTTCCAGGGCGTCCCGCCCAGCAGATGCCCCGCCTTCAGGTCCTGGATCAACGACCCCGATACCGACACCGCCACCGCCACCACCGCCGCCACGCCCAGCACCGCCGCCACCCCCGCGCCGCCCGTGATCCCCATCACCTGCATCAGCAGCGCGGAGAGGATCAGCGCCGATAGCGTCAGCCCCGACAGCGGCTGGTTCGAGCTTCCGACTAACCCCACCAGATACCCGCCCACCGCGCACAGCAGAAACCCGATCGCCCCCATCACCAGCGCCGTCCCCGCCGCCGCCATCACGCTGCCCGTGAACGCATAGTAGATCGCCGTCACCGGCACCACCAGCGCCGCCACCGCCAGCAGCACCCACCGCGTCGGAATGTCCCGCTCCGTCCGCTCCAGCGACGCCCCATGCGCCGCAGAAGACGCCTTCAACGCCCCCCGCAGCGACTCCAGAATCGACTTCCGCATCGAGAACATCGTGTTCGCCGCCCCCACCAGCATCATCCCCACCGCGATCGGCCGCACCACGTTGTACCAGAGCGTGTAAGCCGCCACCCCGTGATCGGCCCCGCCGATGCGCTTGCTGAAGTCCGGGTCGAAGAACAGCAGCAGTGGGATCAGCACCCACCACGCCAGGATGCCGCCCGCCACGTTGATCGACGCCAGCTTCGGCCCGATGATGTAGCCGATCCCCAGCAGCGCCGGCGACAGCGCCGGTGTCGACCACGCGATCCCGCCCCCATGCTCCACGTTCCCGATCGGCGCCTTCGAGTAGTCGAAATGCCGCACCACGCTCCGCGGGAACTCCAGGAACCCCTCCGTGAACTCCCGGAACACCTGCACGCCCTTCTCGCTCTTCAGAATCTGGATCAGCCCGCCCAGCGCCATCCCGCCAAACACCAACCGCGGCGCATCGCCCGCCTCTTGCCCCGCCTTCACAATCTCGTAGCTCGCCACGCTCTCCGGCCACGGCAGCTTCGCCTCCACGCACAGCGCCCGCCGCAGCAGAATGATGAAGAAGATCCCCGCCAGCCCGCCCGCCAATAGAATCCCCGCGCCTTGCCAGTAGTGCCCGCGCAGGTCCGCCCATAGCTTCTTGCCGTCGATCTCCACCAGCAGAAACGCCGGCAGCGTGAAGATCGCCCCCGCCACCAGCGCCTCGCCCACGCTCGCCGCCGTGCGCGTGATGTTCTGCTCCAGCAGTCCGCCCTTGAACGCCGGCAGCCGGAACAGCGCCATCGCAATCACCGCCGCCGGAATCGTCGCCGCCACCGTCTGCCCGGCTTTCATGCCGAGATAGGCGTTCGCCGCGCCGAAGACAAACGCCAGGAACAAGCCTAGCCCGACGCTCTTGATGGTGATCTCGCGCTCGCGCGCATCCTGTGGGGTCACATGGAAGATGGTACTGCACCGCGCCGTCCGCTACCCTGGGAACATCAGCCATGACGGCCAAAAAAGCCAAACCCAAGGCCAAGGCGCATGAGTCGAAACCGCCCAGCCCCGGCTCCACTCTCCACGACCCCGCTCTCTACGTAAACCGCGAACTCAGCCTGCTCGAGTTCCAGGGCCGCGTGCTCGAAGAGGCGCAGGACCCGGCCAATCCTCTGCTGGAACGCGTCAAGTTCCTCTCCATCCTCGGCTCCAACCTCGACGAGTTCTTCATGGTGCGCGTCGCCGGCCTCAAGAACCAGCTCGAGTCCGGCATCCTCGAAACCGGCCCCGACGGCATGAGTCCTGCCGAACAGCTCGAAGCCATCCGCGCCCGCTACATGCGCCTCAATCGCGACGCGCACGCCTGCCGCCGCGCCATCTTCGATGAGCTCAGGAAGCTCGGCATCCAGATCCTCGAATACGGCGACATGACCGAAACCCAGTGCGAAACCGCCCGCCGCTACTTCGACGAAACCATCTACCCCATCCTCACTCCGCTCGCCTTCGATCCCGGCCGCCCCTTTCCGCACATCTCCAATCTCAGCCTCAATCTCTCCATCCTCATCCGCCAGCCCGACGGCGAAGAGCACTTCGCCCGCGTCAAGGTGCCGGACACGCTCCCGCAGCTTGTTCCGCTGCACAAGCCCGCCAATCGCCGCAGCGGCCGCCCGCTCACCTTCGTCTGGATTGAGCAGGTGATCCAGGCCAATCTCGGTGCGCTCTTCCCCGGCATGGCCATCGTCGAGTCGCATCCCTTCCACGTCACGCGCGACGCCGAAATGGCCATCCAGGAACTGGAAGCCGAAGACCTGCTCGAAACCGTAGAAGAAGGCGTCCGCCAGCGCCGCTTCGGTTCCGTCGTGCGGCTCAAAGTCCCGCGCCAGATGCCGGACAAGCTGCTCGAGATCCTCCAGACCAACCTCGAACTCGACGACGCCGACGTCTACCGCATTGAAGGCCCGCTCTCTCTCGTCCGCCTACGCCACGTCGCCTCGCTCGACCGCCCCGAGTTGAAAGACCCCGCCTTCACGCCCGCGCCTCTCAAAGGCCTGGCCGAAGACGAAGACATCTTCTCCCTCATCCGCAAAGGCGACACCCTCCTCCATCACCCCTTCGACAGCTTCGTGCCGGTGGTGGACTTCCTCAAGGCTGCCGCCCGCGATCCCAACGTCCTCGCCATCAAGATGACCCTCTACCGCGTCGGCCGCAACGCGCCCGTCGTCGAGGCGCTGCTCGACGCCAACGCCCGAGGCAAGCAGGTGGCCGTGCTCGTCGAACTCAAGGCCCGCTTCGACGAAGAGCCCAACATCGAATGGGCCAAGGCGCTGGAAAAAGAGGGCGTCCACGTCGTCTACGGCCTCATCGGCATGAAGGTCCACTGCAAAGCCGCCATGGTGGTGCGGCGCGAAGGCGCCGTCATGCGCCGCTACGTCCACCTCTCCACCGGCAACTACAACGCGGTCACCGCCCACCTCTACACCGACCTCGGCTACTTCACCACCAACGAGGACTTCGGCGCCGATTGCGCCGACCTCTTCAACTACCTCACCGGCTACTCCGCCAAGACCGACTACCGCAAACTCCTCGTCGCGCCCATCAACCTGCGCAAACGCCTGGAATCGATGGTGGAGCGCGAGATCGCCCACGCCAAGGCCGGCAAGGAAGCCCGCCTCATCTTCAAGATGAACGCCCTCGTCGATCCGCGCCTCATCCGCCTCCTCTATCAGGCTTCCCAAGCCGGCGTGCAGGTGGATCTGCTCTGCCGCGGCATCTGCTGCCTGCGCCCCGGCATCCCCGGCGTGAGCGACAGGATCCGTGTCACCAGCATCGTCGGCCGCTTCCTCGAGCACTCCCGCATCTACTACTTCCGCAACCGCGGCGAAGAAGAGATCTACCTCGGCTCGGCCGACCTCATGCCGCGCAACATCAACCGCCGAGTCGAAACGCTCTTCCCCATCGAGCGGCCCGCGCTCGTCCGCCAGATCCGCGACAAGATCCTCTCCGTCTACCTGAACGACAACGTCAAAGCCCGCCGCATGAAGAGAGACGGCAACTACGAACGCGCCCCCAGAAAAGAAGGAGAGAAACCCATTAACTCTCAGGCGCATCTTCTAAAGCACAGATGATGACTCCCGGCCGCTCTGCTGTGCGATGTTGCGCGCTGGCGGTGTGCCTGGCGGCGGGGGGCGCATACGGTGCGCGGGAGGGTGGGGCGAGATGATGACTCCCGGCCGCTCTGCTGTGCGATGTTGCGCGCTGGCGGTGGCGGTTTGTCTGGCGGCGCGCGGGGAACATAAGCTGCGCCGCAAGGACATTACCTCGCCTGCGCCGCTGCCGCAGGGCAGTCTTCTCGTGGTTGGGTTTCTTGGCGCGTGGGAGGATTGGGACAACGACAAGCGCAGCGTGCGTAAGCTGGCGCTCTCACTGCGGGAGAAGCACTTGCCCGGCGTCTACGTGGAGACCGCGGGCAACCACAGCCGCTCCGTTGTGCTCAAGTTCATCCGGCAGGCTCTGGACCGGAATAAGAACAAGAAGATCGACCCGGAAGAGGCGCGCGGCGCGCAGATCATTCTCTACGGCCAGAGCTTCGGCGGCGCGGCCTGCGTGAAGCTGGCGCGCGAACTGGAGCGCTACGGAGTTCCGGTGCGGCTCACCGTGCAAGTGGACAGCGTCGGCAAGGACGACGACCTGATCCCCGCCAACGTGGGCCGCGCGCTGAACATCTATCAGAAAGACCCGGGGCCCGTGTGGGGCGAGAGCAGGATCCATGCCGCCGACCCCTCCCGCACCACCGTCATCGGCAACCTGCGGTTCACCTACCTGTTCCGCGACGTCGATATGTCGGATTATCCCCGCGCGGCCCGCCACCTCGGGATCTCGCACTGGAAGATGGACAACGATCCCGTGGTCTGGAAGATCGTCGAAACGACGGTTCTCGGAGAGATCATGGCTTGGCAGGCAACGCGCCTATTGCGCGCCGGGCCTTGAACCCGGCGGCGGCGTGCCTATAATCGGGAGCAGAGGGATGATGCTTAGAGTGACTTGGAGCCGGTGGGCGGGCGTCATGACGGCGGCGGCGGTACTGTGTTCCGCGCAGTATCCACAGCAGTATCCACAGCAGTATCCACCCGGCCAGTATCCGCCGGGACAGTACCCGCCCGGCCAGTACCCGCAACAGTATCCATACCCCGGCGGCGGGAGCGGGCTGCCCATCCCGCCCATCAAGTGGCCCTCGAAGAAACCGAAGGAGGGCGAGAAGAAGGGCGAAACACAGAGCTTCGAAGGAACCCTGCGACGGCTCACCGAGAAGGAACTGGTGCTGGACAGCCCGGCCGACGGGATGAAGCGCTTCCGGCTGCTGGCCAAGACGCAGTTCAGGGATAAGAAGGGCGGTTCGGTGCGGGACTCGCTGCTGAAGCCCGGCGATCAGATCGAGATCCAGGCCGATGGCGAGGATCCCGAGACGGCCCGCAAAGTGATCCTCATCCGGCCCGGGACGGAAGCCGAACGGGCGGCGGCGAGCAAGCCGGTGGAAGAGCCGCCGCCGGCGGAGGCGAAGCCGCCGGCTGCCAAGACAGAGCCCGCTCCGCCCGCGGCCGCGCCGGCTCCGCCGCCTGTTGCCGCGCCAGTTCCGCCGCCTGCTGCCGCGCCGGCGGCGAAGAAAGAAGCCGAGGAGCCGCAGGAAGATGCCGTCATCCTGAAGGCGCGCGAGGCGGCTGAGAACTTCACGGCTTCGCTGCCGGATTATGTGGTGCAGCAGGAGACGACGCGGCTGTTCAGCTTCAATAACGAAGCGAGCTGGAACACGGTGGACGTGGTCACGGCCGAGGTGGCCTCGGTCCACGGCAAGGAAGAGTACCGCAACGTGAAGCTGAACGGGCAGGCGACGAACCAGTCTCCGGAGAAGACCGGAAGCTGGAGCACGGGCGAGTTTGTAGTGACGCTGCAGGACATCCTCTCGCCGGCGACGGAGGCGACCTTCAAGCGCATTGCGGACGACCGCATCGGCAGCCGGCCCGTGCTGGTGTACGAGTTCAGCATCAAGGCCGAGAACTCGCACTGGACGCTGATGAGCGAAGACGGCCGGAAGCTGAAGCCGGCGCAGAAGGGCGAGATCTACATCGATAAGCAGACCGGGCGCGTGATGCGCATCGAGCAGCGCGCGGTGTCGATTCCGGCGACGTTCCCGCAGGACAAGGCCGAGTGCCTGATCGAGTACGGATTTGCGGACATCGGCGGCGCGCGCGCGCTGCTGCCGATGCACGCCGAGACGCGCGGCTGCAAGCGCGGCACGGTGCACTGCTCGAAGAACGTGACGGAGTTCAAGAACTACCGCAAGTTCACGGTGGAGTCCGTGCTGAAGGACTAGTGGCGGGACTTCACTTTGATGACGATGGGGGTGCCATCGAAGCCGAAGTGTTTGCGGATGCGATTGACGATCTGGCGTTCGGTGGAGAAGTGGAACGGCTCGCCGCGATCGACGAATAGGACGAACGTGGGCGGGCGGATGGCGGCCTGGGTGATGAAGTAGATGCGGCGGTCGCGTTCGAGCTTGAGCTGATCGAGGAAGCGGTTGAGTTCGCCCGTGGTGACGCGGCGGTTGAACGCGTCCCAGCAGCGGGCGATCTGCTTGAACAGGAGGCGGAGCCCTTTGCAGTCCTTGGCGGAGAGGAAGACGATGGGCGCGTAGTCGAGGAACTTGAACTGATCGCGGATGTTCTCTTCGTATTCCTTGCGCTTGGAGTCGTCGAGGAGATCCCATTTGTTGACGCAGATGACGAGGGCGCGGCCTTCCTCGTGGGCGTAGCCGCCGATGGTGGCGTCGCTGGCGACGGGGCCTTCGGTGGCGTCGAGCACGAGCAGCGCGACGTGCGCCATGCGGATGTGGCGGCGGGCCATGACCACGCTGAGCTTTTCGGCCATCAGGTGGGTCTTGCCTTTGCGGCGGATGCCGGCGGTATCGACGAAGACGTATTCGCGTCCGTCCACGGTGTGGGACTCGTCCACCGAGTCTCGCGTGGTGCCGGCGATGGGGGAGACGATGGCACGCTCTTCGCCGAGGATGGCGTTCAGCAGGGTGGACTTGCCCACGTTGGGGCGGCCGATGATGGAGACGCGGATGGGCTTCTTCTCCTCGGCGGGCTCTTCGTCGGGGGGCGGCTCAGCCGCGGAGGGAAAGGCCGACGTGACTTCGTCGAGAAGCTCATGAATGCCGATGCGATGCTCGGCGGAGATGGGCAGGACGCGCTTGAAGCCGAGGGAGTGGAACTCGGCGGCGAGGACCTCGCGTTTGGGGACGTCGATCTTGTTGACGGCGAGCACGACGGGCTTGCCGAGGCGGTGGAGAATCTTGGCGAGGTCGCGGTCAGGGCCGGTGATCTCGGTGCGGCCATCGATGAGGTAGATGATCTCGGTGGCCTCTTCGAGGGCCACGCGCGCCTGTTTGAGGATCTGGGCGGGGATGAAATCCTGGTCCGCGGGGATGATGCCGCCGGTGTCGATGAGGGTGAATTTGCGGCGCCGATGGGAGGATTGGCCGACGATGCGGTCGCGCGTGATGCCGGGTTCGTCGCCGGTAATGGCCTTTCTCTGGCCCAGGATCGCGTTGAAAAGTGTGGATTTCCCGACGTTTGGACGGCCAACAATGACGATGGTGGGGAGCCCCGCCGATTGTTTCATGCTCCTTTCAGTGTAGCTTAGGGCACCTCCGGCATGAGAAAATGAAAGTTCCCGCACCAAGCGACCCCGATGAAAATTTCAAACCCGAACCTTCGCAACATCGCGATTATTGCGCACGTAGACCACGGCAAGACCACGCTTGTGGATTCAATGTTCAAGCAGAGCGGCATCTACCGCGCCAACGAGCAGGCGGAAGACCGCGCCATGGATTCCAACGAACTGGAGCGCGAGCGCGGCATCACGATTCTGGCGAAGACCACGGGCGGGTGGTACCGCGGCGTGAAGATCAACATCGTCGACACTCCGGGCCACGCCGACTTCGGCGGGGAAGTGGAGCGCGCGCTCAAGCTGGTGGACGGCGTGATGCTGCTGGTGGACGCCAGCGAAGGCCCGCTGCCGCAGACGCGCTACGTGCTGTCGAAGGCCCTGGAAGCGGGGCTGACGCCGATTCTGGTGATCAACAAGATCGACCGGCCGGACTCGCGCGTGCAGGAAGTGCTGAACGAGGTCTTCGACCTCTTCATCGACCTGGACGCGGCCGAGGAGCAGCTCGAATTCCCGATCGTCTACACGATTGCGAGAGACGGCGTGGCGAAGGCCACGATGGAAGATCCCTCGACGACGCTGGAGCCGCTGTTCGAGGCGATTGTGAAGCACATCCCGCCGCCGACGGGGAATCCGGAAGGCATTCTGCAGTTCCAGGTGGCGAACCTCGATTACTCGGACTACCTGGGCCGGATCGCCATCGGGCGCGTGTTCCAGGGCCGGTTGAACCTGGGCGACGAAGTGAGCGTGTGCCACCTGAACGGGCAGATCCAGAAGACGAAGATCACGAAGATGTTCACCTTCGAGGGCCTGAAGCGGGTGGAGGAGACCTCGGCCGGGCCGGGCGACATTCTGGCCATTGCGGGCGTCGAAGGGATAACGATCGGCGAGACGGTGAGCCACGTGGATACGCCGAAGGCGATGGCGAAGATCCGCATCGACGAGCCGACGATCGGCATGGTGTTCACGATCAACACCTCGCCGTTTGCAGGCCGCGAGGGGCAATGGGTGACGTCGCGGAACCTGCGCGACCGGCTGGACAAGGAACTGCTGACCAACGTCAGCCTGAACGTGGCCGAGGCGGGCGGGCCGGACGCATTCCAGGTGATGGGGCGGGGCGAGCTGCAGCTGGCGATTCTGATCGAGATGATGCGGCGCGAGGGATTTGAGCTGATGGTGGGCAAGCCTCAGATCCTGACCAAGGAGATCGACGGGCAGGTTCGGGAGCCGCAGGAACTGCTGGTGGTGGACGTGCCGGAGCAGTATGTGGGCGTGGTGATCGAGAAGATGGGCATGCGCAAGGGCAAGATGTCCAAGATGGTGAACCACGGGTCGGGCCGCGTGCGGCTGGAGTTCCTGGTGCCGTCGCGGGGATTGATCGGGCTGCGCAGCGAGATGCTGACGGACACGCGCGGGACGGCGATTCTGAATTCGCTGTTTCAGGGATACATCGACTGGCAGGGCGACATTCCGATGCGGATGACGGGCGCGCTGGTGGCGGACCGCGCCGGCTCGACCACCGGGTACGCGATCTTCAACCTGCAGGAGCGGGGCGAGATGTTCGTGGAGCCGGGCACGGAGGTTTACGAAGGGATGATCGTGGGCGAGAACTCGCGCTTCGACGATCTGAACGTAAACATCGTGAAGGAGAAGAAGCTGACGAACATGCGGGCGTCGAGCGCCGATGAGGCGATCCGGCTGGTGCCGCCGAAGCTGCTGAACCTGGAGCAGGCGATCGAGTTCATCAATGAAGACGAGTGGGTGGAAGTGACGCCGAAGTCGATCCGTCTGCGGAAGAAGATTCTGAAGGCGAATCAGCGGTAGGGGACGGCGGCGCCCTTCAGTATCCTCAGGCGCGGCTTCATCGCCGCCGATACACTTTTGAACCGGGGCAGAGGGCCGTCGGCAAACCTGCAGGGCGAGCCGTGATCTGGGCTTCGTGCCGCCGGGGGCACTTTGCGATCTGCAGGATGGCGGCATCCCTGTCCGGGCATTCCAGTCCAAGCCGAACTCCGCCGCGCCCAGGAATGGGTGAGCGATGAGTGCGCAGGCAAGAACTCCGCGCCTGGCTCATCTCCCTTCAGTATTGGGATTGCCGTTGACTGGGGCTAGACTCGCGGAGCCAGTCCTATCTGCATGCCTGACAAAAAGGTGCAGCGGGAAATTCCGGGTTCTATTATCCGGCCGAAACATATTTATTTCCATTGACTAATCAGCTTTAACCGCTTACTCATCCATCTGCGGCAGCCACGCGATTGGACAGCACTCTGTGGAGGCTGCGCGACCAATCATGCGGTGGGAGACAGGCCTAGGGACTGCGATGTCTGAGTCTGCGTCTGCGGCAGAGCCAGCGGCTTGCCGGCGAATGTTGGAGCTGCGCCCCCTGCCGCACAACTGCTCCAGCGCTCCGCGCTATCGACAAGGGCGCAGCGCGCATTCCAAATAGCCTCCAGTCCACGCCGGCCGTGGCAGGATCCGGCTCTCCGAGCGGCGAATTGCTGGACCATTGCGACACGCGGGTGAAGCGGGTCTTAAGGTTAATCTAAGGCCAATTAATGCTAGACGGGGTATTGAATTGCGGCACAAACCGGAGTATTGTGTGTGCAAGTAATGCTTGGTGAAGCGGGTCTCGCCACGGGAGGATCAGGGCGAACGCAGTTAGGGAGAAAGACTGCGATGGGCACCTGGGCTTCGGAGTGCCCCCGAAGCAGAGACCATCTGCTGACACCGCGTACCTACAAGATACTGGACATTTCCAAAATCGTCCTGCCGGTTTCCATCCAGCGGGGGCAATAACGCACTAAGACCACTCTGCTCGAGCAGCCACGTTTCCGGCTGCAAGGGCGGCAGTGTGCGAGTAGGTGTGCCGAGGAGGTTTCTCGTGGCTCGTTATCGTGTGACCATCACGGCCGGGCGGAAGTTGATGCTCGAATTGCCGGTTGAAGAGGACGTGACTGTGCTCGACCATGGCGTCCGGCGGTTGAAAGAGGACCGCTACAGCGCCGATGTTATCGTTGACGAAAAACGTCTGGGCGCGCTTGCCGAGCGAGGCTATCAAGTCGAACGCCACGAGGATGTGGATCAGGCGGGTCGAGAACGGCAACTCGAGGTCGGGCGCGGCAACCGGTTCCTAAAGCCGCGGTAGGGAGTGTCGCCATGCCATACCTCAATGTGGACGAAGTTGAAACGGCGTTGATGCTGGCCGCGGGTCCGCCCAATACGGCCTTCACGGAACTGATCTCTCTGCCCCACCAGACCTGGGATGGACGAACGTGCCACGCCATCAGGATCTCCGCAGCGAGCGGGAGCGATCGAGTGGGCATCTGTTTCACGGGAGGGCTTCACGCCCGCGAATGGGGCAGCAGCGACATTCTCATTTCGCTGGTGCAGCGCCTGACGGATGCCTATCGCACGAACTCGGCTCTCACATTTGACGGCAAAACGTTTGCTGCGGCCGACATCCAGAAGATTGTCAATCACATCGACCTGGTCATTTTCCCGCAAGTGAATCCGGACGGCCGCCACTACAGCCAGACGGTTGACGCCATGTGGCGGAAGAACCGACGGCCAGCCGCCGACCCGGGCGACGTAGGCGTGGATCTCAACCGGAACTTCGATGTTCTCTGGAATTTCCCGGCCTACTTCAACCCGGCGGCCTACATCTCCGACTCGACCAATCCGGCCTCGGAAGTCTATTGCGGCCCTGCCGCGGCATCCGAGCCGGAGACCCAGAACGTGGTGTGGCTGTTCGACCATTACGCCTCGATCCGCCTGTTTGTGGACGTTCACAGTCACGGGCAGTTGATTCTCTACCCGTGGGGCGACGATGAGGATCAGACCGCCGACCCGGCGATGAACTTCCAGAACGGGGCGTACAACGGCCAGAGAGGCTTGGCGGGAGACGCCGCGTACCGGGAGTTCATTCCGGCGTGCACGCAAGCCAATGCCGTCACCCTCGGGACGAGGATGCGCGACGCGATCTTCGCGGTGCGCGGGAAGAGCTACACCGTGCAGCAGGCATTTGCCCTTTACCCGACTGCCGGAACCGGCCACGACTATGGTTTCGCCCGCCACTTCACCGATGCCACGCAGGGCCAGATCCTGGGATTCACGTTGGAGTGGGGCGCTCAGTTCCAGCCGGCGTACGCGGAGATGCAGCACATTCTGGACGACGTGGGCGCGGGATTGCTGGAGTTCTGCCTGGCCGTGCTGGACATGCATGCCGACGTGATGATCAAAGACAGCCCTGCCGATACCGGCGCGGTCCCTTCCGGGGGCGCTTTCTGGTCCGACTCCGATATCTTTCTCCGCCAGAACGACGACGACGTGCTGGCCTACGAGGATGCCAGGCAAGGCCAGACCAACTACGTCTACGTGCGCGTTACGAATCTCGGGCCCAATGACGCGCAAAACGTGTCGGTGAGGCTGCGCGCGGCCATGTACCCTGGCACCGAGTTCGTCTATCCCGCGGACTGGACACTAGTGGACGCCGCTCATGTAGAGCCGGCCGCCATGGTGAACACCTGGGCCTCGATTCCGGCCGGAGCGACACGGATTGGGAAATTCAGCCTGACGGCGGCGCAGGTGAATACGCTTTTCGGCTGGCAGCAGCTCCAACATCACCCTTGTCTGCTGGCCGCTGTCGAGGCATGTAACGACCTGGGAAGCCCAGCCGGCGTGCACGTCTGGGAGAACAACAACCTGGCTCAAAGGAATGTCACGGTGGCTACGGCGGACGAATCCGGCGACGTGCAGTTCGTCTTCGTAGCCGGCCATCCAGGCCGGGGCGGGCAGGTGGTTCACCTGCTCATCGACCGTTCCATGCTGCCCGTGGATGCGCTGGTCACTCTGGAAACCAAACCGCGCCCGCGTGTTTTTCCGGAGTTAAAGGCTCAGTTCGCAAAGAGCCTGACAGTGCTGGAAGCCAGGCAGGGCATATCGCGGCTTGAGGCTGGTGCGCGGGAGCGGTTCGCAATCGTCGGCCGGAGAGCCGTCATCGGCCTGCGCCTGGACAGGGGCATCCGGCCGTTGCTGTTGCGCGTTCACCTTCCGGCAAATGCCGAGCCGCGGGCGAAGTTTGAAGTTCGAATTGCCCAGATGGGCGAAGGGAGGCACGCCGTGGGGGGCGTGACGCTCCAGATCGTATCCAAACTCATAACTTAGGAGGGAATTGAAATGCCGGAAACGACCAAGGCGACTCTGACTGTCGCAGTACTGAACATCAAGAAGGAGCCCACGCCCGATGCTCTGGTGAAGGCCTCCCGCATTCAACCGGCGGCGCAATCGGCTGCTCTCCATTACGACAAGGCGCTTGGCGCCTACCGGGCCTTCAATCTGCCTGCCGGCGCCTACCGGGTGAGCGTTGAAGCACCGGGGTGCGACCCACAGGAGCGAGAGGTACAGGTGGGACTTGGCGGCGCGAAGGAGATTTTCATCGTCGGCAAGAAAGGCCTTCCGTTCCTGTACCGTGGATCGGTGAAGGTGCCGTTTGAGCCGCAGGCATTGGTGGGAGTGGAGTTGGAGCGCGATGCCGACGACTCCGACGCCGGCCTGGCCGCCGGTCCGGCGCGCGGCCTGAGCCTGGCGGTAGAACCGGTGCACCCGCAGATCCGCCGGCAGAAGGTGGCCGTGTTCCGGCTGGACGCGCGCTCGGGCGACGTGGGTGGCGTGCTGGCGCAACTCAACGCGGCCAAGGGAGTGCGGCGTGCCGGCCTGGTGGTGGAACTGAACCGGGAAACCGTCTCGTTTCTCACCAATGAGTTGGTGGTGAAGTTCAAAGCGCACGTCACACCCGGCCAGGCGGAAGAAATCGCCAAGCGTCACGGGCTGGAGATCCTGCGCCAATTGCCGCAGGCCGGCAATGCCTTTCTCATGCGCGCGGCCGTTCCCGCATCCCGTGAGTTATTGGCGGTGATGGAGGAGGTAGCGGCCTCCGGCGTGACTGAGTACGTGGAACCCAACCTGTTCAGCACCGCCGCCGATGACGCCATCACCCCCAATGATTACCTCTTCCCCCTCCAGTGGCATCTCCCAACGGCGCACGTGCCGGATGCGTGGCAGCAACTGCACGACAACCTCGGCGCAAATACGACTCATGGCGATCCAGGCGTCATCATCGCCATCATGGATTCCGGGGTGGACACCACGAACCCGGACTTTACGGGCAACGTGACGAGCGGGCAGCCGAAGGTGTACCAGCTCTACGATTTCGTGAACATGGTGGCCAATAACACCAGCCTCGGCGGGAGCCACGGGACGTGCTGCGCAGGCATCGCCACGGCGGTGGCGAACAACACCGAGGGCGCGGCGGGCGCGGCAGGCAACTGCCGCCTGATGGGCCTGCGGCGCAATGGCCCGGAAGCCACGTACTCCGACGCCTACCTTTGGGCGGCCGGCTTCGATCCCGTTGCACCCGGCTTCCCGGCCCAGATCACTCCCGGCGCCGACATCATCAGCAACAGCTTCGGGTACTCGGTGGGCCTTCCGATCTCCGGGCTGATGAAGGATACGTTCGACTTCCTCACCACGTACGGGCGCGGCGGGCGCGGCGTGTTGTTGTTCTTCTCGGTAGGCAACGTCATCCCGCCCATCGACTTCACCACCTACCGGCCTTGGGCTGCGTACGAGAAGACCCTTGCCATTGGGGCGTCTTCAATCGACAACGACGGAGTGACGGAGATCCACGCCGACTACAGCGACTTCAGCGGACCAACGTCGGTGCTGGATGTCTGCGCTCCGAGTCAGGACACATACGTCGGCGGTGTAGCGGTGTACAATCCGCACACCACTTACGCCACCGTTACCGATGACATTGTGGGACAGGGCAACACTCCGCAGCATGCGACCACAGCCACGGCTCTGACCGCCGCGGCGGCCGCGGCGGCAACCAGTCTGACCGTTGCCAGCAGCGCCGGATTCGCGGTGGGGGCGCGGGTGCTGGTGGATACCGGCATCCCGAACGCGGAGATGGTGCAGGTGACGGGGGTCCCCAACGGCACGCACATCAACGTGACGGCCACCCAAAAGGCGCACGCCGTAGGCGCCGGGGTGGCCACTGGCCCGGCCAATTGCACCAACGGGTTCGGCGGCACCTCCTCGGCGACGCCCCTGACCGCCGGTATTGCGGCCCTGGTCCTGTCCGCCAAGCCGGACCTGACCTGGATGCAGGTGCGCCAGATTCTGAGGGAAACGGCCGACCACATCCAGCCGGCAAACACGGATCCGGTAGGGATCTGGACCGACGCTGCCGGCGTCAGCTTTGGATCGCCCGGCTATGCAGGACCGCACTACAGCCGCTGGTACGGATTCGGGCGGGTGAACGCGGAGGCCGCCGTTCAGACCGCGATCAACTATTCAATTACGCGCGACGTGGTAGTGAGGGACAACCTGGCCGATGTGGGCGCGATGCCGTCGGCCGGCGCTTTCTGGGCCAGTCCTGACCTCTGGGTGCGGAATGCAGACCCGGCGCTCGACCCAGGCGCGGTTCCGGCCGCATACGCGACGGCCGGCCCGCATCAGGACGTAGTCTCGGGCGTGGACAACTACGTATACGTGCGGCTGAAGAATGTCGGCCTGGATCCGAGCTCCGACTTTTACGTCCGCGTCTACCTGGCGCATTGGCCCGGCCTGGAGTTCGTCTACCCCGACAACTTCATCCCCACCAATAACCCGGGCCTGCCGGTGCCTTCGCCGATGACTCCGGGAACGTACCTGCTGGGCGAAGTGCACCATGACGCAATGGCCGGCGGCGCGATGGACACGGTCCACATTACCTGGCCGTCAGCCATGATTCCGCCGCAGACAGTGGTTGTGGCCGGGGCCACGGTGCACTGGCACCCGTGCATTCTGGCCGAGGTGTCGCCTCAAGACGGGCCGGATCCGGCAGGCCCGCATGTGTGGGACAACAACAACCTCTGCCAGCGCAATGTCACCGTTTCCTACGCGGACAACGCCGACCGGGCCGTGGCGTCATTGATAGCGGGCAACCTGCGGAACGAGTCGGCATACCTCATGCTGCGCGTCGATCGCAGCCACGTGCCCGCCGGTGTGGAGGTCTACCTCCAGGTTGTCGACCGCCGGGCGACGGCCAGACTGAAGCGTCTGGTGGAGGCCGGTTTCATCGAGGCCGGATCGCCGCCCACCGAGATCGTCTTCCTCCAGCCGTCCAGAGTGTCTCTGGAGCAGGAGGGCGGCGGAACGTCAGTGCTGACGCTGCCGGCCCAGGGGAGACTGGCCTTGGGGAGCAGGGTGATCCGTTACTCGCCGCAGCGCAACGGCTTCGTCCTGGACAAGTACCGAGGCCGGGATGTCGTCCGCCTGGCGACGCGGGGGAAAGCGCTGATCCCGGTGCTGGCCGGCCCGGGAGCACAGGTGCCCATCCTGATCGCTGCCGTGGGCAAGCGCGGGCAGCGTCCGGCATCGTTTCTGTTACCGGTCGAACAATTGGACGCGTCGGGCAAGCTGTCCGGCGCGGCCGCGGTGGAAATCCGCGTCGGATGAGCGGCGGGGGACCACCCCCGTCCGCCCGCACGATGCTCAACCGAGGGGATACCCATGCCTGACTACACGCAAGATCTGATTCGCCTCAAGAACCCAGCGAACATCAAGGAGGCGGAGTGCGCCAGTTCTCCGTACGTCTTGTTGAAGACTTTCGCGGCCGATGCGGTCATAAAACGCATGATCCGGGCCGGCAAGCAAGTCGTTCCACTGATCCGGCAGATCCTGGCCGATGAAGCGGAGCAGTTGCCTGAGATCAGCCTGTCGGCTTACGCCTACATCCTGGAGCATGTGGACCAGGCCGAAGCGGCCCGCCTTCTCAAGCCAGTCTTCGAGGCCCGTCTGCGCAAGCCGGGCCCGTTTTTCGTCCACGTTGCGGCCCATGCGCTGCGCGGCCCGCTGGGGTTGCCGACGCGTCCGCTGGAAGTGGTCTACAACAAAGCGGAACTGGCCGAGACTCTGCGGAAGTTGAGGTGAACTGATCATGGGCGACATCACTGGAATCAAGACAGCCAGCGGCTATGAACTGCAAAACGTGATGAACTGGGGAGGCGCCGTGACGAACGACGCGGACCCCAGCGTCTGCTACTACCAGCACTTCGATCTCACCATGGAGCAGCTTGGAAGAACATGGCGCTACAACTGCTGGGGCTTCACCTTCCTGCCCCGGCGCTACTGGATCAACTCCTCCGCCGACGTGGACATGATCCTGGCCGATAATTGCAGCCCGGTGGCCAGCGGGTCACTGCGGCCCGGCGACGTGATCCGCTACCGCGACAGCTACAACGTCACCACGCATACGGGAAGAGTGTGGCAGGTGAACGGAGCCGGCCAATGCGTGAAGGTGCGCAGCAAGTGGGGCAGCCTGGCGGAGTACATCCATGATCCCCTCACGGTTCCCGTCAGCTACGGCACCAACCTGGCCTACTTCCGCCAGAATTCGCCGTTGCGGGGCATCGGCGACCTGTTCGTGCACGACGCCTCTACGGACACCGGTGAGCA
Organism: Acidobacteriota bacterium; assembly: GCA_016213725.1. GTDB lineage: Bacteria > Acidobacteriota > Terriglobia > Bryobacterales > Bryobacteraceae > Paludibaculum. Next base: position 6,798 of record JACQZS010000001.1, on the reverse strand, counting down.
GGTGAGCCCGAACCTGTGGGCGAGTCCGGACATCGCCGTCGACGCGCCGCCGTACGGTTCAGTGGATGTCAATCCGGTTTTCGGCCAGGTGAACCGTGTGTGGGCGGTAGTCTACAACCGGGGAACGAAGGACATTACAACCGCGCGGGTGCGCTATTACTGGGCGAATCCGTACGCGGGCTTCGCCTCAGCCAACTGGCAGCTGATTCCGGCCACGGCGGGTCATCCGAATCCGACCAACGTCTTCACCGTTGCGGCGGGAGGGTCGGCGACGGCTCCTTATGTGGAATGGACGCCGCAGCCCGTGATGGGCGTTCCGGACCCGGCTCACCAGTGTCTGCTGGCGATCACCTACGTCAACGACGATCCGACCGATTCGTCCAACCCGGATCCGATCGTCTATCCGTTCGACATCTCCTGGGACAACAATATCTGCGCACGCAACGTTCACATCCTCACCATGGATGCGGGGACGAGCAACACGCTCACCTTATTCACCGGACTTCCGGACAACATCCGGGGAGAGGCCCACGCGACTCTCCGCGTCCGGTTGCGGTATGTGCCGCGGCTTCCCGTGCTGGGCTTTCCGCGAGAGATTGTGCCGCCGCGCGTCGAGGTTTCGCTGGACGGCGCGCCCCGCGTCAGTCTGCCCGGTCTCGCCAGGCCGGTGGCGCTGCACGAGAAATGGCAGTCGCAGAAAGAGCTGAAGAAGGTGGCGGTGGTGGCCCAGAAGCCTCGCAAGATCCAGCTCCGCATCACGGCGCCGCCTGGCGCCACGCGCGGCTCCAACTACATGTTGGAAGTTCAGCAGGAGATCAACGGGGTGGTTACGGGCGGCTATACGGTGGCCGTCACCATCAATCGCTGAGAACTCCGCAGCCGCGCGGCAACAGCGCGAGGACGCGTGCGCCCCTCATCCCGCGGCCGAGCAGGACGGTGCTGAAGGCGACCCTCCGGCAAGGCGTACAATGCTCATCAGGTCGAAAGGAATGCACCTGATGAGCACGAGACAAACACTATTCACGATAGTTGTGGCGGCGGCGGCCGCGGCCGCGGGATGGATGTCGAGGGGAACTACCGCGCAGGCGGCCTCGCCGATGATATACGAACTGAGAACCTACCACTGCGAGCCGGGGAAGCTGCCGAACCTGCTGGCCCGGTTCCGGAACCACACGACGAAGCTGTTTGAGAAGCACGGCATGACCAACATCGGCTACTGGGTGCCGGCGGAGGGCGAGGCGCACGAGAACACGCTGGTGTATATCATTGCGCACAAGGACGCCGAGGCGGCGAAGAAGTCGTGGGCGGGGTTCCGGGCGGACGCGGAGTGGGTCAAGGTGCGTACGGAGTCTGAGGCGTCGGGCAAGATCGTGAGCAAGGTCGAGTCAGTATATATGAACCCGACGGACTTCTCGAAGCTGCAGTAGCAAGCGTTGGCAAGGGAGGGGCCGATGAACAGGCGGCAGTTTGTGGCGTTGCCAGGAGTGTTGCCGGCGGCGGCGGTGGAGCCTGGTTCACTGAAGAATTTGGACTTGGCGGTGAAGCGGGAGATCGAGGGGTTTGGGGGCGAGGTGTGCCTGTATGCGAAGAACCTGGGGACGGGGGCTGCGTACGGGGTGAGGGAAGACGAGCGGGTGCGGACGGCGAGCACCATCAAGCTGCCGGTGATGGCGGCGGTGTTTGCGCAGGTGCGGGCGGGGCAAGCCAAGTGGGATGAGCAACTTACGTTGCGGGAGGAGGACAAGATCCCGGGTTCTGGGGTGCTGAGCGAGTTTTCGGGCGGGGTGAAGCTGCCGTTGAGGGATGTGGTGCACCTGATGATCGTGGTGAGCGATAATACGGCGACGAATCTCGTCTTGGACCGTTTCACTGCAAACGCAGTCAATGACTATCTGGACGGGCTTGGTTTGAAGGAGACGCGGTCGCTGCGGAAGGTGCGGGGGGATGGGAACCAGTTAAAGGCGCCGAGCGGTTGGAGCAAAGCGGGGCAGGTGGAGGCGAACAAGAAGTATGGCTTAGGCGTTTCCACATCGCGGGAGATGGTGGAGCTGCTGGCGATGCTGGACCGGGGTGCGGTGGGGACGGCAGAGGATTCGAAGGAGATGCTGGCGATTCTGGAACGCCAGCAATATAAAGACGGAATTGGGCGGATGCTGGCGGAGTTCAAGGTGCAGAGCAAGTCCGGGGCGCTGGACGCTTTGCGGTCGGATGTGGGGGTTGTAACGACTCCTAAAGGTCGGGTGGCGATGGCGTTAACCGTGGACGGGATGAGGGGAGTGGACTACACCGCAGATAATGCAGGATTAGTCCTGATTGGGCGGCTGGCGCCGATCCTGTGCAGGGGCTTGGGCATTCTCGGGTAGGGCGCGTGGAACGATATCGTTAGAGTTAACAGATACCCCATTGACGCCGGGTTACAGTTCAAATAAAATCACGAGCACAGTGTTATGCTTTCGGGGCAAGCCCCTCTCCAACTGTCTGGAACAAAGGAAACCTATGAAATCTAAACTTGTGGCCATGTGGCTGCTGCTCGTCCTAGTAGCCGCCGCGCCCGTGTTTGCGCAGGTCGCAACCGGGTCGCTGGCGGGAACTGTAATGGATCAGAGCGGCGCGGTCATCCCTGCCGCCAAGATCATTGCAACGAACACGGCGTCGGGAGCGAAGATCGAAGCGATCAGCTCGGATGCCGGTTTATACGTATTTGCGGCGATGCCGCCGGGGGTCTACTCGATCACCGCGGAGAAGGTGGGATTCAAGAAGACGACGCGTGCGGACATTGAAATCCGCATTGCACAACGTATCGACATGAACATCGGCATGGAGGTCGGCAACGTACAGGAGTCGATCACGGTGTCTGCCGAAGTGCCGCTGCTGGAGACGTCGACCTCCGAGCGCGGGAACAACGTATCGGTGAAGTTGATGGACAACCTGCCGCTGTTCTCGGGCGGTATTCGCAACCCGCGTGGTTTCGTGAACTACATGGCGGGCGTGACGAATAACGGCGAGCAGAGCGTGGCCGGTTCGGGCGGCCGCGCGCAGGAAGTGATCATCGACGGCGCCAGCGCGCTGAACGTGGAGTCGAGCGCGGTGTTCAACTTCCCTTCGGCCGAGATGTTCTCGGAATTCAAGATGCTGACGAGCAACTACTCGGCGGAATATGGCCGAGTGGGCGGCGGCATTGAGATTTACGTCCCGAGGAGCGGGACGAACTGGCTGCACGGCGCGGCTTTTCTGAACTTGCGCCGGGACATCTGGAACGCGAACGCCTGGGCGAGAAACTCCAATCCGAACCCGGCGCAGAATTTCCGGCCGAAGGAGCGGTTCAACGAAGTCGGCGGCTCCATTGGCGGTCCGGTGTGGATCCCGAAGGTCTATGACGGCAAAGACAAGACCTTCTGGTATTTCACCTATTCGAAGGACATGCGCCCGGTGACGGTGAGCTTCCCGGTGATGACGGTACCGACCGTGCTGATGAAGCAGGGCAATTTCTCGGAAGCTGGCGTGCCGGTGATTTACGATCCTGCGACGACGAACGGAAATGTGAGGACTCCGTTTGCGGGCAACATCGTCCCGGGTTCTCGAATCACAAGCATCGGGAAAAACGTCTCGGCGAACATTCCGGACGCGAACGTACCGACACTGGCGAGCAACTACAATTTCGTCAATCAGAGCGCGTTCGACCGCTACATCTGGAGCTTGAAGTTCGACCACGCGTTTTCGGCGACGAATCGTTTGAGCTACTTCTTCAGCAATGAAGTGCAGTCGCAAAACGATGTTACCGGCTTTGCCGGGTTGTTGGGCAACGGTTTGCTGGGTCAGCAGAAGCCCTACAACCACCGGCTCAACCACGACTGGAGCATCAAGCCGAATCTGATGATGCACACGACTTACGGCTTCTCGATCACACGCCAGACCTGGGACAACCCGAACCAGAAGGGCGGCGGGTCGAAGCTCGGATTCACCGGCCTATCGGGCGATTCGGACGCGACGCCGCGCATTCAGTTCTCAGGGGCTGCGGGCCTCTCTCCCTACGGCGTGCAGGATGGCAAGGTGGCCAATGGAGCCCAGTTCAACCGGCAGTACTGGATCAGCCAAGGCTACACGCTGATCAGCGGCAAGCATGAATTCAAGTTCGGTTTCAACTGGCGCAAGTATGAGACGCTGGGCCAGGACTTGGCGGGCACGAACGGCCTGTTCGGGTTCAGCCGTGCTCAGACGGCATTGCCGACGGCGCTCACCAGCACGGGCCACGAGTTTGCCAGCATGCTGCTTGGCGTAGTGAACTCAGCACAAAATGTCGTGCCTCCGGTCTTGTTTGACACGACGGTCTACTACGACTCGGCGGCATATTTCCAGGACAACTGGCGCGTGAACTCGAAGCTGACGCTGAACCTCGGTCTGCGATACGAAGTGCCGATCGGCTGGCACGTCCCGGGCGGCAACGGTTACTCGGAAGTGGACATCAATGTGCCCAATCCGGGAGCGAGCGGCCGTCCTGGCGCGCTGGTGTTCTCCGGCGCCGGGCCGGGCCGGACGGGCGTAAAGAGGTTCTATCCGACGGATTGGCAGGCGATTGGACCTCGCCTTGGCTTCGCGTATCAGATTCTGCCGAAGACCGTGATTCGCGGTGGCTGGTCGATCTACTATCAAGGTCTGTCGAGCGGCGGCTGCGGCTGCCGGTTCGGCTTCGCAGGCAGCAACACTTTGTCGAGCGACGGGTTGAACCCTGTCATCAACTGGCAGGACGGGATTCCGCTGGCACCTGGATACCGCCCGCCGCCGATCATCGATCCGACCTATGTGAACTACCAGAATGTGCAGTACCAGGGGCCGACCGCCGGCCAGCCTGGCCGCATCAGGAACTGGAGCCTCGACATTCAGCACGAGTGGAAGAACTGGCTGTTTGACGTTGCTTATCAGGGCAATCGTGGAACTCGCCTGAATTCCACTATGGACCTGAATCAGCTGCCGACCAGCTACCTGCAATATGGTTCGCTGCTCGGGCAGCGCATCGATTCGCCCGCCGCTATCGCCGCGGGCTTCAAGAAGCCGTACGAGAGCTTCCCGAGCAACCTGACCGTGGCTCAGTCGCTGCGCTCGTTCCCGCAATACCTGCAGGTGGCCAGCCTGTTCGCAGGCTATGGCAAGAGCTGGTATGACGCACTCCAGGTCAAGGTGGAGCGGCGGTTCGGCAGCTTCCAGCTGATCACGAATTACACCTGGCAGAAGAACCTGGGTATCGGGCACTACCGGCAGGTGTTCGGTCAGATCGGCAGCCCCGGGGCGACGCCGCAGGACTTCAACAACGTCGCCGATTCGAAGAGCTTCACGAACATGGACGTCCCTCAGGTGTTCAACATCCTTGTTTCGTATGACCTTCCGTTCGGCAAGGGTAAGAAGTACGGAAGCAACGTGAACGCGATCACGAACGCGTTCATTGGCGGTTGGACCATCGCGAGCGCCGACGTGTACCGCAAGGGCACGCTGACGTGGCTGACTACGCCGGGCAATCCGCTTGGCAACGGCGTGTTGTTCTCGGCAGCAACCAAGGCGACAGTGGGTAGCGGCCCAATCCGGACCGGTATCGACAGGACGACGCTGGATCCGAACAACGCGAACACCCGCTGGTGGAATGCGGCTGCCTTTACGGCGACGCCTCAGTACAGGCTGGGCAACGCGTCGTTCTACTATGACGACTTCCGTTCACCGGCGGTGTTCTCGGAGAACCTGTCGATCGTGAAGCGGACGACGTTGTGGGCGAATGACAAGAACCCGGTGGTTCTGACCTACAGGGCCGACGGATTCAACATCTTCAACCGTACCTGCTTCGGCGGCATCAACGGGACCATCGGGAATGCGAATTTCGGCAGACCGTCGGGACCGCAAGTTGGCGCGCGCATCATCACGATGGGTCTGCGCCTGGAGTTCTAACTCCAAGGCAGGATCCGGAAAACGGAGCGGGGGCAGCCAGCGCTGCCCCCGCTCTTCATTTGTCCGGACTGCATGTGGTATACCATGGGATTCCCAGGTCTGAATTATGGCCCTCCACTTTATCGACTACATCGTCCTTGCGGTCTATTTCGGGTTCGTGCTCGGCATCGGGTGGTTCCTGAGAAAGAACGTCACCACGAGTTCTGACTTCCTGACGAGCGCGCACTCGCTGCCGCTGTGGATCACGTCGCTGGCGTTTCTGGCGGCCAACATGGGCGCGTTGGAAATGATCGGCATGTGCGGCTCAGGCGCCAAGTACGGCATGATGACGTCGCACTTCTACTGGGTGGGGGCGATCCCGGCGATGCTCTTCGTGGGTGTGTTCATGATGCCGTTCTACTACGGCAGCAAGGCGCGCTCGGTGCCGGAGTACCTGAAGCTGCGGTTCGACGAGAAGACGCGCGGGTTCAACGCGATCACGTTCGCGGTGATGACGATTTTCAGCTCGGGGATCTCGATGTACGCCCTCGGCATACTGCTGCAGGCGATCTTCGGGTGGAGCTTCACGTTCAGCGTGCTGGCGTCGGCGGGCATCGTGCTGGCCTACACGTACCTGGGCGGGCTGTCGAGCGCGATCTACAACGAAGTCCTGCAGTTTTTCCTCATCGTGCTCGGGTTCCTCCCGCTGGTCATCTTGGGGCTCCAGGATATCGGTGGCTGGGAGGGTCTGATGCGGCAGCTTGGCGCCTATGCGGAGACCAAAGGCATGCCCGGGGCGTGGAGCCACTCGTGGCGCCACCTCGGCGACGCGCAGGCCAACCCGATCGGCATCGAGTGGTTCGGCCTGGTGGCCGGCCTCGGGTTTGT
>JACQZS010000258.1 GCA_016213725.1 Acidobacteriota bacterium | reverse complement strand
GATGGCGGCGTGGGCGGTTCCCCATATCCGGACCCGATGGTGCGGCAGCGCATCGACAACTTCGTGACGCACAACCTGATCCTGAACGATACCCACACAGTGAACCTTTCGACGATCAACGAATTCCGCGCGGGCGTGGCGCGATCCTATTTCCCGTTCCGTGCCAAAAGCTACGGGGAGAACATGCCGCAGAAGCTTGGATTGCCCGCTTCCGTGCCGGCCGACGTGTTTCCGTTCATCAGCAACGGGCTAACCGGCTTCAGCACGTTCGCCGCCGGTTTGCGCGGCACGCTGATCCTGCAGGCATACGACATGGTGACGATGACGCGCGGCAATCACACCGTGAAGTATGGCGGCGAATGGCGGAGTCTGCAGGCAAACAACCTCAACGCATCGAATTCGTCGGGCGTGTATAACTTTCCAGCCACGCTGACAGGCAATCCGCAGTCGCCGAGCGGCTCCGGTTTCGGATTCGCGACGTTTCTGCTGGGCTCGGTGGGAACCGCCACGCTGCCCACTTTCCTGGGCGCCAGCAACTCGGGGTATTCGCTGAGCGGATGGCTGCAAGACGACTGGAAGGTAACGCGCCGATTCACGCTGAACCTGGGATTCCGGTATGACTTCCAGTCCTGGCCTGTCGATCGATTCAACGGCATTTCGAATTTCAATCCGTATGTCACAAATCCGGCCAACGGGTTCCTGGGACGGATGGAGTACGCCAATATCGACTTCGGGCGCAGCGCCCGAAAGGCGGATTACTCCGGCTGGGGCCCGCGCTTTGGATTTGCGTTTGACCTTACGGGGCGGGGCCAGACGGTGCTTCGCGGCGGTTACAGCATCTTCTATCCTCAGATCGTCAACACGAGTTTCTTCGGCAGCACCGCGGGCTTCGCGACCGTGACAACGGACTATCAGCCTGCGGGAGGCAATACCAACTTCCAGGCTTTCCAGTTCAGCAACGGACTGCCCAGCGCGCCGCTGCTGCCCCTGGGCGCCCAAATGGGCCCGAGCGGATTCCTTGGACAAACGGTAAGCCACGAGGAGTCCACCTCCCAGGTGCCCATGTCGCAGCAATGGGGCACTTCCATCCAGCACCGGATTCGCGACTGGCGCCTGGAGGTAGGCTACACCGCAAATCGCGTGACTCATATGGCGGCCAGCCCCTACGACTACGACCAACTGGATCCGCAATACCTGACTCTCGGCCTCGCCCTGCAGAACAACGTCCCGAACCCATATGCGGGCAAAGTGCCGGGGGCACTGGGCAACGCGACGATCACCCGGCAGCAATCGCTGCGGCCATATCCTTACTACAACGCGGTGAACGTACTCGCCCCCACTTTGGGCAGTTCGATCTATCACGCGATGGTGGTGAGCGTCGAGAAACGGCTGTCGAGCGGCATCAGCCTGCTCGTCTCCTACACCAATGGCAAATTGATGAGCGACAGCATCCTCACGACAGCCATCGCGGCGGAGGCAGGATCCTCGAACGGCTATCAGAATGGGAAGTTCAACCGTGCAGCGGAATGGTCGATTGATCCGACGGATGTCTCACAACGGATAGTGATCAGCGGACTCTATGAGCTGCCATTCGGGCAGGGTAAGCGGTTCAGCGCGTCGAGCACGGCGCTCAACCATCTCATTGGCGGCTGGCAACTCAACCTCATCAATACGATGCAGACCGGCAATCCCCTGGTGGTCCGCGGCGCGAATAACTTCGCCGCCAACCGGCCGAACTCGACCGGAAAGAGCGCGAAACTCGAAAATCCGACGGCCGCCCGCTGGTTCGACACCATGCAGTTCGTCAACCCGCCGAATTACACTTTTGGCAACCTGGGGCGAACTCTGCCGGACGTCCGCTCTCCTGGAACCATCAATTTCGATCTGTCTGTTGTCAAGGACACCGTGATCAAAGAGAAGCTCCGCGTACAGCTGCGGGGAGAATCGTTCAACGTGTTGAACAAGGTGAACCTGCGGGCCCCGGGCGTCAGTTTCTCGGCCGGCGCAGCCGGCACAAACATCAGCGGCAACTTCGGCTTGATCACCGCCGCGCGGGATGCCCGCATTATTCAGGTCGCGCTGAAGCTAATCTTTTAGAGTCGGTTCCCTTGAGGAGACCATCGAGCGATGCGCAGCGTACTGTTCCTCACTCTGCTCGCGGCCTGCGGCTACCCGCAAACCGGAGCGATCACGGAATCCGCGCGGCGCATCCCCGTATCTGCGGCGGTGGATGTGGTAGTGGCCGGCGGCACGGTGGCAGGGGTTGCTTCCGCGCTCGAAGCCGCCGCGCAAGGCCGGACTGTCATGCTGGTGGCGCCACGCCTCTACCTGGGCGAAGACCTCGCGGACACTTTGCGCCTTTGGCTTGAAGACGGCGAGAAGCCCACAGGCGTGCTCACAGAGAAGATCTTCACCAAGCCTGGGCCAGCCCCGCCGCTCCGGATGAAGAAGACTCTGGAAGCGGCGCTGGTGAAGGCGGGCATCCAGTTCGTGCTGGGCTCCACCCCCACCGATGTGCTGCAGGATGCCGCGGGAAGACCCGCCGGAATCGTGATGGCCAACCGCGCAGGACGACAGGCGATCATTGCGAAGGTCATCATCGATGCGACGCTCGACGCCGCAGTGGCGCAGCAGGCGGGCGCACCATTCCGCCCCTGGCATGGCGGGCCGGTCGACGTCCGCCGTGTCGTCCTGGGTGGCAAACCCGCAAACGAAGCGGCGATCCTGCGCCGCATCGCGCTGCCGGAGCAAGGCGGGCAGTACTTCGAATACGGCCTCCGGCTGGAACTCACCGATACCATGGCGCAGGGGCTCGCGCATGCGGAACAGCAGGCGCGGGATCTCACCTATCGCCCAGGCGAGCAGCGGGCGGCCGCCAGGCTCCAGTTCATTCATCCCAGCCGCCTGATCGGCCGCCGCTCCGCCGCCGAATGGACCGGATGTGCCAAGCCTCAGATCGGCCATTTCCAACCGCGCGGTCTGGATCGCATTTACGTCGCGGGCAGCCGCGCCGACTTGACTCCCGAAGTTGCGGAGGAGTTGGGGCGGGCCACACACTCCGAGTCCATTGGCCGTCTCATCGGTTCTGCAGCCGCGCGCGAAGCGAAGGCGCTTCCGGCGCCGAAATCGCCGCGCCTGGCCGCGCGGCCGGGAGGCCAGAGGAAGGGGGAGGTCCGCGAGTCGCTCAACGGATTGCGTCCTTTCGCGCGTTCCTCTGAGTTCGTAGATTCTCCAGATCGTGCCTTGCCGGTCTTCGGCGAATATGACGTCGTCATTGTCGGCGGCGGCACCGCGGGCGCGGCGGCCGGCATTGGCGCAGGACGCCGCGGCGCCCGCGTTCTGGTCGCCGAGTATCAGGAAGGCCTCGGCGGCACGGGCACGCTGGGGCTCATCGGCAAGCCATACCATGGCCGCAATGAGGGCTTCGCGAAGGAAGTCCCGTTCCCGAGTGACAGCTTCACCATCGACGACAAGATGGAGTGGTACCGCAAAGAGATCAGGAAGACCGGAGGCGAGATCTGGTTCGGTGTCACGGGCGCCGGCGCCGTCGTGGAAGGGAACCGAGTAAGAGGCGTGGTTCTCGTCACCCCGCAGCAGCGAGGGGTAGTGTTGGCCAAGGTAGTCATCGACGCCACGGGCAATGCGGACATCGCGGTTGCCGCCGGGGCCGAGGCCCGCAACAGCGCCGACGCGGAAGACCTGGCCATGCAGGGCGCCGGATTGCCCACACGCAATCCGGCCGACTACTACACCAATACCGACTACCTGCTGGTGGATGAGAACGACATGATCGACGTGTGGAGTTCCGTGGTCGGTGCGCGGCTGGCGATGCCCGAGAGCGGATTCGATTCCGGGGCGCTCATCCAGACTCGGGAGCGCCGCCGAATCGTCGGCGAGCACACACTCACCTATCTGGACCAGATTGCAGGTCGCACGTATCCCGACTCGATCGTATTCTCCGCGAGCGACTACGACTCTCATGGTTATCCAAGCGACGACATCTTCGCTCTGCTGCCGCACGATGCAAATTCGCGTACGCAGAATCATCCCGCACCGGGGGGCACGTGCTACACGCCATACCGCTGTTTGCTGCCGAAGGGGTTGGAAGGGATTCTCGTGACCGGACTCGGCATCTCCATGCAGCGGGACGCCTCGGCGATGGTCCGCATGCAGCGCGACATGGCGAACCAGGGCTACGCCGCCGGTGTCGCCGCCGCGGTGACGGCGGCATCCCAAAAGCCGCTGCGAGATCTCGACGTGAAAGCCTTGCAGCGGCACCTCGTCGAGATCGGAGCGTTGCCTGAGGCTGCACTCACGCACCAGGACTCCTTCCCTCTGCCGGAATCGGAGATCCGTGAGGCTGTCCAGAACATCGGTTTCGCCACCAATCCCCAGGAAGCCGGCCCGTGGCTTGCCGTGATCCTGACGCACAAGAGCGCCTCGCTGCCTCTGCTGAGGCAAGCGTACGAGAAGGCACGTCCGCGCCAGAAACTGATGTACGCGAACCTGCTGGCCTTCCTGGGCGTTGCGGAGGTCACACCCTTCTTGGCGGCGTCACTGGACGCCGTCACCAAATGGGATGCCCGGATTCTCCAGGGCAAGATGGCTGAGTACGCGCATCTGCCGACTCCGATCGACACCATGATTCTCGGGCTTGGCCGAACCGGCGACGGCCGCGGACTGCCGGCGCTTCTGCGGAAACTGGAGACGTTGGACGCGACTGTTACTCTGTCGCATCACCGCGCGCTGGCGATGGCCTTGGAAGGCCTGGGCGATCCGGCCGCCGCCGAGCCTCTGGCGCGCGTGTTGGCGAAGCCAGGCATGCGCGGCCACTCCCTGACGCGGGTGGAGCCGCTGCACGACGCCGAAATGGACCAGCGGCGGCGACTGGGGCCGCTGCGTGAGATTACCCTCGCCCGGGCCCTTTACCGCTGCGGCGATTATCAGGGGCTTGGCGCGTCGATTTTGATCGAGTACACAAAGGACTACCGCGGCCTGTTGGCGCGCCACGCGCAGGCGGTGCTCGCGCAGCCCAAGCCAGCCGTCAGATCGGCTGGGACTCGCCCACAGTGAAAGACGCTTAGGCCGATGGTGCAGCCCTCCCAGGCGCGGCATCGATGTCACGTTGGCCGTTGCCGCAGGACGCTCTGCCGCTGATCGCCGGCTTGGCGTGCTGTTCCCCAGTGAGCGGCGAATGCGGTCCTGGTGATGATGGCTGAATTCAAGGCTGATCAAGCGGCGGATATGCAGTTTACTCAGCGGGATGACAGGATCGACAATCTCGTGGCGGTCGCCATCTGCCCGGCGTTCCACGCTGCAGCTTTGCCGTGGCGTCAGGTGCCGGCTCTGCTGCGTCGCCAGCCCAACGATTACAGAGAGCATTGAAGTTCTGGCCCCGGACAGCCGGCGGGCAACCACAGCTCTATGGTGTGAGCCAGTGGTCTGCTCACGGCAGAAACATCAGAACCAGGCGCCCCCCAAGCTCGTTGATTCTCAATGCCGTTTGAATTCCCGCCGGCTGCAAGGGTGTTGCCGGGCGGTGCGGGTGGCGGGGCTTGAGCGGTGGCAGGCTCAGGATTCAGCCGCGCCGGTTGCGCGCGTGTTTCGGAAAGGCTGCCATAGATTCCGCGTCTCCTGCGGCGCTGCCCCTATAATGTGTCACAGGATGACGATCCCTCATCGGCCGAAAATCGCCGCTCTCGGCACTACCTATTTCAAGCATTCCCACGCGCAGCACATTGTGGACCGTTTCCTGGACGGATACGGATGGAACGGCAAGCACCACCGCCCCGCCATGGACCTGGTCTCGCTTTATGTGGAGCAGGTGGGCAAGAACGACCTTAGCCAGGAGCGGGCCGCCAGGCATCCCGAGCTGCGAATGTCGAAGACCATCGCTGATGCGCTGACGCTGGGCACGGGCAAGCTGGCCGTGGACGGCGTGGTACTGGTGGGCGAGCACGGCAACTACCCGAAGAACGAGAAGGGCCAGACGAAGTACCCACGCTGGGAGTACTTTCAGCAGATCGTTGAGGTCTTCGAGAAGAGCGGGCGGAGCGTGCCGGTGTTCAACGACAAGCACCTGTCGTGGAACTGGGAGTGGGCACGGGCGATGTACGACACCTCGAAGCGGATGGGCTTCGCGCTGCAGGCAGGATCGAGCCTGGCTGTGACTTGGCGCGTGCCTTCCGTGGAGATGCCCCTGGGTGCGAAGATCGGCGAGGCGGTGTGCGTCTGCTATGGCGGCGTGGACAGCTACGACTTCCACGGGCTGGAGACAATTCAATGCATGGTGGAGCGGCGGCAGGGCGCTGAGACCGGCGTCAAATGGCTGCAGGCCTACCGCGGAGCAGCGTTCTGGAAGGCCCTGAACGAGGGCGTGTGGTCGCCCCGGTTGATGGATGCTGCACTGTGCCGCAGCCATACGCTGAAGCCGGCGCGGGCCGGGTTCAGCGACACCTTCCCGACGCTCACCGAGATGCAGAATATCGTGCGCGACCCGATCGCTTACCGCTACGAGCACGCCGACGGGCTCAAATGCACGATGCTGCTGATGAGCGGCCTGGTCCGCGACTTCAACTTCGCCGCGACGGTGGACGGCGGTGCGCGGCCCTGGTCCACCCAGATGTACCTGCCGATGCCCGATGGGCGCACCACGACGGCCAGCTTCTTCAGCCCGCTGGTGAACAACATGGAGAAGCTGTTCCTGACCGGCAAGGCGGCCTATCCAGTGGAGCGGACGCTGCTGACCACGGGATTGACGGCGGCGGGTGTGGAAAGCCTGTATCGTAACCAGATTCGCTACGAGACCCCGCATCTCAATATCCGGTACCAACCTACGAAGGAATCGACGTTCCAAAGGAGCTAGCGCCATGCTGACCAGACGACATTTCCTGCAGGCGGGTGCGGCGCTTGGCGCTGCTCGCGGGGCCGAGCCGAAACGGCTGGCCATCATCACCACCGTTTACCGCTACCTCTCCCACGCCGAGCACATGGGCGACCGCTTCCTGGTGGGATACCCGCTGGAGGGAGCGTGGCACAGGCCCGACATCAAAGTGGTCTCGTTGTATGTGGACCAGAAGCCCCAGGGCGACCTGAGCGCCGAGCGGGCGCGCGAGTTCGGCTTTGAAGTATATCCGAGCATCGCCGCGGCGCTGCGCTGCGGCGGCGCGAAGCTGGCCGTGGACGCGGTGCTGATCATCGGCGAGCACGGTGACTATCCGCGCAACGAACTGGGCCAGGTGCTGTATCCGAGATACGAGTTCTTCGAACAGTGCGTGAAGGTGTTCGAGGCCGACGGCCGGGCCGTGCCGGTGTACAACGACAAACACCTCTCCTACAGCTTCGACAAGGCCCGGGCGATGGTGGAGGCTTCACGCCGGCTGAAGTTTCCGATGCTGGCCGGCAGTTCTCTTCCCGTCACGTGGCGGCTGCCGTCGGTGGAGATGCCGCTGGGCTGCCGCATCGAAGGGGCGGTGATGGTGGGCGTGGGCGGCTCCGACGCGATGGACTTCCATGCGCTGGAAGCGATGCAGTGCATGTTGGAGCGGCGCGGACGCGGCGAAACGGGCGTCCGTTCGGTGGAACTGGTGGAAGGCGAAGCGGTGTGGCGGGCGGGCGAGGAAGGCCGGTATTCGAAGGAGTTGCTAGGCTCGGCGCTGTCTCGCAGCGACACCCCGGTTGGTCTGTCGGTGGAAGACGGCAGGCCGCAGGATCTGATGGCGCCGGGGCTGTTGCAGAAGATGGTGAAGAATCCGGCCGCGTATTTCATCGAGTACCGCGACGGGCTGAAGGCCACGATGTTGATGCTGAGCGGAGCGGTGAGAGATTTCAATTTCGCTGCGCGTGTGCAGGGGATGAAGGACCCCTTGTCCACGCAGTTCTTCCTGACGCCGGAGCCGAACGTTACTTACTCCGCGTGCTTGATGCACAAGGTGGAGGAGATGTTCCAGACGGGCGCGGCGCCCTACCCTGTGGAGCGAACGCTGCTGGTGAGCGGCATGCTGGAGAGCTGTCTGAAATCGAAGGCGCAAGGCCATTCGCGGCTGGAGACGCCGCACTTGAACGTGGCCTACAAGGCGCCGGCGAAATCGCAGTTCGCGCAGAGCTGATCCATGCTGCTACTGAGCGGAGGGTGGATATACGACGGCAGCGGCGGCGAGCCGTGGCAGGGCGACCTGCTGATCGACGGCGGGCGCATCGCTCGCCTTGGCAAGTTCGCCGCGCCGGCATGTCCGGTGGTGGACTGCGCGGGCCTGGCGGTGGCGCCCGGGTTCATCGACCTGCACAGCCACTCCGACCTGCAGGCGCTCGAGAGCAGGCACGGCGAAAAGCTGCGGCAGGGCGTGACTGCGGAGGTGGTGGGCAACTGCGGTTTTTCGGCCTTTCCTCAGGGCTCCCACGCCCAGGAGCTGTGCGAATTTGGCGGCGGCATCCTGGGCCGCCCGGCGGGCTGGGGGTGGGCTACGGCGCGTGAGTACCTCGACGCCGTGCAGCGCAGCGACGGGAAGGTGCGGGCGCTGCCGCTGGCCGGGCACGGCAGCCTGCGGGTGGCGGTGGCCGGGCTGCGGCAGGGTCCATTGGAAGAGGCGGAGATGGACCGCCTGGCGGGGTTGGCCGAAGCTTCGCTGGATGCGGGCTGTGCCGGGCTGTCGACGGGGCTGATGTATGCTCCGGGCTCCAGCGCCGGGCACGGCGAGCTACTGCGGCTATGCCGGCTGGTGGCGAGCCGGGGCAAACTCTACACCACCCACATGCGGAGCTATGCCGAGGGGTTGCTGGTGGCGTTGCGCGAGCAGATCGACCTGGCGCGCGAGTCGGGATGCCGGCTCCAGATTTCACACCTGCAGGCGGCCGGGCGCGCCAACTGGAGCCTGCTGGGACGGGCGCTGGAGGAGATTGAGCAGGCGCGGGCGGAAGGGATCGACGTCGAGTTCGACATCTATCCCTACCAGTGCGGCAGCACGGTGCTCACGCAGTGGCTGCCGGCGTGGGCGCTGGACGGCGGCACGGGCGAGTTGCTGAAGCGGCTGCGGGACGCCGGCGCGCGGAGGCGCATTGCCGAGGCCACCGAAGCCGGCCGGGCCCAGGAGTGGAGCGACATCACGGTTTCGGGCGTGGCCAGTGCGGCAAATGCCGTGCTCGTGGGCCGAACAGTGGCCGAAGTGGCCGAGGCGCGAGGGGTGAGCGGGGTGGAGGCGGCGCTCGACCTGATTGCCGAAGAGAGCGCGGCAGTGAATGTCATTTCGTTCAACCAGAGCGAGGAGAACCTGCGACGACTGTTGACGCACCCGCTGTGTTCTGTGATCAGCGACGGCTTCTATGTGAACGGCAAGCCGCACCCGCGGCTGCATGGGACGTTTCCGGAGTTGCTGGGCACGGTAGTGCGGGAGCGCGGCTGGATGACGCTCGAAGAGGCCGTGCACAAGATCACGGGCAAGCCGGCGGCGCGGCTGGGGCTGCGCGGCCGCGGGCTGTTGCGGGAAGGCTTCGCCGCGGACGTGACCGTGTTCGACGCGTCGGGGGTCCGCAGCCGGGCCACCTACGAAACGCCGGAGCTGCCGCCGGTGGGGATCCGGCTGGTGATCCGCGATGGAGAGATTACGATGAGGGGAATGCAATGAGATTTGAAAACGCACGCTGGCCGGACTTGGCATCACTTTCGGACCATATCTTCGTGGTCCCGCTGGGCTCCATGGAGCAGCACGGCAAGCACCTGCCGCTGTTCACGGATTCGCTGATCATCGGGCGCATCGCCGAGCGCGTTGAGGCGCTGGCCGCAGACCGCGTCGTGATGCTGCCCGTGCAGTGGCTGGGGCACTCGCCGCACCACCGCCGCTTCGGGTGCGTGAGCCTGGACCTGTTTCCCTACATCGAGATGATCCGCGGACTCTGCCGCTCGCTGATCGCCATAGGCGCGCGCCGCATCCTGCTGCTGAACGGCCACGGCGGCAACGACATCCCCTGCAAAGCAGCGCTGCGCGAGCTGAAAAGCGAGTTCGAGGAGATGCGCGATCTCTACATCGCCTACGCCACCTATTGGAATCTGGCGGCGGCGGAGTTCACGGAGATTCGCGAATCACCCGCCGGCGGCATGGGCCATGCCTGCGAGATGGAGACTTCAATTCTTCTGGCGAGGCACCCGGAACTCGTGGACACTTCAAAGGCTGTCCGCGGCGGGCCCAGCGAAGAGCGCGGCTTCCGTACCATCGACATGCTGAAGGGCGAACCGTTCTTCATGATCAACGAGTTCGACGAGTTTTCCGAGACCGGCGTCATCGGTATGCCGGACTTCGCCTCGGCCGGTAAGGGTGAGCAGTTTCTGGAGGCGGCCGCGCAGGCGGTGGTCCGGTTCCTGGGCGAGTTCGGCAGTTGGGATTTCCAGACGCGGGCACGCGCATGAGCAGGCGCTGGACCGTCGTCGCCTTTATCTTTGCCGGCATCCTGGTGAGCTACATCGACCGGGGCAACCTGGGCATCGCGGCGCCGGCCATCATGCGCGACTACTCCTTCGAGCCGGCGCGCATGGGTGTGCTGCTGTCGGCATTCTTCTGGACGTATGCGCTATTCCAGATCCCGGCAGGAGCGCTGGTGGACCGCTACGGCATCCGGCTCACCTATGCCGCGGCGTTCCTGCTCTGGTCGCTGGCCTCGGCTTCCATCGGGCTGAGCCGCGGGTTGATGGACATCCTCGTGCTGCGGCTGGTTCTGGGCCTGGCGGAGGCTGTCGGACCGATTGCGAGCCTCTCTTTCATCCGGCGCAACTTTCAGGGAGCGGAGATCGGCTTGCCGACGGCCATCTACATCGCTGGCCAGAACCTGGGTCCGGCCGCGGGCACGCTGCTGGGCACCATCCTGATCCAGCACTACGGCTGGCGCGCCATGTTCATCCTGACTGGGCTGGTCGCCCTGATCTGGCTGCCCGGCTGGCTGGCGCTGGCGCCGCGCGGCGAGGCGCGGAACGGCAGCGCGGGCGAGGCTGTGCCGGTGAGCGGATTGCCTTGGCGTGAAGTGCTGGCGATGCCCGCCGCCTGGGCCATGTCGGCCTGCGTCTTCTTCTCGTCGTACTACTGGTATTTCCTGCTGACTTGGGTGCCCACGTACTTGACCGCGTCGCGCGGCTTCACGCTGGTGGAGATGGGCCGCATCCTCTCCGGGCCGCTGTTCGTGATGGCTGTGATGAACATCGTCGGCGGCTATGTTGCGGACCGCCTGGCGAAGCGAGTGGGGTCGGCGTTCCGCGTGCGCGTGTGGTTCTGCGCCGGGGGCTACATCGGTTCGGGGGCGATTCTGCTGCTGCTGCTGCTGCCGGGGCGCGAGGCCGTGCTGCCGGTGCTGCTGGTTTCGGTGGTGGCCACCGGTATCGGCAACGCCAACTACTGGGCGCTGTCGCAGCAGACCGCACCGTCCCACCTGGTGGGGCGCGCGATCGGGTTGCTGAACACCATCTCACAACTGGCCGGAGTGGCCGCGCCGCTGGTTACGGGCTGGATTCTGGGTCCTGAGAAGCAGTTCGGCGTGGCGCTGGCCATTGCGGGCATCTGCCCACTGCTGGCTTCGCTCAGCTTGCTGTTCGCGGGAGCGGGCGGGCTGGAACGAATGAAACAGGCCCTGTCGCGCGGGCTGGATGAAAAGGAGGGGCCGGGCCTGATCTCCGCATAGCGGCCGCAGGTTCAGGCTTAGCTTCCTGCGTGACGTGGATGGCCGGCACGGTCATTATCAAGGTTCCCGCCAGCGTTGGCGTTTCCCGGTGTATCACAGCGCTGGATTTCACCAGGTTCGGTGTCGCGAGGCCCAGTCTGGCGTCTTCGGTGTCGTTGCCTTCGTCATCCCACGCTTCCGCTCGGGCTGTTGAAGTTCCTTGCCCTTCGTTCGGCTGGCCGGGCTTCAGCCAGTAGCGGCGGGACATGAGTCTCGACGCAGAGGGTGCCTGTTGGAGAGTGGACCAATCGCGCCCGCTCAGCAGATGATCCGTCCCGCCGTCCAGTGGGAGGGTACGCCTCACGCCGGATCGGCGCATGCCCGCCCTGATGAAGCTTGTAGTCGAGGGCTATTTCAGATATAACGAACCGTAACTATGAAACATCTCATGGTTCTTCCTAGCGACAATCTGGTTGGCCGGCGGAGCTTCCTCACCAGGTGCGCCGCCTGCGTGGCGGCTCCGGCGTGCGCGGCGGCGGCGAAGTCTGGCATACCGGCTCTTCCGGATCCTCTCAAAGCGGATGCCGGCACGAGGACCAGGATCAGGCTCGTGTTTACGCAGGCGCCGAAAGACGTTCAGGGTTGGCCCTACGTGAATTTCGACTACGAGTCGAAGAAGAAGGAATTCCTGGCCAAGGTCACGGCGGCTTGCCCGAACATGGAGTTTCTCCCGGTGACTTCCATGAGCACTGCGGAGTCGAAGGCGATTCTGGAAAAGGACGCGGAGGTGGATGGCTATCTGGTCTACCTGATGGGCATCCCGAGCTACGGCGCCGGAACGACTATTGCCATGAGCGGCAAACGCGCGGTGGTGGTAGATCATCTATACGGCGGGACCGGGGAATTTCTGGGATGCGCGGGACCGGCAAAGCGGAACGGGTTGCCGGTGGCGGCGGTTTCGTCCACGCGATTTGAGCATGTGGCCCAGGCGGTGCGGGCGCTCGACGCGGTGGCCAGGATGAAGAACGAGACGATCGTCTGCGTCGCGCGGCGGGACCGCTCGAAGCTCGAAGCGGGCATCAGGGATTCGATGGGCGCGAAGGTGGTAACCGTGCCCGGACAGGAGCTGAACTCGCTCTACGACAGCACAAGCGAAAAGGCTGGGGGCGAGTGGGCGCAGCAGTGGATGAAGGGAGCGGCGAAGGTGTTGGAGCCCACCAGGGCGGATGTCGTCGAAGGCGGCCGGATGTATCTGGCTATGGTGGAGCTGCTGAAACAGCAGAAATCCCGGGCGATCACTGTGGACTGTCTGGACCTCTTCTACGGAAAACTGCTGCGAGCTTACCCGTGCCTCGGATTCTTTCAACTGAACAACGACAATCACGTCGGCGCGTGTGAGGCGGATCTGACCAGCACGGCGACGATGCTGCTGATGAGCCATGTGGCCGGACAGCCGGGATTCATTTCAGATCCGGTGATCGACACGTCGAAAAACCAGATCATCTACGCGCATTGCGTGGGTTCTAACCTGGTCTACGGGCCCAAGGGGAAGGCGAATCCCTACGAAATCAGAAGCCACTCGGAAGACCGCAAGGGCGCGGCCGTGCGGTCCCTGATGCCGCTGGGTGTCATGACGACAACCATCGAGTTTCTGCCGCTGAAGAAGGAAGTGCTGTTCCACCAGGCCAAAGCGGTGGAGAACATCGACGAGGACAAGGCCTGCCGCACGAAACTCGCGGCCGAGGTGAAGGACGCTTACAAGCTGATTGAAGGTTGGCGAGATGGGTGGCACCGCGTGACATATTACGGTGACCAGAGGGCGGCCGTTGAGGCAGCGGCGTCGCTCATGGGGTTCAAGGTCACGGTGGAGGGGTAGCGCCGGCAGTCGCGCCGGTGCCCGCCGCTCATCCCAGCATCTTGCGCAGCGGCTTCTCGAAGGCCTTGGCCTGCCGGACGAAGCCGAGGTCGCTGGGGTGGGAGCCGTCGGTCGTGGCTTCTCCATCGTCGCCCAATAACTGCGGCGCGGCGAGGTAGTACAGGCTGCGGATCTTGGCCTTCTGCAGACGCTGGAAAGCCGCGCGAAGAGCGGCCTGGCTGGACTGGTTCCGCTCGCGGGGCGTGGGCAGCAGGAAGCCCTGCGGATAGTTGCGGTCCTCCACGAGAAGGATCGGCGTATTCGGATGCGCTGCGCGGAGCATTTTGACGCCTGGTTCGGTCCGCTCCTCCACTTCCTTGGCGGTGATGTTGGGCAGGCAGTCCAGCACAAATGCCGCGGCGTCGATTTCGGTGATGAACTTGATCACTTCCGACTCCATGCGGCCGTTGCCGGAGAAGCCGAGGTTGATGACGGCGCGATCCAGCCAGCGGCCGAGAATGGCGGGGTGGCACATGCCGGGGCGGGTGGCCGAGGCCCCCTGCGTAATGGAAGTGCCGTAGAAAACGATGGGCTTGCGGGCGGGCGGGCGAGCCGGGGCCGGGGTCAGGGTTGCGCCCTTGGGGACGGCGATTTCCAGTGTTTTGACGCCGTTGTACAGCGGCAGGTAGAGCATGTATTCCCGGTCGCCTGCCGGAATGCCGGTGGCGAGGACAGACTCGATTTCGGGTGCGTTGGAAGGCCGTCCAACGCCGAGCCAGCGCCAGGAGGCGGGGCCGGTCTTGACGTAGAGGTCCAGGCCGGAGGCGCCGATAGCGGTCATGTTGACGCCAGCGAGCGACTTGCGGGTGAGCGTCCAGCGCGCTCGAAGCTGGGTCGCATTCGAAGTGAAGCGAACCAGTGCGCCGGCGGAGTCGCGGGACAAAGCCCAGACTTCCTTGCGGACGACGCCCTCTGCGCGCGCGGGGAGCCGGTCCCAAGGGCTCTTGCGATCCTGGAAGGCGAGACCCTCCACGGTGAGCTTCGATGCGTCGTGCCAATCGGCTTCGATCTTTTCAGCGGGGGCCTGGGCGAACGCGGTGGCACCGCAGAGGAAGGTGAAGTGTCGGCGGGAGAGCATGGCTGTCCTCCAGTTTGCCGGATAGGGGAGGCGAAGGCAAAGCATTGCTGGGTGCGCGGGCCTACCTCATGCGTGGCTCAGGAGGGCGATGAGCGGATGGGGGCTCTCACCCCAGTTCAGTCCCGGCAGCCGCCCGACGTCTGGCAGGAACCTGAGTGCTGGCCCTCAAGTCGTTGAAAAACCATGCATCTCCGTCCGGCCCGCCCGCCGCTGCTGTGCCGTTGCGAAATTGACACAGCAACCCCTGCAAGTCGTTGGAAAATCATTGCGACTCACCCACCCTATCCCCTCTGCAGGGCAAAATTACCCCGTCGCCCTCCCATGTGTTCCTGAAACCCGATTGCTATAATAAAAGGTACTTTAACCCCTATGACAAACACAGGACTCGCTGGGAAGAAGGTCATCCTTCTGCGTCCTCGGGGCTTTTGCGCGGGCGTTGTCCGCGCCATCGACGTCGTTAAGATCGCCCTCGATCTGTACGGTGCCCCTATTTATGTTCGCAAAGAGATCGTCCACAACCGCCACGTCGTCGACGAACTTCGCCTCCACGGAGCCATCTTCGTGAATGAACTCAGCGAAGTTCCGGCCGGCTGCCGCGTCATCTTCTCCGCTCATGGCGTCTCGCCTCAGGTGCGCGCTGACGCCAAGGTTCGCAACCTCGAAGTCATCGACGCCACTTGCCCGCTTGTGACCAAGGTCCACTTGGAGGCTGTCAAGTTCGCCCGCCTCGGCTACACCATCCTTCTCATCGGCCACAAGGAGCACGAAGAGATCGAGGGCACCTTCGGCGAGGCCCCGGTCAACACCATCATCGTTCAGACCGAAGCCGACGCCGAGGCGGTCCAGCTGAGTACGCCCTCCAAGGTCTGCTACCTCACTCAGACCACTCTCTCGCTGGACGAGACCCGCGGCATCATCGAGATCCTCAATCGCCGCTTCCCCCAACTCACCGGGCCCAAATCCCAGGATATCTGCTACGCCACCGAGAACCGCCAGCTCGCCGTCAAGGCAGTCGCCCCCCTCTGCCAGCTGCTTCTCGTCGTCGGCTCACAGAACAGCTCCAACTCCAAACGCCTCGTGGAAGTCTGCCGCAACCACGGCGTGGCTTCTTACCTCATCGACGACCGCTCCTACCTTCGCGAAGAATGGCTGGAGGGCGTCGACACCGTCTCCGTTACCGCCGGAGCCTCCGCCCCCGAAAACCTCGTCCAGGATGTCGTCGCCGCGCTCACCGAACGTGGCTACGCCTTCGGCGAGGAGCTCGACATCGTCGACGAGGACGTCCGCTTCAGCCTGCCCGGCGAGCTCCAGTCCGGACTCGTCCGCCTAGCTCCAGTAGCACCCCCCGCATGACCTGCGGCTCCCAGCCATGACCACCGGCCTTCAAACCCAAGACGCCCTCCTCACCAGCTCCCAGCAGGCGCTGGCTACCGCCTCCGCGCACCTGCTCTCTCTCCGCACCCCGGAGGGCTACTGGCATGGCCACCTCACTGCAGATTCCACCCTCGAGTCCGATTGGTTCCTCCTGCTCCTCTGGCTCCATCCCCCCACCGATGGCCGCTTCTCGCCGCCGGAGCCCGAAAAGGTCCAGCGCGCGGTAGCCTCCATCCTGCGCCGCCAGAACTCCGACGGCGGCTTCTCCATCTTTCCGCAGGGCCCCTCTGAAGTCAGCGCCTCTGTCAAAGCCTACTTCGCCCTCAAGCTCGCCGGCCTTGCGCCGGATTCGCCCGAACTGGCCCGCCTCCGTTCCTGCATCCTCGCCCTCGGCGGCATACAGGCGGCCAATAGCTACGTCAAAATCAACCTCTCCCTCTTCGGGCTCTTCCCCCAGCAGCATGTCCCCACCGTCCCGCCCGAAGTGGTCCTGCTTCCCGCCAACTTCTTCTACGAGATGTCGTCCTGGACCCGCGCCATCGTCGCCCCGCTCTCCATCGTCCAATACGCCACCGCCGGCAAGCCCCGCCCTGTACCCGCCGGCTTCACGCTGCAGGAACTCTTCCTGGACGGCCGCCCCGTCCGCCTCCACTCAGACGTCCCCTTCTTTTCCTGGAAGAAACTCTTCCTCATCGGCGATTCCTGCGCCAAGATCTACGCCCGCTTCGCCCCCGCCTCTCTGCGCCGCAAAGCCGTCGACTCTATGACGCGCTGGATGCTCTCGCACTTGCGCCTCTCTGACGGGCTCGGCGCCATCTACCCCTCCATGCAGTACGCCGTCATGGCGCTCGAGGCCCTCGGCTATGCGCCGGATTCCCGCGAACGCCTCGAGGCCCAGCGCCAGTTCGACAACCTCCTCCACGACGACGGCCGGGAGTTCTTCTTTGAACCCTGCTTCTCGCCGGTCTGGGATACCGCCATCGCCGCCCACGCCCTCGGCGCCGCCGGCGTTCCGCCCTCTGAAACTCAATCCGCCGGTGACTGGCTTCTCACCAAGGAAGTCCGCGAAAAAGGCGATTGGTCCATCAAGCGCCCCCACACCGAGCCCTCCGGCTGGTATTTCGAGTTCGCCAACGAGTTCTATCCCGACATCGACGACACCGCCATGGTCCTCATGGCCCTGCGCCACACTGGAGCCGCTTCTTCTCAACAGCTCGAAGCCGCGGCCGGACGCGCCATCCAGTGGCTGCTCGCCATGCAGTCCCGCGACGGCGGCTGGGCTGCCTTCGACGTCGATAACGATACCCACTCGCTCTCCGAAGTTCCTTTCGCCGATCACAACGCGATGCTCGACCCCACGTGCGCCGATATCACCGGCCGCGTCCTCGAAGCGCTTTGCCTCCACGGCGCAGATCCCTCTTCCGCCCCCGTCCAGCGCGCTATCGACTACCTCCGCCGCACTCAGACCTCCGAAGGCTCCTGGTCAGGCCGCTGGGGCGTCAACTTCCTCTACGGCACATTCCTCGCCCTGCGCGGCCTCCGCGCTGCCGGTATGGATGACCGCGAAGCCGAAGTCCTGCGGGCCGCCGAATGGATCCGCTCCGTGCAGAACGCCGACGGCGGCTGGGGCGAATCCTGTGAATCCTACGCCAAGAACGCCTTCGTCGAAGCCCCCAGCACCCCCTCCCAAACCGCCTGGGCTTTGATCGGCCTCATCGCCGCCGGCGACGCGTCCAGCGAAAGCGTCCGCCGCGGCATCGAATTCCTCGTCTCCACACAACGCCCCCAGGGCGGCTGGGACGAAGCCCTCGCCACCGGCACCGGCTTCCCCCAGGTCTTTTACCTGTCGTACCACTACTACCGCCACTCTTTCCCGACTCTCGCGCTCGCCGAGTTCATCCAAGCTAGAAGCGGTACCCACAAGGACAAAGCATGAGATTTCCGCTCTCCCTCACCGCCGGCATGGCCGGCTATATCGCCAAGAACAAGCTCAGCCCCCGGCCGGAATGGCAGATCAACGACGCCGTCGATCCCGATCCCAATAACCCTTTCAAGATCATCCACGGCGACAAGCGCTCCACGCCCCACCCCATGATCGGCAAGCGCTTCCCCCTCGTCCTCATGCTGGAGCCGCTCCACGCCTGCAACCTCACCTGCACCGGTTGCGGCCGCATCCGCGAGTACGAATCCACCATCACCGAGCAGCTCTCCCTGGAGCAGTGCCTCCGCGCGGTCGACGACTGCGGCGCCCCCGTCGTCGCCATCGCCGGCGGTGAGCCGTTCCTGTATAAGGACATCGTCCCCCTCACCAATCAGGTCCTCGCCCGCGGTCGTCACATCTACCTCTGCACCAACGGCATGTTCCTTGTGAAGCGCGCCAAGGAGTTCACCCCCAACAAGCGCTTCTACTTCAACGTCCACCTCGACGGCATGGAAAAGAACCACGACCTGGCCGTCGAACGCTCCGGCGTTTTCAAGGCCGCCGTTGAAGGCATCAAGGTCGCCAAGAGCCTCGGCTTCAAGGTCTCCACCAACACCACCGTCTACCAGGAGACCGACATGAAGGAGATCTGGGAACTCTTCGAGTTCTGCGAAAAACTCGGTGTCGACTCCCACCAGATCGCTCCCGCCTACGGATACTCCGCCGTCAACGAGCGCGAAATCTTCCTCACCCGCGACGATATCCTCGAAAAGTTCAAGGACATCGACAAAATGCAGGAGCGGTTCCCCATCAACAACTCGCCGCTCTACCTCGATTTCCTCCGCGGCGACCGCGACCTGCCCTGCACCGCCTGGGGCAACCCCACCTACAACACCAAAGGCTGGAAGGGCCCCTGCTACCTCATCACCGACGCCCACTACAAGACGTTTGAAGAGCTCATGACCAAGACCCCCTGGGAAACCTACGGCCGCGGCAACGATCCCCG
The DNA here is from genome assembly GCA_016213725.1 of Acidobacteriota bacterium. GTDB lineage: Bacteria > Acidobacteriota > Terriglobia > Bryobacterales > Bryobacteraceae > Paludibaculum. Next base: position 8,842 of record JACQZS010000258.1, on the reverse strand, counting down.
TTGCGAGCACTGCATGGTCCACTGCGGTTATGAAGCCTCCGCCGCCCTCGGCATCAACGGCCGCCGCGGCGATAACCTCCGCCTTCTGAGGTGGATCCTCAAGTAGCATGACTCGCCGATTGATGCCGATCCAGATTAGAACGCGCCGCCCATGAAACCGGCCCTCGTTACCGGCGCGTCCGGATTTCTCGGCTGGCACGTCGCCCGTATTCTGCTCGACCGCGGCATCCCCGTCCGCGCCATGGCCCGCCGCCCCGAAGCCGTCCGCGATCTCGACTGCGAAGTCGTCCAGGGCGACCTCTGCGACCCCGCCTCTCTCGATCGCGCCGTCGCCGGATGCTCCCTCCTCTTCCACGTCGCCGCCGACTACCGCCTCTGGGTGAAACGCCCCGAGCCCATGTACCAGTCCAACGTCGAGGGCACTCGCCACCTTCTCGCCGCCGCCGTTCGAGCCGGCGTCGAACGCGCCGTCTACACTTCTACCGTCGGCTGCATCGGCTTCCTCCCCAACGGCCTGGGCGATGAAACCACCCCCGTTTCCATCGCCGACATGAACGGCCACTACAAGCGTTCCAAATGGCTTGCTGAGCAAGAGGCTCTCGCCGCCGCCCGCGCCGGTTTCCCCGTCATCATTGTCAACCCCACCGCCCCCGTCGGCGACCACGACGTCAAGCCCACTCCCACCGGGCAGACCATCGTCGACTTCCTCAAGGGCAAGATCCCGGCCTTCGTCGACACCGGCCTCAACATCGTCGACGCCCGCGAAACCGCCGAAGGCCACTGGCTCGCCTGCGAAAAGGGCCAGCCCGGCCAGCGCTACATCCTCGGCGGCGAAAACCTCACCCTCGAACAGATCCTCAAGCAGCTCGCGGCCATCTCCGGCAAACCCGAACCCGTCGCCCGCCTGCCCTGGGTCGTCGCCCTCGCCGCCGGCCTCACCTCTACTGGCCTGGCCGAAATCACGGGAAAACCTCCGCGCGTCCCCATCGACGCCGTCATGATGGCCCGTAAGAGGATGTGGGTTTCCACAGCCAAAGCAGAAAAGGAGCTCGGCTTCCAGACAACCGGCGCAAGGACGGCCCTCACCCGCGCCACGGAATGGTTCACCGCCCATGGCTACTGCTGAAACAGAACGCGTGCTTGCCGTAGCCGGGGAAGGCCTCGAGTTCGAGGGCCTGCTGCGCCGGGCCAGTGCGGTCACTCCGCTCGACGACTGGGACATCGCCTTCGCCTGCGAGGCCACCGTTGCCAGCCGCTCGTGGATCCTCGTCGCCAACGGCGCCGGACCCACTCTGGCCGCCAAGGCCACCACCATCGCCGTCGAACGCTCGCGTCCCGACGCCATCATCAGCACCGGCCTCTGCGGCGCCTGCGACCCCGCGCTGCCTGCCGGCTCCATCCTGGTCGCTACCCAGGTCGTGGATCAGCACGGCCGCTGCTACCCCGCGCAACTTCCCGTCCTCCCCGCGCCCGCCCACTGCGGCGCGCTGGTGTCGCAGGATCGGGTGGCCGTTACCGCCGAGGAGAAGGCCGAGCTCTTTGCCGCCGGCCCGCGCGCCGTCGAGATGGAAGCCGCTGCGGTTGCCGAAGTGGCCCAGCGAGCCGGTATCCCTTTCTACTGCATCCGCGTTGTCAGCGATGACGCACAATCGAGCCTGCCGCTCGACTTTAATCGCTACCGCAAAGCCGACGGGCGCTTCAGCCGCCGCCGGATCGCGCTTGCCGCTATGCTCCGGCCCGGCACCATTCCGGAACTCATCCGCTTCGACACGGCTTGCCGCCGCTCAGCTATCCTCTTGGGAGACACTCTTGCCGACTGCCGACTCTAATCCGTCAGGCGACATGATGGCCGCCGTCTACACCGGCCAAGGCCAGATCGCCATTCAATCCATCCCCATTCCTTCTCTCCTCCCCGGTGAAATCCTCGTCCGCGTCGAGGCCTGCGGCATCTGCCATACCGACCTTAAGAAAGTCGAACACGACCTGCTGCCTCCGCCCCGCATTTACGGCCACGAATCGGCCGGAGTGGTTGCCGCTGTCGGAGCGGGCGTCACCAGGTTCAAGCCCGGTGACCGGGTGGTGGCTTTCCACCATATCCCCTGCCGCGACTGCTTCTACTGCCAGCGCAAACTCTACGCCCAGTGCGAGACTTACAAGAAGGTCGGCATCACCGCCGGTTTCGAACCGGCCGGCGGCGGCTTCTCGCAGTACATCCGGATCATGGACTGGATTGTCCGCGACGGCGTCGAACTCATCCCCGAGGGCGTCTCCTTTGAGGCCGCCAGCTTCGTCGAGCCGGTGAATACCTGCCACAAGGCCGTGGTGCTGGCAAACCCGCAGCCCGGCGACGTAGTCCTGGTCCAGGGCCAGGGCCCCATCGGCCTCATCTTCACAATGCTGGTGAAACGGACTGGAGCCACCGTGGTGACCACCGACACCATCCCGGAGCGCATGGCCCTTTCCCGCCGTTTCGGCGCCGCCGAAACCTGGGATCCTCGCCAGGTGGACGTCGCCGCCGAATGCCGGCGCCTCACCGCCGGACGGGGTGTGGATCAGGTGTTTATCGCAGCTTCCGTACCAGGTATCGTAGGGCAGGCTATCGCCGCGTCCCGCCCGGGTAGTAAAATACTTTTGTTTGCGCAGACGTCCGACACGGAGCGGATTGAACTCTCCGGAGCCGGCATCTGCAAGCTGGAGCGAACTCTGTTCGGGTGTTACAGCGCTTCGGTAGACCTCCAAGCCGAATCGGCTCGGCTGGTGTTTAGCGGGGATTTGCCCGTGGAAGAATTGATCTCACATCGATTGCCGCTCCGTGCCATCAGCCAGGGCATTCAACTGGCGTTGCACCCGGACGGCAAATCGTTGAAAATAGTAGTTCAGCCACAGAGGTTGTCTTAAGTGAACAAGCAGATGAAGGCCGCCGTGCTGTACGGGCGCGAACAAGTGCGCGTTGAGCAGGTAGCCGTTCCCCAGATCGAGAAAGGCGACGTATTGGTGCGCGTCCGCGCGGCGCTCACTTGCGGCACCGACGTCAAGGTTTTCCGCCGGGGGTATCACGCCAAGATGATTGTCCCGCCTGCCCTTTTCGGGCACGAATTGGCGGGCGACATCGTGGCGATGGGCGAGCACGTGGAAGGGTTCCGGGTCGGCGAAAGAGTAGTGGCTGCTAACTCGGCTCCCTGTCTGAACTGTTTCTATTGCCGGCGCGGCTTGGAAAACCTTTGCGAGGACTTGCTGTTCAACAACGGCGCCTACGCCGAGTACATCCGCATCCCGGCGCGCATCGTGCAGCGCAATATGTACGAGATCCCCGCCCACCTGTCCTACCTCGACGCCGCTCTCATTGAGCCGCTGGCCTGCGTACTGAAGGGGCTCGAAGAGACCCACGTGCGCCCCGGCGACAACGTCGTGGTGATCGGCCAGGGCCCCATCGGCCTGATGTTCGTGCGGCTGGCGAAGGTCTATGGCGCGCGCGTCATCGCCCTGGGCCGCCGGACCTCGCAGCTCGACCGCGCCCTGCGCATGGGCGCCCACGACGCGCTGCTGAACACCGAAGAGGAAGACGTCATCCGCCAGGTGCGCGGCCTCACCGGAGGCTACGGCGCCGATGTGGTGATCGAAGCCGTCGGCAACCCCGAGACCTGGGAGCTCTCCACCCGCCTGCTGCGCCGCGGCGGCACTGTCCAGTTCTTCGGCGGCTGCCCCTCGGATACGCGGATCACCTTAGAGACACAGCTGATCCACTACTCGGAAATTAAGTGCGTGGCCAGCTTCCACCACACGCCGGCCTACATCCGCAAGGCGCTGGACATCGTTTCGCGCGGCGACATCACCGCCCGCGACTTCGTCAATCGCGAAGAGCCTCTGAATAACCTGCTCGACGTCATGCGGCATCTCATGAGCCACAACGGCCACATGAAGACCGCCATCATCCCCTAATTGACCTCGCAGCAGCTCCAGCCCGTCGAGTTTCTGAAATCGCCCGAGGCGATGAACAAGGCCTGGTCTCCGGACCAGGCTTTGGCGTATACGCACTGGCTGGCCACGCATCACTACGAGAACTTCCACGTGGTCAGCTTCCTGCTGCCGGCCCGCCTGCACCAGGACTTCTACAACGTCTACTCGTTCTGCCGCTGGTCCGACGACCTGGGCGATGAGATCGGCGACACCACCGAAAGCCTGCGGCTGCTCGAGTGGTGGCGGTGCGAGTTGCGCGCGCTCTATGCAGGCGCCGCGCCCACTCATCCCGTGTTCGTCGCACTCAGCCAGACCATCGAAAGGCACCGGCTGCCCATCGATCCCTTCGACCACCTGATCACCGCCTTCGTCCAGGATCAGACCGTGACGCGCTACCGCGACTGGCCGCATATCCTCGATTACTGCAAGTACTCGGCCAACCCCGTCGGCCGCCTGGTGCTGATGCTGTGCGGCTACCGCGACGAAGAGCGCTTCCGGCTCTCGGACGCCACCTGCTCCGCGCTGCAGTTGGCTAACTTCTGGCAGGATGTGACGGTGGATCTCAGGAAAGACCGCGTCTATCTGCCGCAGCACCTCTTCACCCAGTACGGCTACAGGAACGAAGACCTGTTCGCGCTGCGCTTCACGCCTGCCTTCCGCAGCGCCATGAAAGACGCCGTCGACTTCGCACAAGCGCTGTTCGAAGAAGGCCTGCCGCTGGTGGCCAAGCTCGATCGCCGCCTCGCGCTCGACATCGACCTCTTCAGCCGCGGCGGCTTGAAGGTGCTCGAAAAGATCCGCGAGCAAGGCTACGACGTACTGAATGCCCGGCCTTCGATTTCGAAGACGGAGCGCGTGGCGCTGCTCTTGAGAAGCATGGCGCGGCTGGCGTTCCGCGGGGCCGCATGACGGCGATCGAAGCATCCTACGCGTACTGCGCCGGAGTGGCCCGGGCCAGGGCGCGCAACTTCTACTACTCGTTCCTGGCCCTGCCGAAGCAGAAGCGCCTCTCCATGTGCGCGCTCTACGCCTTTATGCGCGAGTGCGACGACCTGAGCGACGAAGAGGGCGCGACGCTCGCGGCCATTGAAGGCTGGCGCGGGAGCCTCGACGAAACGCTGGCCGGCAAACCCGCGCAGCATCCCGTGTGGCCGGCGCTGCTGGACACCGTGACGCGCTATGCGATTCCCGGCAAGTACCTGCACGAAATGATCGATGGAGTCTCGTCGGACCTGACGCCGCATAAGGTGGAGAGCTTTGACGACCTCTACCGCTACTGCTACCTGGTGGCGTCGGTGGTGGGCATCACCACCATCCATGTCTTCGGCTTCCGCGGCGAAGCGGCCATTCCGCTGGCCGAGAAGTGCGGCATCGCGTTCCAGTTGACCAACATCATCCGCGACGTCAAGGAAGATGCACAACTGGGGCGCGTCTATCTGCCGTCGGAAGACCTGGAGCAGTTCGGCGTGAAGCCGGAGTTGCTTCAGGGTGAACTGACGCCGGAGCTGCGGCGGCTGCTGGAGTATGAAGCAAGCAGGGCGCGCCGCTACTACGACGAATCGCGGCCGTTGCTGAAGATGGTGGACAAAGACAGCCAGGGCGCGCTGTGGGCCTTGGTGGAGATCTATTCGCGGCTGCTGGGCAGAATCGAGCAGCGCGGTTTCGACGTGATGCGAGGGCGCATCCGTCTCTCCTCGTTCGAAAAGTCGGCCATCGCGCTGCGTGCGATGACCGGCCTGGCATAAGAGCACATGCCGCGCTGGCGGGATTGGCTGGGCATCAACCGCTCCACGCTGGCCGTGCTGGTGGTGGTGGGCGGACTCGGGCTAAGCGAAGAGCTGTGGCGGAACTTCCTGTCGGTCTACCTGAACGTGAAGACCGGGGACGTGGGGCGCGCGGTGGGCTACATGGGGGTATACGCGTTCTTTGCGAATCTGGCCGAAGGCTTCGGCTATGTCCTGGGCGGGCGGTTCGCGCACCGTTTGGGGGCGAGGGCGGCGCTGGCGATCTCGGCCATTCCGATGGCGGCGGGCTTCGCGCTGCTGCTCTGGACGCAGCAGCCCTGGGCGATCGTATTGGGCGCTCTACTGCTGACCAATTGGGAACCCCTCTCTGTTCCTGCAACGTTTGAAGTGGTGGGCGCCGAGGTGGCGGCCAACCGGCGCACCATCGCGTTCGCGGTGCAGAGCATTCAAAAGCGGCTACCGAAGGTACTGGGGCCGTTGATCGGCGGCTTTGCCTTCGCCGTAGGGTACTGGGTGAACCTCTCGCTGGCGGTGGCCGTGCTGGGGGCGGCGGTGCTTACGCAGGCGGTGCTGCTGAGGAAGATGAAGGCGCGTCCTGACCCGGATCCGTCGCCTGCGCGCTCTGTGCTGAGACAGATCCCTCCGGAGTTGAAACAGCTCCTCTCGGCCGAGATTCTGCTGCGCTGGGGCGACTGGTTCGTGCGCGACTTCGCGGCGCTCTATGTCGTGGCCGTGCTGGGGCGGAGCCCCGCGGAATATGGCATGCTGGCTTCGCTCACGGCGTTCACGGCTTTGGCTACCTACATACCAGTCGGGAAACTGGTAGACCGTTCGAAGAGCCCGAAGCCGTTTATCGGGCTCACTTTCGCATTGTTCGCGCTGTTCCCGTTTTCCTTGGTCCTGCTGCCAAAGACCGGCTTGCCGGTGATGGCGGCGCTCGTGGCGGCGTTCGTGCTCAACGGGCTGAGGGAAATCGGTGAGCCGGCCCGCAAGGCGGCCATCACCACGGGGATGCCGGCGGAGATCCGGGCGCGGGCCGTGGGCTGGTACTGGGGGCTGCGGTCAGTGTGCTTCTGCCCGGCTCCTTTGGCGGCCTGGTGGCTGTGGGAGAGAGTGGGGCCCGAAGCGGCGTTTCTGACAGGCGGCACCATCGGGATGATCGGGACGGTGTGGTTTCTCCTGCGGGTGCGGCTGAAGTGAACCGGCCGCCGGCGCCGGTCACTTGCCGCCGGCGGGCATGGTCCAGAGATACAGGGTGCGGCCCTCGGGATGGATGGCCTTGTCGGGGGGCCAGGCGTGAAAGAGGAAGCTGTGCGAGACGATCCTTGTGCCGGGGCTGAGCTCGCTCCTGAGGCGCGGCAGGAGGCGGTCCATCACTGGCGGCAGTAGGAAGACGCTGACGACGTCGGCCTTCCAGATGGGCGCCTGGAAGAGATCCTGCTGGATGAACTCGGTCTGGCTGGAAACCCCGGCGGCCGCTGCGTTGGCGCGGGCTTCGGAGATGCGCAGCGGATCGAGGTCGTAGCCGATGCCGTGGGCGTGAAAGTCTTTGGCCGCGGCAATGACGATGCGGCCGTCGCCGCAGCCCAGATCGATCACTGTCTCGCCGGGGCGGACATGGGCGAGTTCCAACATCGCATGAACCACGCTGGGCGAGGTCTGGACGTAGGGCACGTCGAGGCCGGCGCCGAAGTCGAGCGCGGGTCTGGACTGGCAGCTCCAGCAGGCGACCGCAGCGGGGAGCGCCAGCCAGTGCAGAGCGGCTACCACTGGAGTTTCAGCTTTGGCGGCTCCCACTTCTCGTTGGCCTTCAGCATCTCCTCCCAGGTGACCTCGGCCTGCTTGTACGCGGCGGTGCGGCCTAGGATGCCGGTGAGATTGGATTCAACGGAGGGCTCGTAGTTGTAGATGGGCTTCGAGTCGCGGATGGCGGCGATGAAATCCTTGACGTTCTGGATGGCGCCGCCGCGGAATGTATCGTCCTTTTCCACGCCCGGCCAGGGGTTCTTTCCGACGATGCGGAGCAGGCCGCCGTAGTGGGTGTCGGCGGTGCCGTGGATGCCGGTGACGCGGACGCACAGATCGGAGAAGCCGCCATTCAATTGATGTGAGCTGAAGCTGGCGTGCACGTTGTTGGGGTACCAGAAGGTGACGGCGAAGTGGTCGAAGGCATCGCCGTATTCGGTGGGCGTGCCGGTCCAATCGGCGCGGCCGCCGGTGCCGTGGGCCTTGAGCGGATGGCCTTGCAGGAACCAGTTGGCGATGTCGATCACGTGGATGTTCTGCTCGACGATGATGTCGCCGGAGAGGACACGGTCGCCGAACCAGTTGGCCATGCGGCGCTGGCCGGGGTCCATGCCGGGCGTGCCCTTGTCTTTCCAGGGGCGGCCGGCGTAGTAGAGCACCTGGGCGAATGCGGGCTTGCCGACGTCGCCGCGGTGGATGCGCTCGGCGGCCTCTTTGTACACGTCGCGCGCCCGGCTCTGGAAGTCCACCCAGAAGGTGAGGTTCTTCTTGCGGGCCCTGTCGCCGCTTTCGAGCACGGTGCGGCAGCCGGGGACGTCGACGGCGATGGGCTTTGCCATGTAGACGTGCTTGCCGGCGTCGACGGCCGCGGCGCCGATCTCGGGGTGGTAGAAGGTAGGCGTCTCGATGACGACCGCATCAAGCTTGGAGTTCGCCAATTGCTTGTAGCCGTCGGGGCCGAGGTAGGAGCGGGACTTCTCCACCTTCCACTTCTCCGCCGTATTGCTGAGGCTGGTCTGCTGGACATCGGCGGCGGCCACGATGCGCGCGCCGGCGAATTCGGGGAAGAAGGGTCCAATCCAGTTGCCGCGCCCGCCGCAGCCGACGACGCCCACCTCAACGGTGGAGTTGGCCTGGTAGGAGAAAGCCGTCTCGGGCTTGAGGATCATCAGGCCGGCGCTGGCCGCCTTCAGGAAGTCACGACGTTCGTTCATGGATGGAGAGCCTCCCTCGGTAGGACGGAGTCATTGTATCGCGGTGGGCTGACCGGAATCGGATCACTCGGAGGAGGGCTCAATCGTGATCCGGGTTCCGCTGGAGATGGTGGAGAGGCGGATCAGGGCAGAGCCTTGCGGACCTTTGACGGAGAGCGCCTGGCCCCCGGAAGAAGGTTG
>JACQZS010000260.1 GCA_016213725.1 Acidobacteriota bacterium | reverse complement strand
GTTGAAGATCTCGCCGTCGGCGAAGCTGCGGACGCGGTCCGAGGCGAGGTCCACCGGCGGGGGGAAGCCGCGCTGCACCACCGTCCCCCGGCCGCCGCCGGTGCGGTCGTGGCAGGGCGCGCAGTAGACGTTGAACTTCACTTGGCCCCGTTCCAGCGTCGCCTTGTCCAGCGTCAGCGGGTTCTTGGCCACGTAGTTGCCGTCGGCCGTGACGCCGGTGGAGAAAGCTTCGTCGGCCTTGTACCACTCCTGCGCCACCGTGCCCTCCACCGGACGGCGGCTGGTGCGGCCGTCAGCGAAGAATGGCGCCGACATCTGCGCCTTGTACTTGTCCTGCCTCTTCATGTCGGGGAAGATCCAGATGGGCGGCTGGCGCGAAGGAAAATTCGAGCACGCTCCCAGGGCCATGGCGGCGCCGGCCACCAGCAGCAGTTTCGCCGTGCGTCGGGTGTATTCGGTCATCATGCTTCGACAAGCTCCGTGTGGCGGCTGCCGCAGGAGTCAAGAAACGTCTTCACATCCTCGGCGTTGAACTTGGCATCGGTGGCTTCCACGGCCAGCAGAAAGCGGTCGTTGCTGGCCCCGGCTGCCCGCGTGTAGTTGAAAAACGAGTGGTAGTAGGTGGGCAGCTTGTTCAGTGCGAACATGCCCAGCACCGCGCCGAACGCGCTCAGCAGCACGCTCAGCTCGAAGATGATCGGCACCGAAGGCTCCAGCGCGAACAGCGGCTTGCCGGCGATGGACAGCTTGTAGTCCACCGCGCCCGTCCACCACTGCAGCAGCACCGCGCCGGTCAGGCCCACCATGGCGCAGACGATCACGATGCGTCCCAGCGGAGAGCGGCGCTCGCCCAGCGCTTCGTCGATCCCGTGAATCGGGAACGGCGTGTAGGCTTCCATCTTCGAATAGCCCGCCGCGCGCGCCGTGCGAATCGCCCGTAGCAGGTCTTCCGGCGTGTCGAAGTTGCCGATCACGCCGTAGTGCTTCTGCGTTTCCTTGCCGAAGCCCGGCAGCCCGAGCCTGGCCAAAAGGCTGGTGGCCATTAGTGCGCAACCCCCTTTTCCGTATTGATCTGGTGATGCAGCACGCCCTTCACTTCGCTGATCGCGATTGCCGGCAGGAACCGCAGGAACAGCAGGAACAGCGTCAGAAACAACCCCATCGTGCCGACGAACGTCCCGATGTCCACCCATGTCGGCTGGAAGTAACCCCAGCTCGAAGGCAGGAAGTCGCGGTGCAGCGACGTGGCGATAATCACGAAGCGCTCGAACCACATGCCGATGTTGATGAAGATCGACAGCGTGAACATCGCCGGAATCGAAGTGCGGAACTTCTTGAACCAGAAGAACTGCGGCGCAATCACGTTGCAGCTGATCATCGTCCAGTACGCCCAGGCGTAGGGACCGAACGCGCGGTTCAGGAAGATGAAGCGCTCATACTGGTTGGCGCTGTACCAGGCGATGAAAAACTCCGTCCCGTAGGCGAAGCCCACGATGGTGCCCGTCGCCAGCATCACCTTGCACATGTTCTCCAGGTGCTTGATCGTGATCAGGTTCTCCAGGCCGTATACCCAGCGCGCCAGCGTCATCAGCGTCACCACCATGGCGAAGCCGCTGAACACCGCGCCGGCCACGAAGTACGGCGGGAAGATCGTCGTGTGCCAGCCGGGCATCAACGACGTCGCGAAGTCGAAGGAAACGATCGAGTGCACCGAAAGCACCAGCGGCGTCGAAAGCCCGGCCAGAATCAGGTACGCCAGTTCGTAGTGGCGCCACTGAGAAGCCGAGCCGCGCCAGCCCAGGCTCAGAATGCCGAAGATCGTTTTCCGCACCGGGTTCGTCGCCCGGTCGCGCAGCGTAGCCAGGTCGGGCACCAGCCCTACAAACCAGAACAGCGCCGACACCGTCGCGTAGGTGGATACCGCGAACACGTCCCACATCAGCGGGCTGCGGAAGTTCTGCCACATGGTCAGCAGCTCGTTAGGCATGGGGAACAGCCAGTAGATCGCGCGCCATGGGCGGCCCGTGTGGAACAGCGGATAGATACCCGCGCAGGCCACCGCGAACAGCGTCATCGCCTCCGCCGCGCGGTTGATCGAAGTCCGCCACTTCTGCCGGAACAGGAACAGAATCGCCGAAATCAGCGTGCCCGCGTGGCCGATGCCGATCCACCACACGAAGTTCGTGATGTCCCAGCCCCAGCCCACCGGCGAGTTGTTGCCCCACACGCCGATGCCGTTCGCCACCAGGTAAGCCAGGCAGCCAAAGAGCATCATCGCCAGGGGAATCGCCACGCCCATCACCACATACCACTGCTTCGGCGGCTTGCCTTCCGTGATGGCGCTGATCTGGTCGGTGACGCTTGAGTAAGTCGCTCCGCCCGTCACCAGCGGCGGATTCAGTTCCGTTCTCGGATCAATTGCGAGATCAGCCATGTCTTATGCAAGCTCCGGGTTGGGGTTGCGCAGCCGGGCCAGGTACGTCGTGCGCGGCTTGGTGTTGAGTTCCTCGACCACCGTGTAGTCCCGCGGCTGCTTCTTCAGCTTCGCCACGCGGCTCTCGGGGTCATTGATATTGCCGAAGACGATCGCATCGGCCGGGCAGACCTGCTGGCAGGCCGTGAGGATCTCCAGATCCTTGATCTGCCGCCGGCCTTCGCTCTTGGCCAGCGTGCGCTTCTCTTCGATGCGCTGCAGGCAGTAGTTGCACTTCTCCATGACGCCGCGCATGCGCACGCTGACGTCCGGGTTGAAGACCATCTTCTTCACCTCGGGAACGTTCTTGTTCCACTCGAGGAAGTTGAACCGTCGCACCTTGTACGGGCAGTTGTTCATGCAGTACCGCGTGCCCACGCAGCGGTTGTAAACCATATCGTTCAGCCCTTCGGGGCTGTGCGATGTGGCCGCCACCGGGCAAACCGATTCGCACGGCGCTTTCTCGCACTGCTGGCATGCCATCGGCTGCATCACGGCCTGCGGATCTTCCTCGCTGCCCGTGAAGTAGCGGTCCAGCCGGATCCAGTGCATCTCGCGGCCCCGGCGCACCTGGTCCTTGCCGACCACCGGGATGTTGTTCTCCGCCGTGCACGCCACCATGCAGGCGTTGCAGCCGATGCAGGCGTTCAGGTCGATCGACAGGCCCCACTGGTAGCCCTTCGAATAGTCCCAGCCGGCAAACAGGTCCAGGCTCTGGCCGTGCCCTTCGCCATGCTCCTCAGCGTGGCCTTCGGTGCCGTGCCCCGCCTTCGAAAACTCCGCGAAGGTCTGCTCCATCACGATGTCGTTGCGCTTCAGACCCGTGATCGGCTCCACCAGCGTATGGTGCTCCTGTGTCGTCACCAGTTGGTACTGCGCGCCGGTCTTTTTCACGTTGGCCGCCGCGAAGTAGAACGCCGCGGTGGTCCGCAGCCCTTCCACCCTGTGGCCCACGCCCTGGCCCACTCGGCCGCACGCCGCCCGGCCGAAGCCCAGCGAAAGCGAAATCGAGCGGTCCGCGTGACCCGGAAGCACCATCGCCGGAACCTTGATCTCTTTGCCCCCGGCTTCGATCGACAGCACGTCGCCCTGCGCCACGCCCAGCTCACGGGCCGTCGCCGGGCTCAGCAGAGCCGCGTTGTCCCAAACGAGCTTCGTCATCGGGTCCGGAGCTTCCAACAGCCAGGCGTTGTTGGCCTGCCGCCCGTCCCACGTGTTCGACGAAGGATAGAACGCCACTTCGATACCCGCCGCAGCCGGCTTCAGCGCGGCCTGCGCCGTCGCCAGTGCCTTGCCTGCGTCGGCCTTGGCATCCACCGCCGCGCTCTGCGTGCCTTCGATGACACCTTCGAACAGCGCGGTCTTCCACTTCTTGTCCGACTCGGCGCCCCACTGCGACGCCCAGGTCTTCTTCACCAGCTCGTAGCCCTTCGCGCTCTCCAGGCCGGCGATCTGCGCCGCCACTTCCAGCGCGCTCCTGCCGCCGTACAGCGGCTGAATCAGGGGCTGCTGCACGCTGGCCGAGCCGTCCAGCCCGCGCGCGTCACCCCATGCTTCGAACGGGTGCGCTTCGGGTAGCCGCCACGCCGGCGCCGCCGCCCAGCTCTCGTTCTCATCGGCCGCTAGTACCACGCTCGCTTCGGCCTTCTTCATCGCCGCCGCCAGGTCCACGTCGGCCGGCAGTGTGTAAACCGGGTTGCCGCCCAGCACGAACAGCGCCTTCACGGCGCCGCTGTTCAAATCCGCCGCCAGCTGCTTCACGCCGGCCAGAGAGTCCGTCGCCTCCACCACCGGCTTCTGATAGCTCACCGTCTGGCCGGTGTTGCCCAGCGCCTGGTTGATCAGCGCCACCACGGCGTGCACCGCAGCCGGTTGCCGCGGACCGGCCGCCACAATCGACTTGCCCTTGCTGGCAGCCAGCTCCTTGGCCACCGCCGCAATCCACGTCGCATCCTTTGAGGAAGAGGAGCCGCCCAGCACCTTCAGCTCGGCGCCCCTCACGTTCAATTCCTTGGCCAGCGCCAGCGCCAGCGCGCCGATGTCCGATACGCGCGCCCGCAGCCGGTGGTCGGCCATGCCGCCCGTGATCGTGAAATTCGCCTCGGCCACGTACAGCCGGCTCATCGCCCGACCCTCTTCCACGCGCCGCCGCGCCGAGAACTTCTTCACCGGCAGCACCGTCTGCGCGTCCAGCCCCAGGAAGTCGTTGTCCAGCGCCACCACCACATCGGCCTTGTCGTACTGATACTCGGCCGCCAGCGGTTGCCCGAACGCCAGCTTCGCGCCTTCCAGCGCCTGGTCGAAGTTCACGGAGTCATACTCGACCCACACGGACTTCGGATACTTCTTCGCGATCTCCGCCTTCACCGCCGCCAGCGTCGGCGAGCTCGAACGCTCCGCCAACACCCGCAGCCCGGCGCCGTCGCCCAGCTTTCCGCTCGCTTCCTGCCACCACGCCCCAAACTCAGACCACGACGACTTCACGCCGCCCTTCTGCACTTCCTTGGCCCGGTCCGGATCGTAGAGGTCCAGCACCAGCGCCTGCTGATGCGCGTTCGTCGCGCCCAGCGAGTACGGGTGCTTCGGATTCCCTTCCACCTTCGTCGGCCGGCCTTCGTTCGATTCCACAATCAGGCCCGTCGCCGCCCCGCCCACCTGCACCACCGTCGCGTAATGCACCGGACGCCCGTGCACCAGCCCCTCCACGCCCTTCGCGTGCGGCAGAATCTGCTCCACCGGACGCCGGCACGCCGTCAGGCCGGCCAGGCCGAAGCCCGCCGCCATCAGCTTCAACAGCGTCCGCCGGGAGCCGCCCATCATCTCGTTCGCGCCGTCCTGGAATTCGCGCGCTACCCACTCACGGAACTGCGGCGTGTCAGCCAGGTGATCCAGGCTGCGCCAGTATTTCTTGCCCGTGAGGCTAGACGGATTGATTTGAATCAGTTCGTTCATCGTCTCGCACCAGCGTTCTATCGGTGACAGGCCGAACAGTTGTCCGGCGGCTTGATGCCCTTCGCCTTCATCAGCTTCGCGCCGATCTCGGCCGGATCCCCTTCCGGTTTCCAGTCGAGCTTCGTCACGTACTCGGCCGGCCGGATGTTCGCAGCCGGATTGCGGTGGCACTCCAGACACCACGCCATCGAAAGCGGCTGCACCTGCCGCACTTCCGCCATCTGGTCCACACGCCCGTGGCAGCTTACGCAGCTCACACCCACCTTCACGTGCGCCTGGTGATTGAAATATACGTAGTCAGGCAACCGGTGCACCTTTACCCAGGGAACCGGCTGCCCCGTCGCGTAACTCTCCCGCACCAACTGCAGCTTCGGGCTCTTTTCCCTCACCCGGACGTGACAGTTCATGCACGTCTCCGTCATCGGAACCGCCGCATAATTGGACTTGTCCACCGTATAGTGGCAATACAGGCAGTCGATGCCCAGGTTGCCCGCATGCAGCTTGTGGCTGTACGCTACCGGCTGCACGGGCGTGTACCCTGTATCCAACTGCTTTGGATGAAGAAGATAACCGAGAACGGCGCCGCCTGCGCCCAGCGTCAACACGATCGCACCGGCGGCAAGACGCAGTTTCGTGTCGAACTGCTTCGAGAAGATAGCACTCATGCCAAAATGTCTTTCGAATCGAATCCGGCCTCAGCCCCTCTAGACTGGCTTGGCGGGTTAGCGCTTTCCGATACAATCGGAAAGCATACTGTTTTTTCTAGCATAGCCACAGTTTTTCTGCAACAGGAGTAAGAATTCTTGCCGGACAAGAATCTGATGCAACACGATGGCGAAGGGGTTCAGCGGATTGGCGCGACCCGCGGGATTCCTGCCCGCGTCACCGAAACTCGCCCCCTCACCGGCATCAGCCGCCGCTACGCCGACCTCCGTGTCCGCCCTAAGTTGATGGTTCTCCACAACTTATTCTTCCTCCTTCTGGCCTTCCTCGTGTACGTCGCCGTCATGGATTCCGCCGAGCCCCGCATCCGCGAGGCCCGCGCCCGTGAAATGACCCTCATCCTTAACGCCTTCTCCGTCCACTCCCTCGAATCCGAACAAACCGCCCTCCGTCCCTACGACATCCGCACAGGCACCGCCGGCGACTTCGGACTCCCCGACGAAGCCATCTCGTGGATGAATCGCTACCCCGGCCGCATCTGGCAGCGCCAACCCTCCAGCGAGCACCTCTACAAGCTCATCCCTTCCTCCAACCGCTTCTACCGCCTCACTCTCCCCACCTCCTTCTACGCCGACGTCCTCCGCCACCTTCGCTGGACCCTGCTCCACGCCCTCGGCGCCAACTACGCCCTCACCGTACACGTGCTCGAGTAGATCGTTCTCCCCCGCTACAACTACCAGCCCATCCGCCTCCTCCTCCAGGCCGACTGCGCCACCCGGCGCGGCGACCGTGCCGCCGAAATCATCGAGCCGCGCTTCATCCCCGGCGACGAAATCGGCCAGATCCTCCAGTCCCATAACGAAACCGTCGCCGCCCTCCGCCGCCATCAGGACCAGCTCGAACAAGCCAAGCGCCACCTCGAAGCGCAGGACCGCCTCGTCTCCCTCGGCCTCCTCTCCGCCTCCGTCGCCCATGAGATGAACACCCCTCTCGCCGTTCTCCACGGCTCCGTCGAAAAATTGATCGAAACCATCCCCGATTCCCACGCCCAGTCCCGCCTCGCCCGCATGCTCCGCGTCACCGAACGCCTCCGCCGCATCAGTACCGGCCTGCTCGACTTCGCCCGCCAGCGCTCCGCCGCCCTCGAACGCGTCGAAATCCGCCCCATCGTCGACGAAGCCTGGCACCTCGTCTCCATCGACGAAAAAGCCGCCGGCGTCACTCTCCTCAACGAAACCCGCCCAGGCCACGCCGTCCTCGCCAACCCCGACCGCATGGTCCAGGTCTTCGTCAACCTCCTCCGCAACGCCCTTCACGCCGTGCCCGCCCTGGGCGGCCAGATTCGCGTCGTCTCTGCTCTGACCAACTCCGGCGGCCGCCCCGCCATCTCCGTCGCCGTCGACGACAACGGCCCCGGCATCCCCCCCGAAGTCCTCCCCGACGTCTTCGAGGCCTTCGTCACCACCCGCCTCGACGCCCAGGGCACCGGCCTCGGCCTCACCGTCGTCGAAGGCATCATCCACCAGCACGAAGGCGCCATCTCCGCCGCCAACCTGCCCCAAGGCGGCGCCCGCCTCGAAGTCATCCTCCCCGCCCCCCCAGCAGCCTCAAGCCAGGAGCCTCCAGCATGACCGCCGAACCATCCGATCTCCACCTCATCGATGTCGCCGTCCTCGACGACGACCCGGACTTCCTCGCCTACGTCGCCGATTTCCTCGCCGACGAAGGCCTCTACTCCGTCCGTACGTTTTCTTCCCCCGACGCCCTCTACGCCGCCGCCGAAGACCGCCGCCCCGACATCGTCCTCCTCGACATGAACATGGGCCCCCACCGCGGCGACGCCGTGCTCGAAACCCTGCTCACCCGCTTCCCCGGCCTCTGCGTCATCATCGTCACCGGCTACCCCTCCCTCGAAGACATGCGCGCTACCTTCAAGCTCAAGGTCTTCGACTACCTCGCCAAGCCCTTCTCTCTCGCCCAACTCCGCCAGGCGCTCTCGAACGCCGTCCAGCAGTTCGGCCTCGGCCGCTCCCTCCAGGACCGTCTCCGCGAAAAACTCGGCCACCGCATCCGCATCCTCCGCGCCGAACGCGACTGGTCCCTCAAAGATCTCGCCTCCACCTCCAAGCTCAGCGTCTCCCAGATCAGCTCCATCGAACGCGGCGCCAATCTGCCCTCCATGGAGTCCCTTCTCGCCATCTCCCGCGCCTTCGGGCTCAAGCCCAGCGAGATCCTCTCCGCCATCGATTTCTGAGCCACACCCCCGAAACCCATACCCCGGCAAGATCCTCCAAATAGACGCAAGTCCCCATTTTCAGTACCCTGTCGTTGTACCAAGCTCTATGAAGACCCTGACCCGCCGCCATTTCCAACTCTCCAGCCTCGGCCTTGCGGCCGCTGCCCCTTCCTTCACCCAGTCCAAGGCAGCCTTCGAGGCCGGCGCCGCCAAGCGCAACATCACTCCGGATCAGCTCCTCCCCATTAGCGTCGGCATGGGCGCCCCCGCCCCGGCCACCTCCAAGCAGGGCGAACTCACCGCCCGCGCCATGGTCTTCCGCTCCGGCTCCGAACTCCTCGCCGTCGTCGGCCTCGACCTCATCGGCTTCCCCTCCGTCCTCGGCGACCGCGCCCGCAAGCTCATCCCCCGCATCGCCCCCGACAAGATCGTCATCGGCGTCACCCACACCCACAGCGCCCCGGAGCCTTACGCCCTCCCCGACGGCAAAGGCGGCCACACCGCATCTCTCGAATACCTCGACTTCGTCGCGAAGCAAATCGCC
>JACQZS010000259.1 GCA_016213725.1 Acidobacteriota bacterium | reverse complement strand
GAGGGCGACGGCGGTGGACGGCGATATGGTGAAGGGCGAGTACTTCTCCGCGCTGGGCGTGCGGCCATCGCTGGGCCGCGCGCTGGTGGATTCCGATCTCCGCGCGGACGCGCCGGACGTGGCGGTGGTCAGCCACGGCTTCTGGACGCGGGAACTGAGTGCGGACCCGCGGGCCGTTGGGAAACGGATGACGATCAACGGGCAGCTGTTCACGATCGCGGGCGTGGCGCCGGCGGGTTTTGCCGGTCTGCTGAGAACGCGGGCGGATGTATGGGTGCCGCTACGGCCGACGGCGGCGCTGCGGCCGTGGAATTCACGGTCGAAGCCGGCACAGTCGCCGTTCACGGACAACACGTGGTGGTGGACGACGATCGGCGCGCGGCTGAAGCCGGGAGTGACGCGGGAGCAGGCGCAGGCGGAGACGGAGCGGTTGTTTCAACAGGCAGTTACGGCCGGCGTCGCGGAGCTGCCGAGGCCGCTGCCGGGGTTGGAATTATCAGCGGCAGGGCCGGTGTTTGAGAGCTACCGGAAGCGGTACGCGTTGTCGCTGCGGATTCTGCTGCTGACGTCGGGCGTGGTGCTGCTGATCGCGTGCTCGAACCTGGCGGCGCTGATGGCGGCGCGGGCGCGGGCGCGGCGGAAGGAGACAGCGATCCGGCTGTCGATCGGGGCATCGCGCGGGCGCATCGCGTCGCAGTTTCTGAGCGAGACGCTGCTGCTGTCGCTGGCGGGCGGCGTCCTGGGGCTTTGGATGGCGGTGTGGCTGGGGCCGGCGCTACTGAAGCTGCTGGTGGGCGGCGGGCGAGGCACACAGGTGGACGTATCGGTGGATGGCGCGGTGCTGGCGTTTACGGTGGGGCTGTCGATGGTGACTGGGGTGGTGTGTGGGCTGGCGCCGGCGTTGCGGGCGGCGCGCGAGGATCTGACGCCGCGGCTGAAGCCGGCGGGGCCGGGGTCGCGCTGGATGGTGGCGGCGCAGGTGGCGCTGTCGGTGGTGCTGCTGTATGGAGCGGGGCTGTTTCTGCGGACGCTGAGAAACCTGGACGCTCAGGCGCTGGGGTTTCAGCGCGAGAGCCTGCTGCTGTTCGACATCGATCCGGAGCGGAGCGGCTACCAGGGGACGGCGGGTATGGCGCTGCACGCGCGGCTGCTCGAAGCGGTGCAGGCGGTGCCGGGCGTGCGGGCGGCGACGATGAGCGAATTCGTGCTGTTGTCGGGGTGGTCGAACACGTCGCCGAGCGCTACGGACGGGCCGCAGCCGAAGGGACCGAATGGAGTGCACTACAACCGCGTGGGGCCGCGCTTCTTTGAGACGATGGGCATGAAGCTGGTGCTGGGGCGGGGAATGACCGCGGCGGATATCGCCGGCGGCAGGCCGGTGGCGGTGGTGAATCAAAGTTGGGCGGAAGCGTTTTTTCCTGGACAGAACCCGGTGGGGCACCGGCTTTCGATAGGAGACGAGCGGCTGAACCCGGAGAAGGCGTACGAGATTATCGGCGTGGCGGCGGACGCGAAGTTCGAACGGATGCGGGAGGAGCCGCCGCGGACAGTGTTCCTGTCCTACAGCGCCAGGTGGGATCGGTCGCGCCGGTTGTCGTACGCGGTGCGAGCGCCCGCGAGCGTGCTGCCAGCGGTGTTTGCAGCGGTGCGCGAGGCGGATGCGAAACTGCCGCTGTTCAACGTGAAGACGCAGGAGCAGCAGATCGAGGAGGCGCTGGGCCAGGAGCGGCTGCTGGCGCGGGTGTCCGAGTTCTTCGGCGGACTGGCGCTGGTGCTGGTGGCGGTGGGGATCTACGGCACGCTGTCGTTTGCAGTGACGCAGAGGACGGCGGAGATCGGCGTGCGAATGGCGCTGGGGGCCAAGGCGTGGGACGTGATGCGGATGGTGCTGCGGGAGTCGTTCGCGGTGGCGGCGGCGGGGCTCGTGTGCGGCGCGCCGGCGGCGCTGGGGCTGTCGCGGCTTGCGGAAGCGTCGCTGTACGGCGTGAAGCCGCACGACGCCGGCACGCTGGGGGTGGTGGCCGGGGTGCTGGCATTGATTGCAGCGGGGTCGGGCGTAGCGCCGGCAAGCCGGGCGGCGCACATCGATCCGCTGCGGGCACTGCGGGTGGACGGGTGAGGCGGTCGTGTTAGGCTATTCCTAATCAGCTTCGAACTCCAATGAACATCAAGACAACTGCACTCGCGCTGTGCGCGGCGTGCGGGCTGTGGGGCCAGACGCGGCCGACAGCCTTCACGGGCGCGCGCATCATTCCTGTGGCCGGACCGGAGATCGCCGACGGCGTTCTGGTGGTAGAGAAAGGGAAGATTTTGGCCGTAGGGCCGGCGGCTTCGACGGCGGTGCCGGCGAACGCGGAAAAGATCGACGCGCGGGGGAAGGTGATCATGCCGGGGCTGGTGGATTCGCACAGCCACATCGGCGGGCCGGAGGGCGGCGACGCGAGCGGGCCGATCCAGCCGGACGTGCGCGTGCTGGATTCGATCAACGTGCGGGCCAGCTCCGTGCAGAAGGCGCGCGCCGGCGGGATTACGACGGTGAACGTGATGCCCGGCTCCGGGCATCTCTCCAGCGGGCAGACGCTGTACTTGAAGCTGCGGGCGGGACAGACGATCGACGACCTGCTGATCAAGCTGAGCGACGGATCGATCGCCGGCGGACTGAAGATGGCGAATGGGACGAACCCGCGGCGCAACGCGCCGTTCCCGGGCACGCGCGCCAAGGCCGCGGCGCTGGTGAGAGAGCAGTTCATCAAGGCGCAGGAGTACCGCGACAAAGTGAAAGCGGCGGCGGGCGACGCCTCCAAGATGCCGGCGCGGGACCTGCGGATGGAAGAGCTGGTGGAGGTGCTCGACGGCAAGCGCACGGTGCAACATCACACGCACCGGCATGACGACATTCTCACGGTGCTGCGGCTGCAGAGGGAGTTCGGATTCAAGGTTGTGCTGCATCACGTGAGCGACGGATGGATGGTGGCCGACCAGATCGCCGCGGCGAAAGTGCCAGTGTCGGTGATCGTCATCGATTCTCCCGGAGGCAAGCTGGAGGCCAAGGACGCCGACATCCGCACGGCCGGAGTATTGGAAAAAGCCGGCGTGCTGGTGGGTTTCCACACGGACGACGGCGTGACGGATTCGCGCCTGTTCCTGCGGGCCGCGGCCATATCCGTCCGCGGGGGAATGTCGCGCGAGAAGGCGCTGTACGGATTGACCATGGCCAATGCGCGCATTCTGGGCATGGATCAGCGCGTGGGCACTCTGGAGCAAGGCAAGGACGCCGATTTCATTCTGATTTCGGGCGATCCGCTGAGCGTGTACAGCCACGTGCTGGAGACCTGGGTGGAGGGATCGAAAGTGTTCGACCGCTCCAATCCGAAGGACCACCTGATGGCCGTGGGCGGTTACGGCGCCGGCCAGGACGGCGACCTGCACATCGACGAGTGCATGAAGGGAAGCGAGGACCTCCGCTAATGAAGAGCCTCCTGCTGTTGACGATGGCGGCCGGGCTGGCCGCGGGACAGAATCTCGCCATTCGCGGCGATGTGGTTCACACGATGGCTGGCGCTGCGCTGAAGGACGGCGTGGTGTTGATCCGTGACGGCAAGATTGAGCGTGTGGGTCCGGCTTCGCAAGTGACCCCGCCGGCGGGTTACCAGGTGGTCAGGGCCAAAGTGGTGACGCCGGGACTGATCGACGCGCATGCCACGCTGGGGCTGAGCGGCGCGCTGAATCAGCCGCAGGACCAGGACCAGGTTGAAAGCAGCGCTCCGATGCAGCCGGAGTTGCGCGCGATAGACGCCTTCGATCCGCAGGAGCGGCTCATCGAATGGGTGCGCAGCTTCGGCGTGACCACGATTCACACGGGCCATGGCCAGGGAATTCTCGTTTCCGGCCAGACGATGATCGTGAAGACCAACGCCAAGACCGCCGACGATGCGGTGGTGCCGGCGGCGATGATCGCCGCGACGCTGGGAAGCGAGGCGCGGGCCCAGGGCGGCAAGAGCCCTGGGACACGGGCCAAGATGATCGCGATGCTGCGGGCAGAGCTGATCAAGGCGCAAGAGGCCGCGAAGAAGGCCGAGAAGAAGGACGCGGCACGCGATCTGCGCGCCGAGGCGTTCCAGAAACTGGTGAAGGGCGAACTGCCGCTGCTGGTGACGGTGCACAAAGCCAACGACATTCTGACGGCGATCCGGCTGGGCCAGGAGTTCGGCCTGAAGCTGGTGTTGGACGGCGTCTCGGAGGCGCCGGAGGTGCTTCCGCAGATCAAGGCGTCGGGCTACCCGGTCATCATCCATCCCACGATGCAGCGCTCCTATGGCGACGCGCAGAGCCTCAGCATGGAGACGGCGTCCAAGCTGAGCGCGGCCGGCATTCCGTTTGCACTGCAGAGCGGCTTTGAAGGCTATGTGCCGAAGACGCGCGTGGTGCTGTGGGAGGCGGGCATGGCGGCCGCCAACGGGCTGGGCATGGAAAAGGCGCTGGCAAGCATCACCATCGATGCGGCCAGGCTGCTGGGCATCGCCAATCGGGTGGGGTCGCTCGAAGCGGGCAAGGACGGCGACGTGGCATTGTACGACGGCGACCCGCTGGAGTACACCACACACTGCACGGGCGTGGTGATTGGCGGCGTGGCGGTGAGCGCGGCGGCGCACTAGAAGGGCGCCAACAAACAAAGGGCTTGACTCGAAGGCGGAACCTGCGCATACTGGTTTGCAGTACAGACCAGTTTGCGGATTGGAAACCACAATGACGACACAATCAGAGTTACGCGACCTGGAGAGCCGGCCCCAGCGCTACTGGAACGTGGACGGCATTCCAGAGCTGATGATGGGTTTGACATGGATGGTGTGGGGCGGCGCGATGCTCCTCGGCAACCAGATCGAGAGCAAGCCGGTTTACAAGGCCTACTGGCTGTTTGTACCGGCCCTGCTGGCGCTGAGCGGCTGGGGGCAGCAATGGGCGACGAAGAAGTTGAAGGCACGGTTCACGTATCCGCGGACGGGGTATGTGGAGTACAAGGAGCCATCGCGCAAGCAGCGCTTCTTTACGGCGGTGATCGCGGCGCTGTCGGCGGCGCTGCTGGCGGCGACGATCAGGACGGGCCGTGCGTCGGGGATGGAATTCACGATTGCGCCGGTGACTGGAGTGCTCTGTAGCCTGGCGCTGCTGGTGGCATCGGTACGCCAGAAGGCCCCGCACCTGCTGGCGCTGGCCGGCGTGGCGCTGGCTCTGGCGCTGGCGGCAGCGGCGTTGCACACGAGCTGGGACGGAATCAGCTGGATGTTCCTCTGGCTGGGCCTGGCGGCGGCGGCGATCGGCGGCTGGAGATTCCGGCGATACCTGGCACAGCACGGCGTGGCGGAGGGTGTGGAGCTGTGAACGATCTGGACCGGGTGATTCATGAGCCGGCGCGGCTGACGATCGTGGCATTGCTGGCGGGCGTGAAGGAGGCGGATTTCCTGTGGCTGATGCGGGAGAGCGAGCTGACGAAGGGGAACCTGTCGAGCCACGTGGCAAAGCTGGAGGAGGCGGGGTATGTGGAGGTGGAGAAGACGTTCCGGGGGAAGATCCCACTGACGGTGCTGCGGCTGACCCAGGCGGGCGCGGCGGCGTTTGCGGCGTACAAGAGGCAGATGAGCGGGCTGCTGGGCAAGAGCGGCGGGGCGTGAGAGGATTTCGGGATGGAGATCCGGCTGAAGGAGATTGCCAAGAGGCACGGGATACCGGCGGCGGCCGGGGTGGTGGTGAGCGCGGAGCGGGTGCTGTGGAGGTCGAGTGTGGGGGAGGCGCGGGAGGATTCGATTTTCCGGCTGTATTCGATGACGAAGGCGGTGACGTCGGTGGCGGCGATGCAGTTGGTGGAACGGGGGCTGTTGACGCTGGACGATCCGGCTTCGATGTGGCTGCCGGAGTTGGGGCGGCTGGAAGTGCTGGAGGGGTTCGATGCGGAGGGGGAGCCGCGGCTGCGGCCAGCGTCGAAGGCGGTAACCGCGCGGCATCTGCTGACGCACACGTCAGGGTTTGGCTATGAATTCACATCGCCGGAGATCCTCCGCTATTCGGAAGTAACGGGCAAGGGGGGATTGGCAGACCGGCGCAATGGCGTATTGAACTCGCCGCTGCTGTTCGAGCCGGGGGAGGGGTGGCAGTACGGGGTGAGCACGGACTGGCTGGGGAAGCTGGTGGAGGCGGCGAGCGGGGATTCGCTGGGCGGGTATTTGAAGGGGCAGGTGTTCGAACCGCTGGGGATGAAAGACACCTGCTTTGGCGTGCCGGAAGAGAAGTGGGGCCGGGTGATGAAATGCCGGGCGCGGCGGGAGGATGGAGGCCTGGAGGAGACGCCGAACGGGCGGCCGGGGCAGCCGGTGTTTGAGAGCGGGGGCGGAGGGCTCTACGGGACGGTGGGGGATTACTGCGCGTTCCTGCAGATGATGCTGCGCGGCGGAGCGCCGCTGCTGCTGGCTGAGACGATGGACGAGATGGCGCGGGACCAGGTGGCGGGGATGGCGGCGGGGCGGTTTCGTTCCACGATGCGGAAGTATTCGCTGGATGCGGATCTGCACCCTGGACACGAGGATGGATGGGGGCTGGGATTCCTGGTGAACCGGACGGGCTTTGAGGGCGGGCGGAGTGCGGGGAGCTTGGGGTGGGGCGGGCTGGCGAATACGTTTTATTGGGTGGACCGGGCGCGGGGAATTGCGGCGGTGGTGATGATGCAGGTGCTGCCGTTCTTCGATGCGGAGTGCATCGGGGTGCTGCGGGAGTTCGAGGAAGCGGTTTATCGGTCCTGAGGAGGCCCCGGCCTCACGGCCGGGGGACTAGACGCCAACCCAGTTGCGGCGTTCGATGAAGGTTTCGGGCTCGTAGGTGATGCCCTTTTCAAGGCGCCGTTCCTCGCGCCTGGTGAGCCACAGCATGATTGGGCCGAGCAAGGCGGCCGCGGCGGAGGAGAAGCTGCCGCACTCCCGCGCGATCTCTTTGCGCAGGGAGTGGATGCGGTCTGCCACCGCCTCGTTGGTCTGCTTCATGTGGCGCTCCATGGCCCAGAGGAGGGCGGAGTAGGAGGTCTGGAGGGCGCGGGCTTCGCGCTCGAAGCGTTCGCGAACGCGGAGGTCCGGGTGGAGGCGGTACTTGCGGATGCCTTCCAGGGTGGTGCGGCAGATGCGGTAGAGGGAGGGGCCGTTGAGCTCAAAGTCGCGGCCGAAGGCCCAGTCGAGGAATTTCTTGGAGTCGTCGTGGGAGATGAAGGGATGGGACCAATTGAATTTCCACTGGCCGTGGACATCGGCGAGATCGACGTCGATGAGAGTGCCTTCCTTCTCCATGCGGGCGTGCAGCGGGGTGCCGGGCAGGGGCGTATAGAGCATGAACTGGTGGAAGTCGGTTTCATGCGAGCACGCGTAGTCGATTTCCTGGCCGATGTTTTCGGGGGTGTGGTGGTACATGCCGACGATGGTGGAGCCGAGGACGCGGATGCCGTTCTCACGGAGCTGGCGGGTGAGGGTGAGGGTATCGTGGCCTGAGAGCTTGGCGTAACCGCTCTGGGGGGATTCGAGGCCCATCCAGATCCAGGAGACGCCGAGTTGGACGAGTTCCTCCATGGAGTACTTGCGGATGGCGTTGGCGG
This sequence comes from Acidobacteriota bacterium, assembly GCA_016213725.1. Taxonomy (GTDB): domain Bacteria; phylum Acidobacteriota; class Terriglobia; order Bryobacterales; family Bryobacteraceae; genus Paludibaculum. The sequence goes on along the minus strand of JACQZS010000259.1, from coordinate 26,575 downwards.
AGGAGAAGACGTAGAGTTCCCAGCTCTTGCGGGCCTCCTTCATGCATTCGAGCAGTTCGATGGCGCGCGAGCGGTGGAGGAGGAAGTTCTCGTCCATGACGAAGAACGCCTTGAAGTTGAAGGCGGATTCAGCCTGCTGCATGGCGTTGAAGATCTCGCGGCCGGAGTCGAAGAAGTTGATGAACTTGCCTTTGCCGCCGAAGAAGGCGGAGGTGGTGCAGAAGTCGCAGCCGAGCGGGCAACCGACGGAGGGGATGATGGTGGCGGCGGTGGAGCCGAGCTTATGCGGGAGCTTGAGGCCCATGACGCGGTGGCCGAAGCCGGAAGCGATTTGAGGGTGGTGGATGGGCTGATGGGGATCCTGATCGAGGAACGACCGCATCCAGCCGACGCCTTCGCCTTTGACGATGTGATCGGCGTCGATCATGTGCTCGAGCCCGGGGATGGCGGTGACATGGCCGCCGATGACGATGGTGGAGTGGGGGGAGAGACGGCGGACGATCTGGCACATCTCGCGCACTTTCCCGATGTTGACGATGATGGAGCTGATGTCGACGACGTCGTAGTGGTGCGAGGTGAGTTCACGCTCGAAGTCCTCGCGGGTAGGGAAATCCAGGACAGTGGAAGGGTTTTCGATGTTCTGCTGAATGAACATGATGCCCCAGGAGCGGTGGAAGATGCGGAGGGAATAGGGGCCTTGGGCTCGAGTGACCTGGTTGTGGTAAAGCTCCATGGGATTGATGGAGCGGGAGCCGAATTCGTCGTCCTGGGCGTAGGGTCCGAAGACAGAAGTGAGGAGGACGCGGGCCTGACGGCCCTTGGGGTGAGAAAGTGGTGTGACGTTCATTTCAGACGCGCGGGGCATCCAGGTATAGAGCCCCGCTACTCCGATTTTAGCGCGCTCACTGGGGGAAGAGGAGGGGGAGGAAGCGCGCCTCAGACGCCGGATGCGCGTGGAGAGCGCAGGAGGCGGAGGACTGGAACTGCGTTTTGAGACGGAGAAGGCCGGCGTGCGGCCGCGGTACGGGAAAGCCGGGGAGGGCGTTGGGGCCCTCCCCGCGGCCCCGGCGCGAAGGCTGGGGCGGAACAGCGTTGACGGGCTAGGCGTTGACGGACGGCAGTCCGGAGAGCGCCATGGCGAGTTCAGCCTCGTCGTATTCGAGGTCAGCGAGCTTGCCGGCGAAGTAATCCGTGTAGGCCTGCATATCGAAGTGGCCGTGGCCGGAGAGGCTGAAGAGGATGGTTTCGGCTTTGCCTTCTTCCTTGCAGCGGAGGGCTTCACGGATGGCGGCACAGACGGCGTGATTCGATTCCGGCGCGGGCACGATTCCCTCGGAGCGGGCGAACTGGACGCCGGCTTCAAAGCAGGCGATCTGCGGGACGGCAAGGCCCTCAATAAGCCCGAGCCGGGCACAGTGGCTGACGAGCTGACTCATGCCGTGATAGCGGAGTCCGCCGGCGTGGAAGCCGGGCGGTGTGAAGGTGCTGCCGAGGGTGTGCATCTTCATGAGAGGCGTGAGATGAGCGGTATCGCCGAAGTCGTAGGCGTACTTGCCGCGGGTAATGGAAGGGCAGGCGGAAGGCTCGACGGCAACGATGCGGGGCTTGGGGCCGCCGCGGAGGCCGGCGCCGAGGAAGGGGAAGGCGATGCCGGCGAAGTTGGAGCCGCCGCCGGCGCAGCCGAGGACGACGTCGGGGTAGTCGCCGGCCATGTCGAGCTGGGCGATGGCTTCCTGGCCGATGACGGTCTGGTGGAGGAGGACGTGATTGAGGACGCTGCCGAGGGCGTACTTGGTGTCGTCGCGCTGGGCGGCGATCTCCACGGCCTCACTGATGGCGATACCGAGGCTGCCGGGGTGATCGGGGCGTTTTTCGAGGATGGCGCGGCCGGAGGCGGTTTCGGTGGAAGGAGAAGCGACGCAGCGGGCGCCGTAGGTCTCCATGAGCGCGCGCCGGTAGGGCTTCTGGTTATAACTGACGCGCACCATGTAGATGTCGACCTCGAGGCCGAAGAAGGAGCCGGCCAGGGCGAGGGAGGAGCCCCACTGTCCGGCGCCGGTTTCGGTGACGAGGCGCTTGACGCCCTCTTCCTTGTTATAGAAAGCCTGAGCGATGGAGCTATTGGGCTTGTGGGAGCCGGCGGGGCTGACGCCCTCGTACTTGTAATAGATCTTAGCCGGGGTATCGAGGGCCTTCTCGAGACGCCGGGCGCGGCACAGCGGGCTGGGACGCCACTGGCGATAGATGTCGCGGACGGGTGTCGGGATCTCGATCTCGCGCTCGGTGGAGACCTCCTGGAGAATGAGGCTCATGGGAAAGAGCGGGGCGAGGTCACCGGGACCGATGGGCTGGAGGGTGCCGGGGTGGAGGACTGGGGGCGGAGGAGTGGGAAGGTCAGCGGCGATGTTGTACCACGCCTTGGGGATGCGGCTCTCGTCGAGGACGTATTTGATGGGATCGCTCATATTGGGTTGCCTCCAACTGGGATAGAATCCGCGATTGTATCAAGAGTGAGTCGTCATAGAATAGGACCGAGGCATCCGCAACCATGTACCGCACTCTCACCGCTCTTCTGCTCGCCGCGCCGCTACTGTGCGCACAGACGCCGACGGCGCCGGCCAAGATCAAGACATTGCTGATTACGGGAGGCCCGGTGGGCGGGCACGACTGGCAGCGAGTATCGCCGCAGTTGAAGAAAGCGTTGGAGGAGACGGGGCGGTTTGACGTCCGCGTGACGGAGGAGTTCCGCGGAGCGAGCGCCGAGACGCTGAAGAGTTACGACCTGGTGGTGCTGAACTATTACGACGGGCGGAACAAGGAGTACGCCTGGGGCGAGCAGGCGCAGAATGCGTTGCTAGATTATGTGAAGTCGGGCAAGGGTCTGGTGATGTACCACTTCTCGACGGCTTCGTTCCAGGAGTGGCCGGAGTATGAGAAGCTGAGCGGCGCGAACTGGCGGCCGAACAACGGGCACCACTCCGCGGCGCACGACTACACGGTGGTGATCACGGATGCGGACCACCCGATCACGAAGGGCCTGAGGAAGAAGCTGCGGCAGCCTGCCGACGAGCTTTACGCGAATCTGAAGTGGCAACCGGAGGGCAGCTACCACGTGCTGGCAACGGCGTGGGACGAACACAAGCTGTACGAGGGCAAGGCCAAACAGCCGACGCCGGGCGACGGATTGAACCAGCCGATGCTGTGGACGCTGAACTACGGGCAGGGACGCGTGTTCGCAACGGTGCTGGGGCACGACCCGGCGGCGGTGAAGACCGATACGTTCGTGGTGACGTTTACGCGCGGCGCGGAGTGGGCGGCAACGGGCGCCGTGACGCTGCCGATTCCGGCGGCGCTGGCGGAAGGCGGGAAGCGGGAAGACGTTCAGCCGCGGGAAGTGACGCCGGGCGTGGGCGCGGCTCCGGCGTCGGATGCGGTGATTCTGTTCGACGGAAAGAGCATGGCGGGGTGGTTGAAGCCGAACGGATCGCCCTCAGGGTGCCAGGCAGCGAATGGAGAGATGGTGTGCCGGACGGGATCGGGGGACGCGGTGACGGAGAAGAAGTTCAAGTCCGCGCAGCTGCATCTCGAGTTTTTCATTCCGTCGATGCCGCAGCAGAATGGGCAATTGAAGGGCAACAGCGGCGTTTACATCCAAGGGATCACGGAAGTGCAGGTGCTGGACGGCTACAAGAACCCGACTTATGCGACCGGCGTGGTTGGCGCGATCTACAACCAGTATCCGCCGGCCGTGAACGCATCGCGGAAGCCGGAGGAGTGGTCGAGTTACGACATCGTCTACCATGCACCGGTGTGCAACCAGCGGGGCCAGGAACTGACGCCTGGGACGATGACGGTGTTCCTGAATGGAGTGCTGGTGCAGGACCACAAAGAAGTGCGGTTCCGCAAAGGGATGTGCGAGGCCGGGCCGCTGCTGCTGCAGGACCATTCGGGATTCCCAGGCGCTCCGGACACGACGATGAAGTTCCGGAATGTCTGGTACCGGCCGCTGGACTGACTGAGCGTTGCGGCAACGCCTGGCGGAGTTCCGATGGGAGAACCGGCAAATGCCCGATAGGAGTTCGAGGCGCAGCACTCCCGGGGCGCTCCGCGTGCCCGGCCTGTCCAGCCGGCGGGATTTCCTGAAGTTCGCACCGCTGGCCGCCGTGGCCGAGGGAGCGAGGGCACGTCCGGGCAAGCCCAATATCATCTTCATCCTCGCGGACGATATTGGCTACGGGGATCTGAGCTGTTATGGCGCCGAGCGAGTGCGGACGCCGAACGTGGACCGGATTGCCAGAGAGGGGATCCGCTTCACGGACGCACACGCGCCAGCGTCGGTCTGCACGCCAACGCGGTACGCCGCGCTGACGGGCCAATACGCCTGGAGAAACCCGGCGGGGGACCATATTCTCAGCGGGGAAGCCCCGCTGTCGATCGATCCGTCCACGACCACTCTCGCTTCGATGCTGAAACGCGCGGGGTATCGCACGGGGCATGTCGGCAAATGGCACCTGGGCGTGGGCGAGCGCAGCCGCAGCCTGGACTGGAATCTGGAGATCCGGCCCGGCCCGCTGGAGTTGGGGTTCGACTACGCCTATTACTACCCCGCCACGAACGATCGAGTCCCGTGCGTGTACGTCGAGAACCACCGGGTGGCGGGCCTAACAGCGGGCGACCCGCTGGCCATCAGCTACGCGAAGCAACTCGGCAACGAACCCACGGGACGGGAGCATCCGGAGATGCTGAAGTTGAAGCTGCTAGCGGGCCACGACGGGACCATCGTGAACGGGATCAGCCGCATCGGCTTCATGAGCGGCGGCAAGCCGGCCTGGTGGGACGACGAGCGGATGGCCGATACGTTGACCGCCAAGGCCGTTGAATTCATCGAAGAGAAGCGGAGCGCTCCGTTCTTCCTCTACTTCGCGACCTCCAACATCCACCAGCCGCGCTGGCCGCATCCGCGTTTTCGAGGAGCCGGCGGCTGCGGCACCCGGTGCGACTCCATCGCGGAATTCGACTCGAGCGTAGGCGCGGTGCTGGCGGCTCTGGACCGCAAGGGGCTGACGGACAATACGCTGCTGGTCATTTCGAGCGACAATGGCCCGGCGATGGACGACGGCTACCAGAGCTTCGATGTGCGGGACGCCAATGGGCATGATTGCAATGGACCGTGGCGCGGCTACAAAGGCAGCCTCTATGAAGGCGGGCACCGCGAACCATTCCTGGCGCGCTGGCCGGGGCGCATCAGAGCGGGGTCGCAATCCGGAGAACTGCTCTGCCTGGTAGATCTGCTGGCCACAATGGCGGCGGCGGCGGGACAGAAGCTCTCCGGCAACGAAGGGCCGGACAGTTTCAATCTGCTGCCGGCACTGCTCGGGCAGGCGCGGCGGCCCGTGCGCGACCATCTGGTGCTGCAGGGAAATGGGTCAGGCAGACTGGCGGTCCGGCGGGGACCGTGGAAGCTGATTTTGGCGACGAAGCCGGGCGAATCGCCTGAGCTATACAACCTGGAGAGCGATCCTGGAGAGACGCGGAACGCTGCGGAGGAGCGGCCCGGAGTTGTGGCGGAGTTGTCACGGATTCTGGCGCACAACATGGCTCAGCGGCGCAGCCGGCCACAGTAGTTCCGCCGGCTAGCTGAGCCGGGCGGAATAGATGGCACGTTCAAAGCCGTTGAGCAGGGCGAGGGCGTCCTTGTCTGCAAAAGGCAGGAACTGCATGAGGATCACGCCGCAGATCTTGCGGCGGGGATCGACCCAGTAGTACGTGTTGTAAAAGCCGGCCCAGGCGAGCGAACCGGCAGAGCGGCCGCCTTCGTAGGGATCGGTATTGAGCAGGAAGCCGTAGGTCCACTTTTCGGTGTGGCCGGGCTGCATGTCCACGTCGGCGGAAAGGTTGGGGCGTGCGGCCTTCATCTTGCCGGCGGAGAGCGAACCGATCTGGTTGGCCTTCATGAGGGCGACGGTTTTGGGCTGGAGGATGCGGGCGCGGCCGGGTGCGGCGCCGTTGCGCAGGATCATTTGGAGGAAGCGCACGTAGTCGGCCGCGGTGGAGTAGAGGCCGCCCCCGCCATTGAAGGAGGTGGGGGGCTTGGGCGGCTCGCGCTTCTGCTGCACGAGTTTGCCGGCTTCGCCGCGCAAGTACCAGGAGACGAGGCGATCGAACTTCGAATCGGGGACGAGGTAGCTGGTGTCCACCATGCCGAGCGGCTGAAGGATGTGGGTCTGAAAGTACGCTTCGAGGCTGAGGCCTGAGACGGCTTCGATGAGGCGGCCGGCCCAGTCCAGGCCCTGGCCGTATTGCCAGTTCGTACCAGGCTCAAAGAGGAGCGGACCGGTGCGTGGGGCGGGTTTTGAAGCATTGTATCGAAGCATGCGGCCATCCCAGATGTCGTAGCAGAGGCCGGAGGTGTGGGTGAGGAGATGGTGCAGCGTGACGGGCGTCCTGGCAGGGTGGAGGATGGGCTTGCCGGCGGAATCGAAGCCCTCAAGGAGTTGAACCTCTTCAAACTGCCTGAGGTGACGGGAGACGGGCTGGTGGAGCTGGAGCTTGCCCTGCTCCACCAATTGGAGGGCGGCCACGGTGGTGATGGCCTTGGTCATGGAGGCGATGCTGAAGAGGCAGTCGGCACGGACAGGGACGCCGGAATCGTCTCTCACCCCGAATGCGCCGGAGTAGAGCGTCTTCTCGGGACCGGCGGCAACTGCGGCGACGGCGGGGATGTTCCGGCTGGCGGCGCCGTCGCGAAGAACGGTGTCGATCGAATCCCGATGCGGCGCGGCGGCGGCGATGGCAGTGGAGAGAAAGGCGCGGCGGTTTAGGACTCTCATGATTGGCCGATGATAGCTCAGGGGCGCGGGAGGAGGACAGCGCGTCCGGTGCGGGCGGACTGGCGGGCGGCTTCGAGGATCTCGGTGACGATGAGATTGTTTTCCAGCGAGGAAAGTCCGGAGGGTTTCAGGCGGCCACGGACGATGGCGGTGAGGTAGGAGACGGAATCGGATTCATCGGCGGGCAGGGGATCGAGCGCGGGCTGCTGCTCGGCTTTGGCCTTGGGTTCGCGGAGGCGGAGGGTGTTACCGCCGATGGCGTTGGCATAGCCGTGCTGGGCGTAGACTTCGAGGTCTTTGCGGCTGAAGGGCCAGTTCCAGGAGCCTTCAATGATGCCGATGGCGCTTTTGTACTCGACGAGGATGTTGGCTTCGTCGTCCACCTTGGGATAGATGGAGGGCTTGAACTGCTGGGTGAGAGCGCGGACGGAGACAGGGCGCTGGTTGTCCATGAGCCAGGTCATGAGATTGGCTCCGTAGCAGCCGAAGTCGAAGAGGGCGCCGGCGCCGTTCTTCACGGGATCGGTAAGCCAATTGAAGAACTCGGGGCCGACTCCAATCTCCTTGGGGCCTTCGTGGCCATCCATGGCGACCATCTTGCGGATGGGGCCATAGGCGGGCTGGCGGATGGTCTTGAAGATTGCGGCGTGGCTGCGGTACCAGGTGGTTTCGTAGTTGACGACGACAGGGATGCCACTGGCGCGCGCGGCCCTCTGGATGCGGCGGGCATGATCCATGGAGACGGCCAGGGGCTTCTCCATCATGACGGGCAAGTGACGGCGGGCGGCGGCCTCCACGATGACGGGGTGATCGAAGGTGGACGAGAAGGCGGCAACCGCCTCGGGCTTGACCTGATCGAGCATGGCATCGAGCGAGGTGAAGAAAATTTTACGATCCAGATGAAAGCGCTCGGAGTAGGACTTGTGGAGGGCGGGATCGGGGTCGGAGATGCCAACGATGACAACGTCCTTCCCCTGGCAGGAGCGGAGAAAACCGGCAGCGTGGCCATGGGTGAGGCCGGCGATGGCGAGGCGAAGCGGCTCGGCATGGGCCTGGGCGGCGAGGAAAAGGGCGGCAAGTATAAAGCGGCGCATTCCAATCAGCATATATCGATAGATACAATGATGAGGACAGGAAAGCGGCTCTGACAACCAGCGCAAGTGCCCTGATTCGAAACCGGACCGGACCACGAACGTCTTAGTAGTGAGCGAAACAACAGCCAGCCCCGTAACCCGCCACCCCGCCTCCCCCTTCCGCATCGCGATTGCGGCAAGCTTTACGGCCGAGCCTCTGCGCGCGGCTTTGGAGTTCTGGGCCCGGCGGCTGAAGAGCGAGGTGGAAGTCCGGTTCGCGCCGTTCAACCAGGTGGTGCAGACCCTGCTGGACCCGGCGGGGGAGTTTGCGCTGAACCGGCATGGCGTGAATGCGGCGCTGTGCCGCTATGAAGACCTGGGGCAGTTTGAGACGCACGATGCGGAAGCGCTGCAGCAGCTTGAGGCAAACGCCCGGCAACTGGCGGCGGCGCTGAAGGACGCAGCCGCGCGGACGAGCGTGCCGCTGGTTTTTGTATTGTGCCCGGCGTCGCCCGAATTCGCCGCGGAGATGCCGAGGGCGCGAGCCATCTTCGCGGAGGAACTGAAGGGTGAGAGCGGTGTGCACCTGGTGGACGATGCGGGGCTGGCGGCGCTCTATCCGGTGGCGGAGTATCACAACCCCGAAGGCGAACGCCTGGGCCGGATTCCTTATACGGAGACGATGTTCGCAGCGCTGGCGACGATATTGGTGCGCAGGGCCCAGGCGCTGGCGATGGCGCCGTACAAAGTGATCGCGGTGGATTGCGACAACACGCTGTGGCAGGGAATCTGCGGGGAGGACGGCCCGGCGGGCGTGGTTCTGGACGAGCCGCGGAGGCAGCTGCACGAGTTTCTGCTGAAGCAGCGCGAGGCCGGCATGATGCTGGTGCTGGCGAGCAAGAACAATGAACAGGACGTGTTCGACACGTTCGCGGCGCACCCTGAATTTCCGCTGCAACTGAGGCACTTCACGGCATGGCGGCTGAACTGGGAGCCGAAGGCGGAGAGCCTGGCCTCCATGGCGGCGGAGCTGAACGTAGGGTTGGATACGTTCATATTCCTGGACGACAACCCGAAGGAGTGCGCGGAGGTGGCCGAGGGGGCGCCGGAGGCGCTGCCGCTGGTGCTGCCGGAAGAGATCGGGCATTTGCCGGAGATGCTGAAGCACGTTTGGGCTTTCGACCATCTGAGGGTGACGGAAGAGGACCGCAAACGGGGCGAGCGCATGGCACAGGCGCGCGAGTTCGGGAACGAATTGAAGCAGGCGGCAGGGCTGGAAGAGTTCATGGCGGGATTGAACCTGCGCGTGGACGTGCAGCCGATGGAGTTGGAGCGGCTGGGCCGGGTGTCGCAACTGACGCAGCGGACAAACCAGTTCAATACGACCACGGTGCGGCGGACGGAGAACGAGATCCAGCAGTTGCTGGAGCGCTCGGGGTGGAAGTGCTACACGGCGGAGGTGAGCGACCGCTTCGGCGAATACGGCCTGGTGGGCGTGGTGATCGTGCAGCGGCGCATTACGGAGTTGTACGTGGACACCTTGCTGTTGAGCTGCCGGGCGCTGGGCCGCGGCGTGGAGCACCGCCTGCTGGCGGCGGTGGCGGAGGCGGCGCTGGACGAAGGCATCTACACGGTCACGGTGCCGTTCCGGGAGACGGCGAAGAACGCGCCGGCCCGCCAGTTTCTGGAGAGCATCGAATTCGCGACAGTGGTGGGCGAGAACGGCGAGCGCGTATACCGGATGCCGGCAACGGAGTTACAGGCGCTGCGCTGGAGGCCCTCGCCGGCGGCAGTCACGGCGCCGGCAAGCGGGCCGAAGCTGGAGGTAGCGCTGCGGCAGGTGGACTACGCAAGAATCGCGATGGAGTTCCAGAGCGCTGCGCAGGTAGTGGCGGCGATGCGCAAGGAAGCGCAGGCGGCCTGGCAGGCGAACGACGGAGACGGCGCACCGGCGAGCGAGGTGGAGCGCAAGCTGGCGTCGATCTGGAGCGAACTATTGGAGCGGCCGGTGCCCACGGTGGCGGCGAACTTCTTCGATCTGGGCGGGCATTCTTTGCTGGCCGTGCTGCTGCTGATGCGGGTGAAGGAAGAGTTCGGCGTGGAGTTGTCTGTGGACGACGTCTATTCCGGCACGCTGACCCTGGGCGAACTGGGAGCGGCCATCGAAGCACGGCAGTTGGGCGAGTTGAACCCGGAAGAGTACCAGGCGCTGCTGGCGGAGATCGAGGGCTTGAGCGACGAAGAAGTGCGGGCGCTGCTGGAACAAGAGGACAAGGAAGAGTAAGGTCTCATGCGGGTACTGCTGGCTTCGAACGCGAGTTACGATCCGCCGAGAGGCGGTTCGACGCGATCGAACCTGGTATGGCTGAAGCACCTGGCGTCGCACGGGCACCAGTGCGTGGTAGTGTCGCCGACGCTGGGCGAAGCGGATCGCGTCACGGTGCAAGATGGCATCGAGATTCACGGGGTGAAGGACCTGTCGTTCCGGGCGGCGGAGTTGGGGAAGCGGATCCGGGAGACGCAGCCGGAGTGGGTGCTGGTGTCGAGCGAGGATGTGGGGCACGTGCTGGTTCGGGAGGCCTCGACGGTAGCGCCGGGGCGGATCGTGTATCTGGCGCATACGCCGCAGTTCTACCCCTTCGGACCGGAGAGCTGGCATCCGGATGAGAGCGGCACGGAGGCGGTGAGGCGAGCGGCGGCGGTGGTGGTGATCGGCGAGCACATGGCCGGGTACGTGCGGAGGCATCTGGGACGAGAGTCGGTGGTGATTCATCCGCCGCTCTACGGGACGCCGCCCTACCGGCAGTTTGGACGCTTTGGCAGCGGCTTCGTGCTGATGATCAATCCGTGCGTGGTGAAGGGCGTGCGGATCTTCCTGGAGCTGGCCAGGCAGTTTCCGGAAGTGGAGTTCGCGGCGCTGAACGGCTGGGGCACGACGCAGGCGGACAGGGACGCGCTGCGCTCCGGCGCGAATACACGATTACTTGAAAACGTTCCGGACATCGAAGAGGTGCTGGAGCAGGCGCGGCTGCTGCTGATGCCGTCGGTGTGGTACGAGGGTTTTGGGTTGATCGCGATGGAGGCGATGCTGCGCGGGCTGCCGGTGATAGCCAGCAACTCGGGCGGTCTGGAAGAAGCCAAGCGAGGGACTGGCTACGTGGTGCCGGTGAAGCCGGTGGAGCGGTATGAGCGGGTGTTCGATGAGACGCACATGCCGCGCGCGGTGGTGCCGGAGCAGGACACGCAGGCATGGGCGGCCGCGCTGCGGACGCTGTTGTCGGACGAGGAGGCGTACTGGGGGGAGGCGCGGCGGTCGCGAGAGGCCGGGCTGGCATTTGTCAGCAGACTGGACGCCGGTGATTTCGAGAGGATGCTGCGGGGTCTGGCGCCCTGCACGGAACCGCTTCGGACGGAGGACCGGCTGAAGAGCCTGGATGCGCAGAAGCGGGCGCTGCTGCTGGCGCGGCTGAAGAAGAAGGCACAGGGATGAGAGTCCTGCTGGCGCACAACTCAACCTACTTCCCCGCCCTGGGCGGAGGGGACAAGAGCAACCGCCTGCTGATGGAGGCGCTGGCGGCGCGGGGCCATGCGGTGCAGGTGGTGACGCGGGTGGAGCAGTTTGGCGAGGCAGGCCACGCGCAACTGCGGAGGGAGTTGGCCGAGCGCGGGATAGAAGCGGCGGAGAGCGGCGGCGGGCTGAAGTACAAACTGGGCGGGGTGGAAGTGCGGGCCTTGACGAGCCATCCGCAGCTGCGGGCGTTCTTCCAGCAGTGCATCGACGAGTTCGCGCCGGAGCTGATCATCACTTCGACGGACGATCCGGGGCAGATCCTGTTTGACCTGGCGGTGAAGACGCAGCAGGCGAGAGTGGTGTACCTGGTGCGGGCGACCATCGCGGTGCCGTTCGGGCCGGACAGCTCAATGGTGAGCTCATCGAAGACGGCGATGCTGAAGCAGGCGGACCTGGTGGTTGGCGTCAGCCACTACGTGGCGGGGTACGTGCGCGAGTGGAGCGGCCTGGATGCAATCCACGTGCCGATCTCGCTGCTGGACGCGGGCGACACCTATCCGGCGCTGGGCCGGTTTGAGAACGAGTTCGTGGCGATGGTGAACCCGTGCGCGGTGAAGGGGATCTCGATCTTCCTCGAGCTGGCGCGGCGGATGCCGGAAACGCAGTTTGCGGCGGTTCCGACATGGGGCACGCAGCAGGACGAGATGGATGCGATGCGGGCGCTGGAAAACGTCACGCTGGTGGACCGCATGGACAACATCGACGGGCTGCTGAAGCGGACGAAGGTGATGCTGGTGCCGAGTATCTGGGCGGAGGCGCGGTCGAGGATCGTGCTGGAAGCGATGAGCCGCGGAGTACCGGTGCTGGCGAGCGACGTTGGGGGCCTGCACGAAGCCAAGCTGGGAGTGCCGTACCTGGTGCGGGTGAATCCGATTGTGAAGTACAAACCGTCGGTGGACGCGAGCATGGTGCCGGTGGCGGAGGTACCGGAGCAGAACGTGGATCCGTGGGAGAAGATCCTGCGGCGGTTGGTGTGCGACGAGGCGCATTGGCGAGAGATTTCGGCGGCTTCGCGGCGGGCGGCGCTGGAGTATGCAGAGAACCTGAACGTGGTGCCGTTCGAGCAAGCCTTGAAAGAGGTGCTGCGGAAGCCGAAGAAGCAGGTGGCGGCGTCGGCGGCCAAGCCTACGCTGAGCGACGACAAGCGGCGTTTGCTGGCGCTGCGGCTGAAGCAGCGGGCTTCGGGCTCGAAGCAGGAGTCGCACCCTTGGTTTCCCGGCATTGAAGAGGCGGCGGAAGGGACATTGAAGCTGTTTTGCTTCCCATGGGCGGGCGGCGGGGCACTGCCGTACCGGGGATGGCGCGAGGCATTGAGCGGAATGGCGGCGGTAGTGCCGGTGCGGCTGCCGGGACGCGAGACGCGGGCAGGCGAGACGGCGTTTGAGCGGATGGAGCCGCTGGTGGCGGCGCTGCTGGAGCAGATCCGGCCCTATGTGGGCGGGCCCTTCACCTTCTTCGGCCACAGCATGGGCGCGGGCATCAGCTTTGAATTGACGAGGGCGCTGCTCCGGGAAGGGTTGCCGCTGCCGGAATCGCTGCACGTTTCGGGCGCGCGAGCGCCGCAGTACAGGCTGAACCACGTGCCGCCGCCGGAGCCGACGTTGCGGGATTTCATCGAAGAGTTGCGGCGGCTGGAGGGCTTCCCCCCGAGCGTATTGAACAACCCGGAACTGCTGAAGCTGGCACTGCCTGCCTTGCTGGCCGACGCTCGGCTGTACCGGCAGTACCGATATACGCCAGGCGAGCCGCTGCCGCTGCCGGTGTTCGCCTACGGCGGCGACGCGGATCCGAACGTGACCACGGTGCACCTGAACGGATGGGCGGAGCAGACATCGGTGTACTTCCGGCGGGCGCAGTTCCGCGGAGGGCACTTCTATCTGGAGGCTTCGCAGGCGGCGCTGCTCGGAGCATTGAAGGCGGACCTCAAGCAGGGGTGACGGGCTCTTCGAAGGCGCGCTCCGGCTCTTTCCAGTCCCGTTCGGGTTCGGGGAGTTTGCCGGCGGCGTCGGCCCAAGCCCAGAAGACGGCCGTGGAAGCGCTGAGAAGGCCGGCGACGAAGCCGATCTGGCGCGGAGAGTAAATGGTACAAGCGACAGCGGCGGCGCCCATGGAAAGCATCATGGTGGCGTTGGACATGGTCTCCACCGTTGTATAGACGCGGCCGCGGAGGCCGTCGGGCACGTGCAGGAGCAGCATAGTCTTATTCATCACTGAATTCATGCCCATGCAAAGGCGGGAGAGGGTGATGAAGAAGATGGCGGCCCAGATGTTGGGCATGATGCTGAAGAGCGAATAGCACAGGCCGTGGAAGAAGAAGGCGAAAGTGACGGCGCGCTTGTAGCGGCGGAAGTGCAGATGGGTTTCCATGCGGTGCGCGAGGAATCCGCCGATGACGAGGCCAAGGCCGGCAAAGCTCCAGATCATGCCCGTGCCCGCGGGTCCGCGCTGATACACGTTCTGCCCGAAGAGGGTGAAGAGAACCTGAGCGGCTCCTCCGCCAGTGGCCCAGCCGATGCCGAGCAGGCCGATGCCGAGAATGAGAGGGCGGGCGCCCATGTAGCGCAGCCCCTCGCGGAACTCCGCATAGTTCGACCTGCGGATTCTGGGCGCGCTTGTGCGGGTGGGGCGGAAGTGCCCTTCGGGGGTGCGCAGGCTCCAGATGGCCGCGGCGCTGAAGAGGAAGCTGAGCGAGTTGGCGACGAAGGCCAGTTCGTAGCCGAAGCCGGAAGTGGAGATGCCGCCCAGCATGGTTCCCACGGAGAGGGTGAGCCAGGAGGTGGTCTGAGTGAGGGCGTTGGCGGTGCTGAGTTCTTCGCGGGAGGCGATACGGGGAAGGATGGAGGCGCGGCCGCTGTTGAAGAAGGGCGAAGCGAACATGAGCAGGCCGGATAGCGTGTAGAGGAGCCACGTTTCGCGGTAGGTGAGGAGAAGGATATGGAGCGCGGCAACGGCGGCGCGAATCAGATCCGAGGCGATCATGACCTTGCGGCGGTCCATGCGGTCCAGGACGACCCCGGCGACAGGGCCGGCAAAGATGGCCGGCAGGACGCGGGCGATCATGACGGCGCCAACGGTGAACCCGCTGCCGGTGAGATGAAGGGCGAGGGAGAGGACGGCGATGGAATTGAAGTGGTCGCCGACTTCGGAAACGGCCTGGCCGAACCAAAGGTGGCGGTAGTTGCGGTTTCGGCGGAGGATGAGGGGTAGGCCGGGCACGGGCTCTCTTCCAGAGTACGGTAGATTGAAGGAACAATGAGACGCACAAAAGTGACTGTGCTGATACTGGCGTGCGCCGCGGTGTTTGCGGCGGACGATTGGGCAAAAGTAAAGGAACTGAAAAGCGGATCGGATCTGAAGATCCACCGGGTGGGCAAACCGGTATTGGAGGCCAAGATGGATCAGGCGACGGAGGAGAGCCTGCTGGTGGCGACGAAGAAGGAGCAACTGTCCATCCCGAAGGAGGAGATTGTGAGGATCGAGGCGCGGGCGCCGGGCGGCAAGCCGGTGACGACAACGACCTCCACAACGGGTCTGGGCGAGGTGCCGGGCACGGATCCGCACAAGATGAACCGCCCGGGCGGATCGGGCGGGGGGCCGAGCGGATCAATGACGACGTCGAAGAGTTGGAGCGGGCCGTCCTATGAGACTGTGTACCGGCGGGTGAGCGGCTCCCCGAAGAAGCAGTAGGAGGAGGCGGGATGCGGCGGCTATTGACTGTGGCGCTGGCTGCGGTGCTGGTGGGGTCCGCGCAGCCGTCGAAACAGGAAGACATCGTTGTGTTCCGAACCACAACGCGGCTGGTGGAGTTCACGGTGGTGGCCCTGGACAAACAAGGGCGGGCGGTGAAGGACCTGAAGAAGGAAGACCTGGAGCTGACGGAGAAGGGGAAGCGCCGGCCCATCGCGTTCTTCCGGTTTGAAGGAGCGGAAGATGCGGCAAGGAAGCCGCAGCCGCTTCCGCCACAGACCTTCAGCAACCGCGTCGAGTATGCTCCGGGTCCGGCGCGCAACATTTCCGCCATTGTGTTGGACACGTTGAATACACAGCCTGACCAGATGATGTGGGCGAAGTCTCAGGTGGTGCGGTACCTGAAGACGCTGGCGCCGCAGACGCGCGTGGCGGTGTTTCACCTGGGCGCGCAGCTGACGGTTCTGCACGACTTCACGGACGATCCGGACTCGCTGCGGGCGCGGATCGAGAAGGGCGCTTTGCAGTTGCCGCTACAGGCGGAAGAGGATATCGGCCGGATGGCGCGGGAAGCCGAGGCGCTTCTGAACATGTTCCCGGACGTGCCGGGGCTGGAGGAAATGCTGCGGAACCAGATTGAAATCGAAGCGATGGGCAACGTCCAGGTGCGGCGGCGGCGAACGGAGCAGACCCTGCTTTCGCTGGAGGCGTTGGGGGCGCATCTGGCGGGGATTCCGGGGCGAAAGAACCTGATCTGGATCGGCGGCGGCGTGACAATGCTGGCGATTACGGGGGCGATGGGATTTGGGCCGCATGGAGGATTTCAGTCCTGGGAGGAGATGGTGAGCCGGTCAGCGCGCAGGCTGGCGCAGGCAGGCGTGGCGCTGTATGTGGTGGACGCCAAGGGGCTGGTGGGATTGCAGAACGTCACGGCTTCGGTGGCCCAGCCGCCACCGATTCCGGGCCGCGGGCGATTTGAAAAACAGGAGCAGGCCGAGCAGCTCAGCTCGGACACGGTGCCGGCGGCGAATGAACTGGCGGCGATCACGGGCGGGCGCGTGATCCGCAACACGAACGACATGGCGGACGGGATGAGACTGGCGGCGGAGGACGTGAAGGGCTCCTATACGTTGGGCTTCTACACGGAAGGTGAGCCGGACGGGAAGTGGCACGCTTTGAAGGTGAAGGCGGCAAGGCCGGGCGTGCGGCTGATGTACCGGCAGGGTTTCCAGGCCGCAGACGCCGTTCCGGCGCCGGTGGAATGGGCGGCGGAAGAGTGGAAGAAGGCGCTGCGGGATCCGCTGGGTTCGAGCGCAATCGGCCTGGATGCCCATTGCCGGAAGGCGGAAGGGGTGGAGGCAGGCTCGGTCTTTTTCGCGATGCAGATGGACCCGGGGAGCTTGAAGTTTCTGCGCGAAGGCGAACGGGTAGTAACGGAGATCGAGATCGGGCTGGGGGATATGACGGCGACCGGCTCCGCGGCATTCCACTGCGAGAAGGGACGGATCGCATTCGATGCATCGCGGCAGAAACCGCTCTCGCCGGCGGACCTGAGGTATACGCGCGTGTGGAAGCCGGCGACGGGGACCACGCACATCCGGGTGATCGTGCACGACAAGGTGGCGGGGACTTACGGAACGCTCGACGTGCCGCTGCCGAAGCAGTGAAGCTTAGGGCTTGACTTCGGCAATGGCGCTGAACGCGCCACGCAGGTCGCCGGCCCGGTAGCCGGTGGCCTTGTCGCGCGGGTAGCGGGCGTCGAGAACTTCCAGGACTTCCGGAGCCAGCTTTTCGCGCGGGCCGTGGCAGGCCAGGCAGACGCCCTGCACGAGGATCGGCTTCATATAGCGGATGTACCTGCGGCCGTTCTCGGTGACGGTCTGCGTATGCTCGGCAGGCGGTTTGCCTAGCTTGATCTGGGCTTCCCACTCTTTGAGCCGGGCGGCTTCGTAGTCGTCAGGCTGGTCTTTCTGATTGCGGTACTTGAGGCTGACGCGGCGCAGATCGAGTTCCCGTTCCTTGGCGAACTCCTCGGTAACCACCTGGGCCGTTTCGGAGCACGATTTCACGGCTCCTTCCACGCCGCCGCGCTTCATCTCTTCGCCGAGCAACTGCTGGAGGACGGCAGCGAGATCGCGGACAGCCTCGGCGGCGCGCTGGCGCGGCGTGGGCTCCTGGGAGAAGCCCGACGCCGCGAGCACGGAGAGGATGGCGAGCTTGGCTGCAGCGCGCATCAGGTTAGTCGGCGTTGTTCGGCTTCGGGGTCTTGGCGGTGGAGGCCGGCAGCTTGGGCGGCTTCACGTAGTCCGCCGGCAGCGGGCCAGTGAGGGACTTCAGCCAGGTGGCGATGGCGGCGGTGTCGGCCGGGGTGAGCTTCTTGCCCAACTCATACTCCGCCATCTGGTTGATGGCATCTTCCAGAGTCTTCACATGGCCGTCGTGGAAGTAGGGCCCGGTCTTATCAATGTTGCGCAGGGAGGGGACCTTGAAAAACGCCTTATCTTCGGGTTTCTGGGTGGCCTTCATGCGTCCGTCGTCCTTCAGGCCGGGGAACGCTTTGACGACGCCGAGCTTCTGGTACATGGATCCGCCCACATAGGCGCCCATGTGGCAGGTGGAACAGCCGGTGTCGGAGAACTTCAGGAAACCAGCCTTTTCGCCGTCAGTCAGGGCCTTCTGGTCGCCAGCCAGGAATTTGTCCCAGCGGGAGGGGGTGACGAGCTTGCGCTCGAAGGCGCCGATAGCCTTGGCCATGTTGTCGTAGTTGATCGGATCCTTCTCGCCAGGGAAAGCCTTCTGGAAGGCCGTGACATATTCCGGCATGGACTTAAGGGTTGCGATGACGGTCTTCTCATCGGGCATGGCCATTTCCACGGGGTTGAGGACCGGGCCCTTGGCCTGCGCCTCGACATCGGCGGCGCGGCCATCCCAGAACTGGGCGATGTGGCCTGCGGCGTTGTAAGAGGTGGGTGAGTTCCGATCGCCGCGCTGGCCTTTGTGGCCGGGGCTGGTGGGCTCGTTATCAACGCCGTACTTGTCGAGCATGTGGCAGCTGTTGCAGGACAACTTCTGGCTCTTGGAGAGCCGGGGCTCGTAGTACAACATGCGGCCGAGATCGAGCTTGGCAGGCGTGGCGGGATTCGCGGTCGAATCCATATTAGAGGGCAGGGGTTTGAACATCCGCAGCTTGGATGCCGGAACGTCCACTGCCAGGGCCGCAAGGGCCGAGGCGGAGATCAGCAGGATGAGTTTAGTCTTCATGGATGAATTCCTCCGGGAGGAAGATCCATCATCCGCCAACGAGATGGCCGGTGCAAGAGTGGGCAGACTTGAATTACTGAACAGTGTTCAGTATCCTGGGGTCGGAGCATCTATGGGAGTAGCCGAGCGCCGCGCGCGCGAGAAGGACGACCTGAAGAAGAAGATTCTGAACGCGGCGGCGGAGCTATTCGTGGAAGAGGGGTTCGAGAACGTCTCCATGCGGAAGATCGCGGACCGGATCGAGTACGCCCCTTCGACGATTTACCTGCACTTCCGGGACAAGGTGGACCTGGTGGGCAGCCTGTGCACGACCACGTTCGCCGAACTGGACCAGCGCCTGCAGGAGATTCAGGACCTGGGTCTGGCGCCGCTGGAAACGCTCCGCAAGAGCCTGCGCGCCTACATCGATTTCGGACTGGAGCACCCTAGCCATTACGCATTCGTCTTCTGCACCCCGTCCAGCGTGTTCAAGGCAATGGCTCCTGAAGGCCAAGAGCAGCTGTGGGGCTGCGGCATGGGGAGCTTCGAGCGGTTGAGGGTGGGCATGGGACTTTGCATGGACACAGGGGCCATCCGAAGGGCTGACGTTGAGACCGTGTCGCAGGCTACGTGGCTGATGATGCATGGGATTACCACCGGGCTGATCTTTGAGGCGGACTTCCCGTTCATCGACCGCGAAACGCTGATCGAGCATTCCCTGGACCGGATGCTGGACAGTTTGCGGTAGGATTTACAACTTTTCTCTTGACTTGAGGTGAACTATGCCCGCATTATGAACAGTGTTCACAGACTGAATAGATTTCACCTTTGTAACGACCATCATGCTGACTTTGGCCTGGAAAAACCTGTTTCACGATCGCGTGCGGCTGGCGGTGACGCTGGTGGGCATCGTCTTCGCGCTGGTGTTGATTCTCATGCAATTCGGGCTGTTTCTGGGCTTCCTGGATACCAGCGCGAACATTGTGGAGCGCAGCGGGGCCGACCTGTGGGTGACGTCGCCGCGGATTCCGTATGTCAATGGAGGCTCGCCTCTGTCGGAATCGAACCGGTGGAAGGTGCTGGCGGTGCCGGCAGTGGAGCGGGTAGACCGCTACATTCTGGCCTGGGTGCCGTGGAAGCTGAAGACTGGAGCGATTGAGAACGTCCAGGTGGTGGGCTACAACCTGGACAGCGGAGTGGGGGGGCCGTGGAATGTGGTGGAAGGATCGGCGGCAGCGCTGCGGGGCGAGGACACGGTGATCGTGGATGAGATCTACAAAAGCCTGCTGGGGGTAAGTCGGATCGGCGAAGTGTTTGAGATCAGCGGGCGGCGGGCGCGGATTGTGGGATTCACGCGGGGGATCCGGAGTTTTACGACGGCTCCGTTCGTCTTCTGCTCGTTCAAGAATGCGCTGAACTACGGGGCAGGGATTATCCGGGAAGACCAGGCAGTCTACTTGCTGGTGAAGGGTAGGGCGGGGGTGAGCGCAAACGCGCTGAAAGCGGCGGTGCAGCCGATGGTGCCGGAACTGGATGTTCTGACGAACGAGGAGATGCACCGGCGGACGCAGACCCACTGGGTGTTTGCAACGGGCGCGGGAATCACGACGTTGCTGGGAGCGGTGCTGGGGTTGATTGTCGGAGTGGTAGTGGTGGCGCAGACGATCTATGCGGCGACGGTGGACCACATCCGCGAGTTCGGGACGTTGAAGGCCATGGGCGCGTCAAACGGGCACATCTACAGGGTGATTCTGGCTCAGGCGGCCATCAGCGGAGTGATGGGTTACACGGCGGCGATCGCCATCGCGCTGACGGTATCGGAGGGCAGCCAGGGCGGCAACGCGCCGATCCTGCTGCCGCCGGAGGTCGCGGTGGGGACTCTGGCACTGGCACTGGCCATGTGCATGGGAGCGTCGGTGATTTCAATCCGGAAGGCGACGCGCATCGATCCGGCGATGGTATTCCGGGGGTAACAGAGGATGATCGAAATTCGGAACTTATTCAAGACCTACGGCCACGGCAGCGCGGCGGTGCACGCGCTGGAGGGAGTGGACTTCGATGTGGACGCGGGCGAAGTGGTGATGCTGATGGGGCCGTCGGGCAGCGGAAAAACGACGCTGCTATCGATCATGGGCTGCATTCTGAGGGCGACCTCGGGCAGCGTGAAGATCGACGGCCGAGAGGTGGCCTCACTCCCGGAAAAGAAGCTGCCGGGCGTACGGCTGGAGCATTTCGGATTCATCTTCCAGGGGTTCAACCTCTTCCCCGCCCTGACGGCGCAGGAGAACGTGGAGTTGACTTTGAAGTTGAAAGGCCGGAGCGCCAGAGAGGCCCGGCGGCAGGCAGGGGAGCTACTGGAGCAGGTGGACTTGAGCGAGAAGGCCGGGCGGCTGCCGTCCGATTTGAGCGGCGGGCAGAAGCAGCGGGTGGCGATCGCGCGGGCGCTGGCGGGAGATCCGCCCATCATCCTGGCCGATGAACCGACGGCGGCTTTGGACTCGCAATCGGGCTTGAACGTGATGCAGATGTTGACGCGGCTGGCGAAGCAGCGGGGCCGCGCGGTGGTCGTGGTGACGCACGACAGCCGGGTATTGGGATTCGCTGACCGGATTGTGGAGATCGCCGATGGGCGCATCTGCTCCGCGGAGCTTGGCATGGAGAAGACAGCATGAAGAAGACGACTTGGTGGATTGCAGCAGTGGCGGCCGTTGGAGCGCTGGCGGCGCTGGGCTTGACGGCTTCCGCCGCGAAGAAGACGGCCGCCGCGGCGGCGCGGCCGGCGGCGGCGCCAGACCGGGCGTCCGCGTGGATTGCCGCGGCGGGACGCGTGGAGCCGGCCGGAGAAGAGGTAAAAGCAGGCGCGGAGATCGACGGCAAGCTGGCGCGCGTGCTGGTGGGAGAGGGCGACAACGTGAGGCGAGGGCAGGTGCTGGCGATCCTGGAAAACGCCGACTACGCGGCACGCGTGGAGCTGGCGCGGGCTCAACTGGCAGACCGGCAGGCGGAGTTGGAGAAGTTGCGCAACGGGGCCAGGGAGGAAGACAAGCTCGAAGCGGCGGCGCTGCTGCGCGAAGCCGAAGCGCAAGCCTCAACGGCGCGGGCGGAGCGGGACCGGCGGCTGACGCTGCGGGAACGCGGCGCAGTTTCGAAAAGCGAGTGCGACCTGGCGGCCAGGGACTATGAGACGGCGCTGGCTCGGGTGGAGGCGCTGAGGCAGCGGCTGGCGGTGGTGCGGCAGCAGACGAGGTATGAGGATCTGAAGCGGGCGGAGGCGGCGGTGGCGCAGGCGCGGGCTTCGATTCTGGAGTCGGAGGCGATGCTGGCGAAGACTGTGGTGCGGTCGCCGTTGGACGGGCGAGTGTTGCGGCGCTATAGGAAAGCGGGCGAGAGCGTGTCCGGCAATGGCGATACGCCGATCGTTTCGCTGGGCGACGTGAGCCGGCTGCACGTGCGGGTGGATGTGGACGAGAACGACGTAGCGAAGCTTTACGCGGGCCAGCCGGCCTGGGTGCGCGCCGATGCCTATGGAGAGCGGAAGTTCACCGGGCACGTGCTGCGGATTGGGCAGGCGCTGGGGCGGAAGAACGTGCGCACGGAAGAGCCCACGGAGCGGGTGGACACGAAGATCCTCGAGACTCTAGTGGAGCTGGACGCCGGCCAGAGCCTGCCGGTGGGGCTGCGGGTGGACGCATATCTGGAGGTGAAGCGGTGAGGCGGGCGGCGCTTTTCACAACGTTGCTGACGATGGTGATGTTGCCGGCGGCGGCGGCGGATTGGAGCCTGCAAAAGACGCTGGAGCATGCGGCGACGGCGAGTCCGGCGCTGCAGCAGGCGCGGCTCAGGGCGTTGGAGCAGGATTCGCAGGCGCTGGTGACAAGAGCCGGGCTGGGTCCGCAGGTGGGCATCTCGCTGTCGCAGAGTTACCAGACGTCGAACCTGCAGGGGATCGGCATCACGTTTCCCGGCGTGCCATCGCGGATTGGACCCTACCGGGTGATGGACGCGCGGCCGAGGCTGACGCAGACGGTGCTCGACATGAGCTTGCTCTCGCGCTACCGGGCGGAGCGGGCGCGGGCCGGCCAATTGAAGGAAGACGCGGCGGCGCTGGCGGAGCAAACGCGGCTGGCGGTGATCGATCTCTATCTGCAGGCGCTGGAGTCAGGCTCCCGGGCACGGGCGGCGAAGGCCCGGGAGGAGACGGCACAGGCGGTGTGGAAGCAGACGCTGGACGCCGAGGAGGCGGGCACGGGCAACAAGCTGGAGGTGGTGCGGGCGGCGCAGAGGCTGGAGAGCGAGAGGACCGCCGGCGTGCTGGCGAAGAGAGACCGCGAGGTGTTGCTGACTCTATTGAAGAAGACAGCCGGACTGGAGCAGGCGGAGACGGTGGAGTTGGCGGAGCTGGTGGCGGGAGAGTTGCCGGCCTTGACCGTGGAAGACGCACTGAAAGCGCGTCCGGAGATGCGGGCGCTCGATGCCAAGGGCCGGGCCTTGGAGGCCGATCGCGTAGCGGTGCAACGCGAACGGTGGCCGCGTGTGACGGCGTTCGGAGACTTCGGCGCGTTGGGCGCCGATCCGACCGACGCCGTGAGCACGTACACGGTGGGCGTGAGCGTGCAGATCCCGGTATGGACCAGCGGGCGCATCTCGAATGAGGTGAAGGCGGCGGCGCAGCGGATTGAACAGTGGGAGCAGGAGAAGCGCGCGCTGCGGCTGCAGGTGAGCCAGGAATTGACCCGGGCGGCGCTGGAGCGCGAAGCGGCGGCGGAGGCGGAGAAGCTGGCGGGCCGCGCCGCGGCGGCGGCGCGGGAAGTGCTGGAACTTTCGCGGCTGCGCTATGGCGCCGGGCTGACGGGCAGCCTGGATGTAGCGACGGCGCAGGGCAACCTGGCGTTGGCCGAGGAAGAGGCGATTCGCACGCGATATCAGAGCCTGACGGCAGCGGCGCGGATGGCGGCGGCGCAGGGCAACGTCATGGCGTTCCTCAGCGGGCGGTAAATTGGATAGATGAACCTGACCATGTACCAGGTGGATGCCTTCGCGTCCCGCGTGTTTACAGGGAACCCGGCAGCGATTGTGCCGTTGACGGAATGGCTGCCGGACGGCCTGATGCAGTCGATCGCCATGGAGAACAACCTGGCGGAGACGGCGTATCTGGTGAAACAGGGCGAAGACTACGGATTGAAGTGGTTCACACCGGAGCGCGAGATCGACCTGTGCGGACACGCGACGCTGGCATCGGCTTCCGTGGTGATGGAGATTCTGGAGCCGGGGCGGAGGCAGGTGGTGTTCCACACGAGGAGCGGGCCTTTGACGGTGACGCGCGCGGGAGAGGTCTATTCGATGGACTTTCCAGCGCGGCCTCCGGTGGTGGTGCAGACCGCCGTGGGCCTGGTTGAGGCGCTGGGCGGCAAGCCACAGGCCGTGATGGCTTCGCGCGACTACATGGTGGTGTACGGGACAGAGGCCGAAGTGCTGGCGTTGAAGCCGAACATGCTGGCGCTGAGCGAGCTGGACCGGTTCGGGATCATCGTGACGGCGCCCGGCGCGGCGGAAGGGGTGGATTTTGTCTCGCGGTTCTTCGCGCCCGCGGCTGGAGTGCCCGAGGATCCGGTGACGGGATCCGCGCATTGCACGCTGATTCCCTATTGGGCGGAGCGGCTGGGCAAGACGAGGCTCGCCGCCCGGCAGGTGAGTGCGCGCGGCGGCGAGTTGGATTGCGAGCTGCTGGGCGAGCGGGTCAGGATGGCTGGCCGGACAGTGTTGTACCTGCGGGGGACCATAACAGTTTGATGGTCTCGAGCAACTCCATCTTTTCGTAGTCCGTGTGGCTGAGGATGACGCGGTCGGCGTTGAGGTTGACCACGGGGTGCTGGAGATACGCGCGCAGGCTCTGGAGGTCGCCCAGATTGAGGCCGACGCACTCTGCGGGGGTGAGGCGCTGGGCACCGTTGCGTCCGAGGCCGCCAAAGGGATCGGAAGCGTCGCCGAGCGAGGAGGCGTTCTGCCCCTTGAGCCGCGAGACGACGGGGTAAGCCTTTCCGACTGCGCCGTCGTGCTTGGAGTGCGTGATCAGGATGGGTCCGCGGACGAGCCGGCGCGTGAGGATGTCGCGATAGGCACCTTCGGGCGCGAAGGAAAACTGCGAGAAGGCGGCCTGGATCAACGTCAATGAGCGGACGAAGGCGGTCTGGCTCAGGGCGGCTGAGGCGTGGACCGCCGAGGTCATGAGCCGAGCGCCGAAGGAGTGCCCGGCGAGGTGGATGCGCGTATTGGGGAGGAAGCGCGCGATGCGGTGCAGGTCGGCGGCGAACGCGGCGCCGATTTCGCCGGCGCGTTCCTTCATGAGGTAGTAGGACGCCATTTCGGCGCCGCTCTTGAGCAGGCCGGCGGCGTTGGATTTCCAGGGATGCGAAGGCCAGGAGACGCCGCAGACGGGGACGGGCGCGAGTCCCTGGTAGAACCACTGGAAGAGGTTTTGAGACGCGATGCGGTCATTGAGCCAGCCGTGGGCGATGAAGAAGAGATCGGACGGCGGCGCGGGGCGCAAAGCGTTGAGGAAGAGGTCGCAGCCGGCGGGATTGAGCAGGCGGCCGGAGGCATCGTAGTCGAGTCTGAAGTTGTTCACGGTTATCGCTCCTGAAGGGCTTGAAAGAGGTTGATGAGGCCGCGGCCCTGGAAAACGGGGTCGCGGCGGAGATCGGTGGCGGAGTGGAGAAAGATCTCCTTTACGGCCAGCGGCCGGCCACAGAATTCGGGGCGGACGGAGAGGAACGCGGCGATGGCGCCGGAGACATGGGGGGCGGCCATGGAGGTGCCGGAGTCCTCGATGTAAGCGGTGCGCCAGTCCGTGCCGGGCGGGGCTTTGGAAGGCGGACAGGCGGAGAGGATGCGTTCGCCGGGGGCGACGAGATCGGGCTTGCGGCGGCCATCGCCGGTGGGGCCTTGGGAAGAGAAGTAGGAGACGCCGTAGGAGTGGGGGCGCTCGCGGTGAGTGGCGCCGACGGTGATGGCGAGGTCGGCGTTGCCGGGATCGTTGATGGTGAGATCGAGGCAGGTGGGGGTGGCGCCGGTGTGGAGGGAGTTCTGGTAGCCGTAGCCGGAGTTGCCGGCGGCGACGACGACGTTGACGCCGGAGAGGACGAGGCGGTCGACCTCCTGGCAGAGCGGAGAGGCGCCGCAGGCGAACCACTCGGGATCGAATTCGTAGCCGAGGGAGAGATTGACGCCGTGGATGAGGAGGCGGCGGCCGTGGTCGTTGACCTGCTGGATGTAGTCGATGGCGGCGAGGATGGAGGAGACTTCGCCGGCGCCGTCGGGGCCGAGAACTTTCAGCGAGACGAGTGTGGCCTGGGGAGCGACGGAGCGGGGGCTGGGGTCTTGAGGATTGAGGGTCGCGCCGGCGAGGATGGCGGCGACGTGGGTGCCGTGGCCGAATTCGTCTTCGAGGGGAGCGCGACCGCCGGTGAAGTCGCGATGCTCGAGGCCGTGGGGGAGGGAGAGATTGTGATGGGTGTCGAAGTGCGAGTGGGGGGCGATGCCGGAATCGGCGACAGCCCAGACGCTGCCGCGGCCGGTGGCGGCGAAGGCGGAGTGGGCGGCGTCTGCCTTGATGGTGGCGATGGAGCGCGTGGTGAGGGCGCGGACGGTGTGGTTGAGCCAGATGCGGTAGAGGAGATCGGGGGCGGCGGTTTCGAGGGCGAGGATTTCAGACTTGGTGAGCAAGGCGCGGAAGAGGCCGCGGGTTGGCGCGCCGACGGGTTGGGCCTGAGGCGTGAGCGCGAGCAGGGTTGCGGGAGGCGCGCCGTGGCGGAGTTCGAGGAGGACGGAGAAGGGGTCGTTGAGTCCGGCGCCGTCGAGGCGGGCGGCGAGGGCGAGATCGATGAGCCGGGGCTGGAGGCGGCCGGGATGGAATTGCTGAGTTTGGCGCATAGTTGTGCTCCCACGCGAAAGCGTCCGGCCCCGGGAGCGGCAGGCGGCCCGGGAGGGCCGATCAAGTGATTGAGAGGAAAGGGAAAATAAATTTCGGCCGGGCGGGACCCACTTGAGGATGCCCGGAATTTAGTTGAAACCGCGACTCTCGCCGGAGCCGTGATAGGCTCCGGCAAACGGTTTATGGAAAGGAGAGTCGCAGTTGAAGAAACGATACCAGATCGACAAAGCACGCGCCGCTCAGG
>JACQZS010000256.1 GCA_016213725.1 Acidobacteriota bacterium | reverse complement strand
GATGATGGGGCGGCTGCTGGCCAATGAGATGCCGGTGGACGCCGATGTGGTGGTACCGATTCCGGACTCGGGCGTGGCGGCGGCGCTGGGCTATGCGCACGCCTCGGGCATTCCGTTCCGGCATGGATTGATCCGCAACCACTATGTGGGGCGGACGTTCATCGAACCGTCGCAGGCGATCCGCGACTTTGGCGTCAGGCTGAAGCTGAATCCCGTGCGCGACCTGCTGCAGGGCAAGAGCGTGGTGCTGGTGGACGATTCGCTGGTGCGCGGCACGACTTCGCAGAAGATCGTGCGGATGGTGCGGAACGCCGGTGCGCGCGAGGTGCATGTGCGGATCTCCTGCCCGCCGACGATGTCGCCGTGCTTCTATGGAGTGGACACGCCGACGAAGCGGGAGTTGATCGCCGCCAACCAGTCGATTGAAGAGATCCGGCAGTTCATCGGCTGCGACACGCTGGCGTATCTTTCGCTGGAGAACCTGCACGCGGCAGTGGGCGACGTGAACGAGAAGTTCTGTTATGCCTGCTACACGGGCCGCTATCCGACGGAACTGGTGAACATCGAAGAGCTAATGGTGAGCCGGCCGAACCGCTGATGGCGCGCATTCGCATTGCAGCCGCAGCCGATGTTCCGCCGGGGGCGATGGTGTCGGCGCAAGCGGGCGAGGTGCAAGTGGTGGTGTGTAACGAAGACGGGGCGCTGCACGCGTTCAAGGACGAATGCCCGCACCGCAACGCGCCGATCTCGCAGGGCAATTTCGTGGACGGGCGGCTGATCTGCCCGTGGCATGCGTGGGAGTTCCGCTGCGCGGACGGGTGCTACGACTACAACCCGGAGATCCAGTTGCAGCGCTATGCCGTCACAGTGGAAGACGGCGCCATCTACATCGATGCCTGAACTGCCTGAAGTGGAAACCGTGGTGCGCACGCTGGCGCCGGTAGTGCGCGGGCGGACCATCGTGGAGGCGCGGTTCCTGTCGCCGCTGGCGGCGGGCGGGCGGCCGGAGGAGCTGGCGGAGGCGCTGCGAGGACGGCGGATTGTGGAAGTTCGGCGGCGGGGGAAGTTCATCGTGTTCGAGCTGGACCATGGCGTGATGACGGTCCATCTGCGGATGACGGGCAAGCTGCTGACAACAGCCGCCGAGAGCGCGTATGCGCGGGCGGTGTTTCAGTTGGACGACGGCGAAGTGGTATTCGACGACGTGCGGCAATTCGGGCGCGTGGAGTGGGCGGAGGCGCTGCCGGAGAATGTGGCGCGGCTGGGACCGGAGCCGCTCTCCGTCTCGCTTGCGGAGTTCTCGGCTGGTTTGAAGGCCAGGCCGCGGGCGGTGAAGCCGCTACTGCTCGATCAGTCGTTTGTGGCGGGGTTGGGCAATATCTACGTGGATGAGTGCCTGCACCGTGCGGGGATCCATCCGCTGGCGCGGGCTTCAAGGATCGGCAGGAAGAAGGTTGAGGCGCTGCACGCGTCGATGCGGGAAGTGCTGGGGGAGGCGATTGCGGCGGGGGGCTCGTCGATCTCGGACTATGCGGATGCGCAGGGGCGGGCGGGGTGGTTTCAGAGGTTCCACCGCGTATATGGACGCGAGGGGGAGGCGTGCATGCACTGCGGCGGGGCAATCCAGAGGATTGTAGTGGGGCAGCGCGGGACGCATTTCTGCCCGCGCTGCCAAAAGCGCTAGTAGCTGCCGGCGATGTAGCTGGTGAGGTGGGCGATGGTCTCTTCCTGGGCGGAGATGGTCCATTTGACCAGATCGCCGATGGAGACGACGCCGGCGACCCTGCCGTTTTCGACCACAGGGAGGTGGCGGATGCGGTTCTCGGTCATGATGCGCATGGCCTCTTCCACCGTTTCGTCCGGGGCGCAGGTGACGACATTGGCGGTCATGATCTCTTCGACGCGCTCTTCCTTGGACGAGCGGCCCATGAGGATGACCTTGCGAGTGTAGTCACGTTCGGAGACGATGCCGGCGAGGCGGCCCTCGTCGAGCACCAGCAAGGCGCCCACGCCTTTCTCCGCCATGCGCGCGATAGCCTCGAACACGGTGGCGGTTGGGTGGATGGAGAAGACCTCGGCGCCTTTGGCGCCGAGCAGGGCACTGACTTTTTCCGTAGGTTTCATGGCTAGCGGAACTCCTCGTTGATCTGATCAAGCACATCCCGGGAGGGACGGACGCGGTTTTCGGGCAACGTGGCCAGAGGCTCGGCGCCGAGGTTCAGAGTGTCGGTAAACGACGGTCTGGTGTTGTCCAGATAGATGATTCCGGTGAGCACTTCGTTGCGGCGCGATGATTCGTGGAGGACCTCCATGGCGTGGATGCGGTTGGAGGGGTCGTAGTCGCGCTCGAGCTTGTGCAGGAGAAGGCGGGAGCCGTCGTGGAGAGTGACGACGCGGGATTCGCCCTCGTCAATCTCCACCTCGATGTCGTCGAAGCCGGGGACGAAGTCGAGTTCGTGGAGAGGCTCGTCGTGGTCCTTCATGTAGGAGTAGGACTTGGTGGAGCCCTCGTGGTCGTTGAAGGTGACGCAGGGGCTGATGACGTCGATGACGGAGAGGCCGTTATGGGCGATGGAGGCCTTGAGGATGGCGGAGAGCTGCTTCTTGTCGCCGGAGAAGGAGCGGGCGACGAGGGTGGCTCCCATCTCGATGCCCATGAGGCAGCAATCCACGGGGTTGAGCTTGTTGACGGTGCCGGTTTTGAGCTTGGCGCCGAGGTCGGCCGTAGCGGAGAACTGGCCTTTGGTGAGGCCATAGACGCCGTTGTTCTCGATGACGTAGATGAGCGGCACATTGCGGCGCAGCATGTGCAGGTAGTGGCCGATGCCGATGGAAGCCGTGTCGCCGTCGCCGCTGATGACGACGCAGCGCATGGTGTGATTGGCGAGCAGGGCGCCGGTGGCCACGGTGGGGGCGCGGCCGTGGACGGCGTTGAAGCCGTGGGACTGGCTGAGGAAGTAAGCGGGCGTCTTGGAGGAGCAGCCGATGCCGCTCATCTTGGCGACGGACCACGGCTCGACGCCCATCTCCCAGAAGGCCTCGATGAGGCGTTCGGTGACGGCGTTATGGCCGCAGCCGGCGCAGAGCGTGGTTTTGCCGCCGCGGTAGGGCAGGATCTCGAGGCCGGCGTGGTTGACCTTCTTCGGGGGTGCGGGAGAAGTGCTCATCGTCCCTCCTGTTTGAGGATCTGATCGGTGACAGTGCGGGCGTCGAGAGGCAGGCCCCCGTAGTAGCGGACGCTGCGCAGTTTGGCGATGCGCTCCGCGGAGTAGCCGAGCCGCATCAGCCAGAGGAGCTGGCCGTCGCGGTTCTGATCGATAACGTAGACGCGCTCATGGCGGTCAATGAACTCGCCGAGTTCATCGGAGAAGGGGAAGGCCTTGAGGCGCAGCAAGCTGGCGGAGATGCCGCACTCGCGGTTGAGCTGGTCGCGGCTTTCCTCCATGGCATAGCGGGAGGTGCCGGTGGAGACCAGTCCGATGGCGGCGCCGGGCGCGTATTCGGTCTCCGGGGCGGGAAGATGACCGCGGAGAGTTTCGAACTTGCGGGCGAGGCGGTCCATGTTATTGATCCAGTCGTCCTCGCGCTCGCTATAGGAGGCGGCATCGGTGTGGCCGGTGCCGCGGGTGAAGTAGGCGGCCTTGGAATGGCGTGTGCCGGGGATGGTGCGATAAGGGACACCGTCGCCATCCACGTCCTTGTAGCGGGCGAAACCGCCGAGGCGCTCCAGATCGGCGGCGGAGAGAACCTTGCCGCGGGCGATGGGCTGTTCGGGGTAAGTGAAGGGCTCGGACATCCAGTTGTTCATGCCGAGGTCGAGGTCCATATTGACGAAGACGGGGGTCTGGAAGTGCTCGGCGATTTGGAAGGCGTCCTGGGCCATGGAGAAGCACTCTTCGGGGTTGGACGGGAAGAGGACGGGGTGGAGGGTGTCGCCGTGGGAGACGAGAGCGTTGGAGATGACGTCGCCCTGCATGGTGCGGGTGGGCAGGCCGGTGGAAGGGCCGACGCGCTGGACGTCGATGATGACCACGGGGATCTCAGCGAAGTAAGCGAGGCCGATGAACTCGGACATGAGGGAGATGCCGGGGCCGGAGGTGCAGGTCATGGAACGGGCGCCGGCCCAGCCGGCTCCGACGGCCATGCCGATGGAGGCGAGCTCGTCCTCGGCCTGCACAACCGCGTAAGTGGCGGCACCGGTTTCGGCGTCGTGGCGGTGGCGCCCCAGGTACGCGATGAGCGCCTCGGCGAGGCTGGAAGACGGGGTGATGGGGTACCAGGTGAGGACCGTTACGCCGGCGAACATGCAACCGAGGGCGGCGGCGGTGTTGCCGTCGATGATGAGCTTGCCGGCGGTGCGGTTCATGGGCTCGACGGCGAAGGGATCGGTCTTCCGCAGATTGTTGGCGGCGTAGTCCTGTCCGGCGAGAACGGCGTTCCAGTTGAGTTCGGCGGCCTTGCGCTTGCGCTCTCCGAACTGCTTGAAGAGAGCCTTGCGCATCTCCTCGAGATGGATGCCGAGCAGATGAGCGACGACGCCGTCATAGACCATGTTCTTGACGAGCTTGCGGAGCTTGGCGTCGGGGCAGACCTGCGCGGTGAGCTTGTCGAAGGGGACGGGGTAGAAGTGCAGGTCGGAGCGGAGTTCGTTGAGCTTGAGAGGCTCGTCGTAGACGAGTGCTGCGCCGGGGTCGAGTTTGCGGGCGTCCTCCTTGGCGGTTTCCGGGTTCATGGCGACGCAGAAGTCGATCTCTTTCTTGCGTCCGATGTAGCCGTCGCGGGAGGCGCGGATAGTGAACCAGGTGGGGAGCCCGGCGATGTTGGACGGAAACATGTTCTTCCCGGAGACCGGAACACCCATCTGGAAGATGGAGCGCATGAGAACGATGTTGGCCGTCTGGCTGCCTGAGCCGTTCATGGTGGCGACCTGGATACTGAAGTCGTTCACCACGCGCGGGGGGCGTGAGAGGGGAGAAGAATCGTGGGCCGCCGTCATGGGCGACTCAATGTGGCTGGCGTGCATCCCTTGGCCTGCCTCCAATCGAAGTGCTTTGGGCTAATTATAGGGAACGCGCGCGCGTTTCGCCACTATCCCCGCTATTCGCTATCCAGGTCCGTTTTTCTGAAGCGCTAACCTGAAGATAGCGTATGTTGGAAAGCAGCCGGCCGGAAGGAGAGGACGAGATGGCGAGAGTGAGCAGAAGATCGATGGTGGCGGGGCTGCCGGCGCTGGCCGGGGTGCGAATTCCGGAGATGCCGACGGTGCGCATGGGCCAGCACTCGGTTTCGCGCCTGATTGTGGGCGGCAATCCCGTGAGTGCGAATTCGCACGTATCCGGGTCGCTCAGCTCGGAAATGCGGGACTATTTCACCACGGCCAACGTAAAGAGACTGCTGGAGGCGTGCGAGAGTGCGGGGATCAACGCCTGGCAGAGCCGGGCGGACCGGCACATCATGCGGCTGCTGCACGAATACCGGCAGGACGGCGGGAAAATCCAGTGGATCGCGCAGACGGCCTCTGAGTATGGCAACCTGAAGCGCAATCTGGGCGAAGCGGCGGCGCTCAAACCGATCGGGATCTACCATCACGGATCGCAGACCGATAGCCTGTGGCAGGCCGGCAAGCTGGATCAACTCCAGGATGCGCTGAAGCAGATCCGCCAGACGGGCATGCAGACCGGGTTGGGCACGCATATTCCAGAGGTGGTGGATCATGCGGAATCCAAAGGCTGGGACGTGGATTTTTACATGACTTGCGTCTATAACCTGAGCCGGACGGAGGCGGCGGCGTCGCAATTGGCGGGGCGTGAGATCAAAGGCGAGTATTTTCACGACGCTGACCGGGAAGAGATGCTGAAGCGCGTGGCCGCCGTGAGGAAGCCCTGCCTGATCTTCAAAATCTATGGAGCAACCCGGCAATGCGCCACGGCCGAAGCGCGAAAGGCGGCCGTGGAGCTGGCGTTCCGCTATGCCAAGCCGACCGATGCCGTGGTAGTAGGGATGTTTCCGAAGTATACGGAGCAGGTGCGGGAGAATTGCCGGCTGGTGCAGCAGGCGTCGGCTCAGCGCCAGAACTGATACCACTTCTTCGGTATCTGTGGTTTGGGCAAAGGCCCGGCATCGAGGCGGTAGCCTGCGACGACGGCGGCGGGGTGGTGGATGGTGAGGAGGCCGGCGAGTTCTTCGCCATATTGCGCGGAGAGAAATTCGAAAGCGGCATCGAGCCGGGGCGGGCGGCCTTCGGGATCGTGCGCGTCACTGGCGACGAAGTGGACCAGACCCTCATTGAGCCACCGAAGGCTGGATGAGCGGGCATCGGCGCCCCACCGGCCGAGGATGCTCTGAGCGGTGAGCTGCAGGTAGTTGCCGGAGTCCACCCAACGGCGAAGACGGTCAGTGGAGTCGCGCAGCAGCGGGTTGCGCTCGGGGTGGGTGACGATGGGGATGAGACCGGCGCGCTGCAACTGGTCGAAGGCGGCCTCGGTGTTGGGGGGAATGTTGAAGTCGGAGAATTCGACGAGCAGATAAGGGCCAGAGGCGATGGTGAAGGAGCCGGGAGCGGCGATGGCCTGGCGGACGTTTTCGTAGGTGAGGTGAAAGTCGCAGCCGAGTTCGATTTCGAGATCCGGGGGTGCCAGCGGGCGGAGTTGGTCAATGAGCACCTGTGCGGCGGCCCGGTCGTAGGTGAACTGAGAGTTGGCGTGTGGCGTACCGACGATGCAGGCGGTGCCGGAAGCGGCCGCCACCTTCAGCATCTCCAGGCTCTCTTCGAAGGAAGAGGAGCCGTCGTCGATTCCGGGGAGGATGTGGCTGTGGATGTCTACAAATCCCGCCTTCATAGCTGCTTCTCAGTGTGGCATGAAGCGGAAGCGCTTGATTGAGTATGCTGGCGGGGAGAGAGGCAGGAGGACCAGGCGTCATGCGGGACGAATCGAGCCGGAGGCGGTTTCTGGCGGGTGCGGCGGCCACGGCGGCAGGGTTGGCGCGCGGCGCACAGCCGACAGGCAGGCGCACAGCGGCAACAGCCGATGGGCTGATGAAGCGCAACATCGACCAGCCGATGCCGCCGCGGCAGGTGCACCTGGACTTTCACACGTCGGAGCGCATTCCGGACGTTGGAGCTCGATTCTCGAAGCAGAACTTCCAACAGGCTTTGAAGCTGGGCCGGCTGAAATCGATCAACATCTTCGCCAAGTGCCACCATTCGTGGTCGTACTATCCGACGAAAGTGGGGCGGATGCACCCTACGTTGAAGTTCGACCTGTTGGGTGCGGAGATTGCCGCCTGTCACGAGATCGGGGTGGAGTGCCCCATCTACTACACGGTGGGATGGAGCGCCAACGACGCGGAGCAGCACCCGGAATGGTGCGCGCGGGAGAAGAACGGCGCATTCTCCGTCTCCGACTACAACCTGGCCGCGAAGCCGGATGACCCCAAGCCCTATACGTCGTGGAAGCTACTGTGTCCCTCCGGCGACTACCACCGGCACATTCTGAGCCAAGTGGAGGAGATCTGCCGGGCTTATCCGGTGGATGGCTTCTTCTTCGACATCTACCAGATCGATCACGTTTGCTACTGCGAAAACTGCCGCCGGCGCATGAAGGCCGACGGTGTGGACGCGGAGGACCGGGAAGCGGCAGCGGGCAACTTCGCGCGCCAGTACCGCGACCACATGCGCGCCGTGCGCGACCTGATCGCGCGCCACCACCCCAAGGCCACCGTGTTCTTCAACGGCACACCGAAGACATCGAGGCCGGGGAACTTCACCTACCGCTTGTACGAGTTCAACACGCACCAGGACATCGAGGACCTGCCCACCACCTGGGGTGGCTACGACAAGCTTCCGCTGCAATCGAAGATCCACCTCTCAATGGGTACGCCGGTCACCGCGATGAGCGGAAAGTTCCACAAAGCCTGGGGTGAATTCGGCGGCTTCAAGCACGCCGATGCGTTGAGGTATGAAGCGGCATCGATGATCGCCTTCGGCGCGGCGTGCAACTTCGGTGACCAGATGCATCCGTCGGGCGAGATGGACCTGGAGACTTACAGGCTCATCGGAGAGGCGTTTGAATACAGCCAAAAGATCGAAGAGTACGGGCTGAGAGGGGTACCGGTCTCGCGGCTGGGGCTGTGGTTCACGAACGACGTGGATGCGGACCAGGGCACAGTGCAGTTGCTGCTGGATAGCCACGACGACTTCGCGATGGCACGGCAGGACAATCTGATGGGGTTTGAAGCGGTGGTCGTACCGTCCGGGCGAACGCTCAGCGATGGACAGGCCGAGGCGCTGAACCGCTACGCCGCCGAGGGCGGCAAGCTGCTGGTGCTGGCGCAAGGCGGGTTGAGTAGAAGCGGAGACCGGTTTGCCCTGAACGTTGGCGCGGAATATGAAGGGGCAGCGCGGTACCGGATGGACTACACGGTGGTGCAGCCGGAAGTGGGGCTGGACCTGGTGTCGACGCCGTTCCTGAACTATGAAGCGGGCCTCCGCTGCCGTCCGCAAGCCGGCACGCAGGTGCTGGCGCGAGTGCGCGAGCCGTATTTCGACCGGACCTACGCACACTACTCCTCGCACCGCGACGCGCCCTACCGGCTCGAGGACGCTCCGCAGCCGGCGGTGATCCGCAGCGGGAACGTGATCTGGACTGCACACGCGCTGGACAGGCAGTACAAGCAGCACGGGCTGCGGCTGCACCGGCAGTTGTTTGTGAATTCGCTGAGGCTGGTTTACCGTTTGCCCCTGGTGGAGGTGAAGCTGCCATCGACGGCGCGGGTGAGCGTATTACGCCAGGCGGCGGCGAAGCGGACGGTGATCCACCTTCTATACGCGCCGCCCGTCCACCGCGGCGAGGTGGAGTCGATCGAAGACCTGCCACCGCTGCGCGGCGTGGAGATGAAAGTGCGGATGCCGTACGCGTTCAAGAGGGTCTACACCGTACCAGGTAAACAGGAGGTGGTGGTCACGCCGGGCCGCGAAGGCCTGACCGTGCAGGTGCCCGAGTTCCGCATGCACGTGGGCATTGCGTTTGAAGAATAGGCGAACCCGGGTCCTCTCGTGCGGGTTGACGGTGGTGTCGCTCCCGCACTGCCTACTGCCGGCATTGCGGAGCTTGCTAGCGCCTGCAGGTGCAGACGTTGTTCTGGACTTTCGTGGAGACGGTCTTGCTCAGGTCGATCGTGAGCCGGAGCGGCGCGCCGCTCATGTCGCTCCGCCGTGTGTACAGCGCCACCGCGGACTGCCTTCCCGGGAGGCCGGAGCGGCGCTCCCAGAGGCGTTTCCAATCGGGATGATGGTCCAGGACTTCGCGCAACTGCCGGATGTGCTGATCGAACTTGAGACCCTCTCCGGTGTGAAGCACCACTGTTGAGACGGGGATGTCGTCCAAGGCCTTGGCGACCAGGTGCGCGTCAGAGTACACCAGCCGGAAGAAGGTCCCCATCCAGTCGCTGTCGAACAGTAGCTTACTGGCGCGGACGAGGTAATGGTCGAACCTGCGTTCGCGGCCGGTGATCTCGGCCACCAGGGCACTCTCGCCCCACCAGGTGTCGGAAGCAATGAGCGCCACGGAGTGCGTGGGGGTCCTGCGCGCGATTTCGTCGGCCACATCGTCCAAGCCGGCTGAGGCAACCGCGGGAACGTGAAACGTGAAAGCCAGGAAGACCGCCCAGACCACCGCCGCCAGCACACTGGCCCGAACCGGCTCGCTCCCGAGCCTGATCTCCCGCGCAAGCCGCCGGAGGCCAGCCGCCGCGAAAAAGAGCGCCACCGGTGCCGCCATGAAGAGCCGCCGGCTCTCGATGCTGGCAGGCACGATGAGATGAAAGAGCCACGCGAGCACCGCGAACCAGAGCCACGCGAGACCCTCCCGCGAGCGATCCAGCGCCACTTGAACGGCCCCAACGAGGAAGAGCAGAGCGATCAAAACGCCGCCCTCTTCCAGAGATGACCGAAGCAGCCCGGTGGCGGCGGAGTATGCGAACTGCCAGTTCGGCGCGCCTGCATCCCAGCCATATTGCGCAGCCCGCATCGTCACCAGCGAATAGGGTACGCAGAGTACGGCGACGATGGCGGCCGAGATCCAGATGCGCCCACGCAGCATCTGCCAGACGCCGCCCGTGCACAATGCAACGAGAGCGGGGATGAGCACGAGCAGCCACCCACTGCCCTTCATTAGGATCGCCGCTGAACTTAACACCCCATAGAGGATGGCGTGCAAGTAGCGCCCCGACCGCAGAAACGCCGCCAGGCTGCTTACGGCCCACAACGACGCCAAAGCCAGCGGCACTTCCGCCATCACCGTCGACGTGAGGCTTTGCGTCAGGGGGATCAACACGAGCGTCAATCCGGCAAACACGCCATACGGCTCACCTAGGTGCCGCCGAGTCAGGCGGTGGGTTTCAAATGCCAGCAGTGCCGTGAGCATCGCCATGAAGACGAGCAGCGATTCCCTTGTGGATGGCAGAAATGTCGTCCAAACGGACTGCAGCGCATAGAAACCTGGCGGCCAGTGCCCAAGTGCCACCAGCGGGTAGTGCAGGTAGAAGTGGGAGGCAAAGGTGAGCGGGTTCTGTGGAACGGCGCCATGGAGATAGTCCCTCACCATCAATCCCGTGACGTAGTGGCCGGCCTCGTCACCGTAGCTTCGCAGACTGCAGTTGAACCCCGCCTGATACGTCCCGGACGCGTGCTGCAGCGCCAGAATCAGCAGAAAGTAGAACGGAAGAGCCAGTCGCAGAATCCACCGTGAGTAACCGGGTTTCGAATCTATCAAAGCGCCTCCGACTGAATCCATCCGAAGCATGATAGCAGAGCAAGCCGAACGATCCCCTGGGATGTCGCGCTTGATTCGCGCCACCGGTCTTCTCGTCGGTCTCTGGGGATAGAGGGCTCCGCAATCGGCGGCTGCACAGTGGACGGATGCCCGAGTTGAACCGGGATGCTTGTGGAGGTTGTGGTGGGCCCTGCAGGACTTGAACCTGCAACCAACGGATTATGAGTCCGCTGCACTAACCATTGTGCTAAGGGCCCGTGCTCTTCTCTGAGCGTAACAACTTTCTCGAGCCGGGCGGCGGAGCGCTCAGTTGCCGGACTCATCGAGCCGGACGACGTAAACATCCTTGTACTCTCTACGCAAAGCGTCGGCCAGTTCTTCCGCGGCGGATTGCTCGTGCTTGCTGCCCACCACGACGCGCCAGGGCGCTCTCGAGTTGTTCCGGCGGCGCACCTCCACCGGCGAGTAATGCTGCGTAAGCCGCCGC
Source organism: Acidobacteriota bacterium (assembly GCA_016213725.1). Taxonomy (GTDB): domain Bacteria; phylum Acidobacteriota; class Terriglobia; order Bryobacterales; family Bryobacteraceae; genus Paludibaculum. Next base: position 4,882 of record JACQZS010000256.1, on the reverse strand, counting down.
GCCAACGCGTCCGCGTTGGATCGCTCAGCGAACGCGCCCACCTGCACTCCGAACAATCCACCCGGCGGTGCAACGCGCTCCGGGCCGTAGGAGAGCAGTTCGATCTTCACGCGTGCCGTGCCTGGTCCAATCATGTCGAGGCCGCGCGCCGCTGCGCGGGAGAGGTCGATGATTCGCTGATCGACGAATGGGCCGCGATCCGTGATGCGCACCTCCACCTGCTTATGGTTGGAGAGATTGGTCACGCGCAAGTTGGCGCCAAACTTCAGCGTGCGATGCGCGGCGGTCATCTGCTCCATGTCATAGATCTCGCCGTTGGCGGACTGGCGGCCGTGATAGGGATCGCCATACCAGCTGGCGACGCCTGTTTCAGTCCATCCGGGAGCCGGCGCGAACGGTGCCGGAGGCGTGGTTGGCGCATGAGGCTTCTTCCTGCAGGCGGTGGCGCCGATGAGCGTGGCGGCGATGAGCACACACGCCACGAAGCGCTGCTCAAACCGCTGCCCGCGTCTCGGAATGCGCAAAACAAACCCTCCTGATTCCGTTTTAAACCATCGAAGGCGATTGTGGAAGATAACTTGCATGGCGCGTAAAACACTTTTCTCTTGACTTCGATGGAAGACCAAGTTTATAAAGAGATCACAATGCGGTCGCGGAGCGATCGCAGAATCTGATGTTACGGAGAATAGATCGATGAAGAACGCGACCAAGAAGGCAGCGAAGAAGGCGGCGAAGAAGGCTCCCGCCAAGAAGGCTGCAAAGAAGAAGTAGCAACTCTGCGTTCCTCAAGGAGCGCGGCAACAGAGATCAACACAGCGGCCCCGGGCAACCGGGGCCGCTAGCTTTTTTGGGAGCCCATTCCCGGGCGTGCGATCAGGGCAGAGAACACCCGGAACGTCTCTCCCATGCCGAACAACAGCGTCTTCAACTGCAAGCGGAGCCGCATTGCGGAGGCCTCATCCGGCGCTTCGAGAGCTGCTGCGAACTGGTCTGTCTCGCCCGCGCGAAGCAGGAACTGCGAGAAGTTCTCGAGCTTCGCCGCACTCATCCCGCACTCCGCGGCGCACCGCTCCAGATAGGTGAACGGGACATGCGCGGTGATGTCCTGCTCGCCCGGGCTGGCCAGCACGTCGTCAAACGCCTGGTGCCGCCGGTAGCTCATCAGCGTGCCTTGCGGAAAGCGCACCACCTCCCGAGCCGTATAGCCGTAGTCGATGGCGATGAAGGCGCCGCCGCGGCAGCGGGAGACCATCGTCTCCATCACCGGACGCAGCCGCACAGGAAGTTCAATGAGGACGTCCGGCCTATCTTCCAGCGGAGCGGCAAGATCGGAAGCGTAGTGACGCCACTGCTCCTCCAAGCGCTCAGCGGCATGCCATTGAAACCTGCCGTCCCCGAATGACACGCGAATCATCCGCCACTCCACGCCGCATCGCTGCGCGAGATCCACCGGTAGCGCGTCGAAGAGTTCGTTGGAGAAGACCACACCCTCGAAGGTAGCGGGCACTTCGCCACTGCCTGAATCGATCGGAATGTAGTGAAACTCCGCGAGCGCTTCGGTCAATTCAGCGCGTCCTGCGCCCCACTCCGCCACCGTGAAGTCCGTCGGTGCCGCGCCGGCGGGGAGATATTGGCGAATCGCCGCGGCCACCAGGCGCCCGAAGACAGGCTGAAGCTGGCTGGCTGTGAAGAAGTCACCCTGCGTGCCGAATGGATCGCGCGGAGAGCGGTAGTAGCCCAACTCGGGGTGATAAAGCGCCGCGTCCATGAACTCGGAGAAAAGGATGGGTCCGCCGCTGCGGATGCGGGCTGCGAGGATTTCACCGAGAGGCGTCATGGTTCTGCGTTGAGCTGCTGCGGATTGCGGGTGAACATCTCGCAGAGGTAGTCGTGGAGGCAATCGTAAAGGAACTTCTGGAAGGTCCACGGGAATTGCGGATGGGCCATGTCGCGCGGATGCAGCGGAGCGCGGTAGACATGCGCGCCGGGCACGTCGGCCTTCAGGCGGATGACGAGTTCCACGCCCGCTGCGGTCTCTTCGGCGTCAAAGAGCAGCAGCAGGTGTTCATAACGGCGGAGTTGTTCCCGCACGAGGTCAATGGGGGGCACTGGTCCTGATTGTACGATGGACCCGATTGTACGATGGAAAGGTCCCATGCCCTTACCCGAGCGAGTGCAGGTGAAGTTGTCAAGCGAGGCGGCGGAATTCGTGTCGCTGACGCCGGTGGTGGTGCAGGAGCTGGCGTTGCAGGAGCTGGCGGAACAGATTCTGGGTGTCGCCGGGGCGGATGCGGCGCGGGTTCGAGACATCCTCAAGCGGGGCAGCCTGGTGAGCGGCGGCTCGCGCTACCGCTGGAGCGCCATCGAGTGCGCCGTGGAAGAGGTGGAGGCGCTCATCCGCGCACTCCCCGGCCCGGAACCCGAGCGGCTCTTCAATCCGTCGCAATGCCTGCGGGCGATCCTCACCGGCGCCGGCGCGCGCCTCGAAATCACGCGTGAAGCCGCGGCGCAGAAAAAGCTCCTGCGGCGAAACAGTTTCTGGGACCTGCTGCTCGATGAAGCCCGCGAGTTGAAATACGCCGGCTACCTCTACCGCGAGCGCGCCGACCGTTTTGCCTGCGCGCTGAGCCGCGAAGCCGCCGCGCGCCTGCAGGAAGCGGCGCCGCTCCTGCGCTTCGAGGGCATCGCCCGCCAGGTGGCGGCCGGCCACTGGGATAAGGCCGAATGGGTGGTGTCGCGCGGCGCTACGTCACCGGCGCGGGGTTGAAGAGCGCCAGCGCGTTGTAAAGCGTCCACTGCTCAGACCAGGTTTTGCGCCCGGAAGCCGCCTCCAGAATCATCCGGAACAGCTCCCACCCGCAGTCCTCAATCGTCGCCTGGCCCGTGGCGATCCGGCCGGCGTCGAAGTCGATCAGATCCGGCCAGCGCCGCGCCAAAGCCGTGCGTGATGACACCTTCACCACGGGCGCCATCGCCAGCCCATAGGGAGTTCCCTCCCCCGTCGTGAACACGTGCGCGTTCATGCCTGCGGCCAGTTGCAGCGTGCCGCAGATGAAGTCGCTTGCCGGCGTGGCGAGGAACACCAGACCCTTCTCGCGAACCCGCTCTCCCGGAGCCGCCACAGCCCGCAGCGCCGTGGTGCCGGACTTCGCCACCGACCCCAGCGCCTTCTCCACAATGTTCGACAGCCCGCCGCGCTTGTTGCCCGGCGTGTGATTCGCTGAACGATCCGCGCCACCGCGCGCCAGGTAGTCGTCATACCACGCCATTTCGCGCATCAGCGCGCGGCCCACCTCTTCACTCACCGCCCGCGCGCCCAGCAGGTGCACGGCATCGCGCACTTCGGTCACCTCGCTGAACAGCACGGTGGCCCCGGCGCGCACCAACAGATCCGCCGCATAACCCACGGTGGGGTTCGCCGTAACGCCGGAGAACGCATCACTGCCGCCGCACTGCATCCCCACCACCAGATCCGAGGCCGGACACGGAACCCGCGCGCGCGCATTCAGCCTCTCCAATCGCCTCTCGGCCATCTGAAGAATCGCCGCCACCATATCGCCGAAGCAGCGGTGTTCCTCGCCCTGCAGGCGGATGACGAACGGCTCCTCGGGCCGCAGCACCGGCAGCCCCAGGCGTTCCGGTTGCAGTTTCTCGCAACCCAGACTCACCGCCATCACCTCGCCGCCGAAGTTCGGGTTGAGCGCCAGGTGGCGTACCGTCCGGATGGGGATCTCCGCCCCCGGCGCATTGATGGCCACGCCGCAGCCGTAAGTGTGGTTCAGCGCTACCACGCCATCCACGTTGGGGAAGCGCGGCAGCAGTTCCCGCCGAATGCGCTCGGCCGCCACGTCCACCGTCCCGGCCACGCATTGCACGGTGGTGGTGATGCCCAGCAGGTTGCGGGTGCCGGCGCTGCCGTCGGCGTTGCGGTAGCCCTGGAAGGTGAAGCCCCGCAGCGGCTCCGGCGGCGCGGGCACCACGGTGGCCAGCGGGATTCTATCCAAAGCCGGCGGCTCCGGCAGCAGCACTCGATCCTCGCGCACCCAACTGCCGCGCGGCAGCTCGCGCGCCGCGAAGCCGATGGTCACCCCATAGCGCACGATGGCTGCGCCTTCAGCGATCGTCTGCAGCGCCACCTTGTGCGCCTGCGGCACGGCCTCTGCCAGCGACAGCCCGCACTCGAAGCGCGCGCCGGCCGGCAGACCGCCGTCGTTCACCACAATGGCGACATTGTCCGCGGGATGCACCCGCACATACCGCGGCTGGCTTACTGCGGCTTCTGGATCTGGCACGACGCCATATCCTCAATGAAGTTGACGATGGCCGAGTGATCCAGATCGCCGCGGCCTTCGTTCATCAGCGCCATCAGCATCTGCTGCACCGAAGCCGTCAGCGGCAGAGACACTTTCATCGACTCAGCCGCCAGCAGCGCATTCCGCAGGTCTTTCTGGTGCAGCCGGATGCGGAACCCCGGCTTGAAGTTGCGCGTGATGGCCATGGGCGCCTTGGCATTGAGCACGGTGGAGCCGGCCAGCCCGCCCTTCACGGCATTGAAGACCACTTCCGGATCCAGGCCCGCCTTGGTGGCCAGCACCAGCGCCTCGCCCATCGCCGCGATGTTGCACGCCACCATGATCTGGTTGGCCAGCTTCGTCACGTTGCCAGCGCCCACCGGGCCGGTGAGCGTGTGGCTGGAGCCGAGCACCTCAAACAGCGGCGCCACCTTTTCGAACACCGCCTGCGCGCCGCCCGCCATGATGGCCAGCGTGCCGGCGATGGCCCCCGGCTCGCCCCCGCTCACCGGCGCGTCCAGGAACTCCACCCCCTTCTCGCCGCAGGCCTTGCCCACCTTCTGGGAGACCAGGGGGCTGATGGAGCTCAT
>JACQZS010000257.1 GCA_016213725.1 Acidobacteriota bacterium | reverse complement strand
TGGCGGGAGTTCTTCGGGGTGGTTCCTGAGAACTACTGATTCCGGCCCTCCAGCCCGCGAGACCGGAAAAGCGAAAGGGCCCGCCGAGGCGGGCCCTGACTCAGTTCTCAGCTGATCTTGTTACTTCTTCGGCGCAGCCGGCTTCGGTGCGCTGGTGGCCGGAGGAGCGGCTGGCTTAGCGGCTGGAGCGGCCGGGGTGGAACCCGGAGCGGCGCCGGCGCCGAACTTCTTGTCGTAGCCTTCCACGATCTGCTGGGTGATGTCGATGCCGTTGGCGGCCCACAGAACGGGGCTCTGCTGCGTGCTGACGTCGAGGACGATGGCGAAACCCTGGCCCTTCGAGTATTCGTCAATCACCTGGATCATGCGCTGACCAATCTCATTAATGAGCTTGCCTTCTTCCTGCTGTAGCTCGTTCTGCATGTCTTCGGAGTCCCACTGCAGCTTCTTCTGCTTGTCGTCGATCTCGCGGGTGATCTTCTCGCGGTTCTCGGCGGACATGGTGTTGGCGCCCTTGGTGATCTGCTCACGCAGCTTCTGGATCTCAGCGTTGCGGCCTTCCAGGTCCTTGGCGCGGGGCTCAAACCTTACGCGCATTGCATCGCGCGCCTTGGTACCGTCCTTGGTGGCCAGGATCGCACCCTGGATGTTGATGATTGCCACTTTGGTCGGCGTCTGGGCGGCCAGCGTGGCGGCGGAGAGGGCCAAGGCCAACGCGCCGAGCCCAACGTTTTTCAGGTCAAATCTCACTTTTTTCAAACTCCTCGAGTCTCTTTGATGCTAACACGCCGGAACTGCCCTGCGCGCCGGAAGCGCTGCTAGAAGGTCCTGCTGATGGTGAAGCGGAACATGGTCCGCTTCTCGTAATAAGGTGAAGGCCGGGCGAACGTCCGCGCCGCGTTCAGATACGTCGCGTTGTTGGCGAACATCGACGGATCCGCCGCCACCGGTGGGATGAACCAATTCTGCACCACCGTGGGGTTGTAGGCGTAGTAGAGACGGAACGGGGCGTTAACCACGGGCATCATGATTTGCAGTTCGAGACCGGTGGAGGTTCGGATCTTCTGGGTCTCGTCGATCACGAAAGTTTTGTTTTCGAAGCCGGCTTGCGGGAAGTTGTAGTTCAAGTCCGTGAGACGGCCGGCATTCAGCTGCAACTGATTCGAATTGCTGATGCGGTTGACGCCGGCGTCGAAGAACGCGGCCAGCACCAGCGGCCCAATGATCGGGATGCGATATTCAAAGTTGAAGACGCCCTGCGTGTCGCCGCCCGGGAAGACAAGTTGGTAGATCGGCATGCTCTGCATGACGTTCTGCATTGTCTCCACGCCGTTGACGACCACCTTTTCCAGACGGCCGGAACCGTCGGGATTCAGCACCGGAGTCGTTGCCGAACTGGGGATATAGGCGAAGGGGCCGATGCTCCAGATTTCGAAACCGCGGACGTCCTGCTCGCCACCCATAAAGACGCGGTTGTATGGAGGCGCCACTTTCCCGCCATAACCGGTGAGGTAGCGGCCGAGGGCGCGCATGCCGATGACGTGCTTCGGAGAGAAGCCCTTGCGGAAATAGGTAGCCGAGACGGTGGGCTCGATCAGATTCACGTCGCCGCCCAGCGGGCCGCCGGCGAACGACAGCGAAGCAAACAGGCTGCGGCCGCGCGATGGCGTGATGGGGTGGTCCACCGTGTTGTAGGTGTACGACGGAATCACCCGGCTGGTGAAGATGCCCTCCAGCGAGTTCGGACCGGCGAAGTTGAGGAAGCTGGAGTAGTTGAAGTAGCTCTGCGAAGAGGTGTTGCCCGGCGTGATGGTGGAGCGGTCCACGCCGTAAGTCAAACTGACGCGCGCGAACGAGCGCCGCAGCGGGTAGCTCACGAAGACCGTCGCGCCATAGCCCTTCTGGTTGTACATCAGGAGGTTGTCGCGGCCGATCGCATTGTACATCGGGATCAGATTGCGGCCCGAGAACAGCGAGACCTCGCGCGCCTGATCGTAGTTAAAGCGCTGCGTGTAGACGGTGAAGCCGGCCTGCATCGGACGGTCGAAGAGGTACGGTTCGGTGAAACCGAACGTGATGTTCTTCATGCGATCGCCGATTTCGGCGCTGAGCGATAGCGTTTCGCCCAGGCCCAGAAAGTTGTTGGTGGAGTACCCGAAGCCGATGAACGTACCGGCGATGCCGGAGACGCCGCCATTCAGGCTGATGCTGTTCTTGCCGCGCTCCTTCACCTTCACCGTGATATCCACGGTGTTGTTCTTCGTGTCACGCGTGATGGTGGCGGCTTCGTTTTCCTTCAGCGCTTCGAAGTAGCCCAACTGGTTGAGCCGCAGGACGCTCAATTCCCAGAGGCGCGTATTGTACATGTCGCCTTCGTCGATCAACAGCTCGCGGCGGATCACCTTGTCGCGGGTGGTCGTATTGCCCTGGAAATCGATGCGCCGCACGAAGAACTGCTTGCCCTCGTCCACGTTGATGGTGAGGTCGATCTTGCCGTCCGGCATCGGGTTGAAGTCCGGCTCGGGAACCGCGTCGATGTAGCCGAACTCGCCGTACCACTTCTGGAAGTTCTTGAAGCCCTTTTGCAGCTTCTCCGTGGAGAAGATGTCGCCCTGTCCCATGCCGAAGATCGGCCGCATCAGAGCTTCCGGCGTCCGGAACAGCTTCACGCCCACGAAGTTGATGTTGTTCAGGCGGTAGAGCACGCCTTCGTCGATGTTCAGCTTGAGGTCGGCCCGCTTGCCGGCCTTGGTCTGCTTGAAAGGAGGCACCCACAGGCGTCCACTCGTGTCGTTCATGTTCACGCTGCTGTCTGTGACCCGCGCCATGAAGTAGCCGCGCTGCGAGTAGAACATGCGGATCCGCTCTTTGTCCTCTTCGAGCTTGCTGGCATCGAAAGTGCGGGCGAAGAGGTTTTCGAGGAAAATGCTGTAGGGAATGCCGATGGGCCGCAGGTTCTTCATTGCCCGGCGTACGGCCCGGTCACCAAAGACCTTGTTCCCGACCAGATCGATCTCGCCCACCTTCACCTTCGCACCTTCCTTGATGCGGAAGGTGACTTCCATCGAAGATGGCGGAATCTGACGAATCTCCGGCGTCACCGTAGCAAACTGCCGGCCGCGCTCGGAGAGGAACTCCTTCAGAACGTTTGTTGCGCGCTGAACCTTTCCCTGCTCGTACTGCTGTTCCACGGCCAGTCCGACGCGGCGCTCCTTGAAGCGGTCGAGGATTTCAGAAACGGTAATGGACTTGTTGCCTTCGTACTTGATGGTCCGGATCACACGGCGCTCGGTGACGAGGAACCGGACAATCCAGCCGGTCTGCCCCGCCTCGCGCTCCAACGTGATGTCGTCGAAGCGGCCGGTGTTCCACAGCGCCATGAAGTCGCGATGCAACGCCTCCGCGTCGTAACGATCGCCCTTCTTTGTAAAGATCAATGCCCGGAGCGTGTCCTGAGGTACGCGGCGCGCGCCGCGGAACTCGATAAACTCCACAACGTCGGGCACGACGGTGGGTTTGGCGGCCCCGGCCTCCGGCTTGGCCTCCGGAGCGGGCTTCTGCTCGGCCGCTGGTTCGGGCTTGGTTTGAGGCACCGTCTCAAACGGCGCAGGTTTCTTGGGCTCTGCGGGTTTGGGCTCGGCAGGTTTAGGCTGCTGCGCCGGCTGCGAGCCGGGCACGCTCTCGAAAGGACTTGGCTTGCTGGGTTGCGCCTTCTGCGGCTCAGCCGGCTTCGCTGCCGGAGCCTGCGGTGAAGAAGACTGGGGATTTGCCTGCAGTGGACCCGCCACAGCCGCCAGGATTGTCAAATAGAAAGCCAGGCAGAAAAGGAAGGCGTCCAGGCATCTGCGCCTGTGGGTCATTGGGGACAGAAGAATTCCTTTCGTCTATGAGCGCCTTTGCCTGAGACGCACCGGCTTCGGATGGCGTTTCACACAACCTCGCCGGAACACAGGCTCAAACTGATCATTCTAGCGAACTCTGACACCGCTCAACAATTCCCTCTTCATGATCCCTGCCCCGGGCTTGGCCCCAAGTTCGAAGCTGGATCGGTCGAAGCCACAGCCGGAGCCTGCCCCGGCGCTCCCTGAATGTCGTCCAAAGCCGCTACAGCAGGGGCTTCCGGCTCATCGACCGGCGCGGACGGCAAAGCTGCAGGAGCTTCTGAATCCGCTTCGGCCCGAACCTCTGCCGCCGCCGATTTCCCGGCCTCCAACCCGTCATCCACCTGCGACGCTGCCGCCTCGGGCGCGCTGTCTTCCGGTTCCTGGATCGCCAGCGCCCACGAGGGATCGCCCAAACTGCACGCCAGACTGTGGAACCGGCTGCTGAACCGGCTCAGGCTCAAGGCGAAGAGAAGGTCGGCCGGTACGGTAGCCATCTTCGGAAAGTAGGCCGGGGCGAAAACATCCATCGACGGCCAGTAGAACGACTGGGCGAACAGATGCCAACCCAGGCCCCAAACGGTCACCAGCAGGAAGTTCCTGCCAGTCCGGCGCGGCCGCGCCGCCAGGCCGAACGCCGAACCCAGCGCCGCATAGGTAACCAACAACAGAGAAAATCCAGCCAAGGTCGCGCGTCCAACGCCCATCGTGTAAACACCCGGACCATAGAAGAATCCGCCGGCGACGTTCAGCTTCGCCCACCAGAACTCCCTGCGCAGGAAGGAATGGAACACCAGCCAGCAGATCGCGGAGAGGGCGCCCGCCAATCCGACGTCAAGACCCGCAACGAAGCGGCAGGCCCGCTCTGAGAGGCCCCCTTCGGCCTGGTTTGCCGGTTCCAAATCCATGGCAGACAGGCAATCCCTTCCTAGTCGGTCTTCGAATAGTAATAGGAGTGGTAGTAGGTGTACTTGCTGTAAAGTTCGCTCTTGTTCGCACCGTTCACCACGATGCCCAGGATGTTGTTCTGGCAAAGCGATCCCATGGCCCGGGTGACGGAATCGATCGTTGTGGTTCCGATGCGGACCACCAGCACAAGCCCGTGGGTGAATGTGGAAAGCAGATTGGCGTCGGCGGCGAACAGCAGCGGGGGGGTGTCCAGAATCACCCAGTTGAACAGCCCGGGCAGTTTGTCGATCAGGCTCTTCACGTTGCCGAGATTCAGCAATTCCAGCGGGTTCAGCACCGCTTCGCCGGCGGGCATGATGCAGAGATTGGTGCCTTCCACCCGCTTGATGATCTCTTCCAGGGATGCTTTGCCCTGCAGATAGTCGGTGATGCCTGGACTGCGCGGCACCTGGAACAACGTGTGCACGACGGGCCGGCGGAAATCAAAATCCGCCAGCAGTGTCATGTTCCCTTCCAGTTGCGCCTGGGCGATGGCCAGATTGGCTGCGGTGAACGACTTGCCCTCCGCGGGCGAGGCTGAAGTGACCACCAGAGAGTGGATCGGCTGCAAGCTCTGCAGGTGATTGAGCCGGGTCCTCAAGCTCCGGAATTCCTCCGCTGGAGCTTCGCTGGGCCGGGCAGCGTCCAGCAGCGATGCGTCCGGCGAAGGCGTGAAAGGAACAACCTGCACCTTCTCGAGAAGCCCCTGGACTTCCTGCACCGGCAGCGCCGCGGTAGCCCGCGCCACGGTACCCCGTTCCGCTTGACTCGGTCCTGCCGCGGCCGGCGGGGTCTCTGCGCGCCTCAGTGCGTCGTGCACTCTGCTCATGAATCTCTCCCTGCCAGCATCTCCCTCTCCTCCGTTTTCGGTCTGAGCCTAGCTGCTCAGGCTCTAGACATGTAATAGTACGCGATAGCACCAGCTATCAGCAGAGCACCCAGCACCAGCGCGGCGGCCCACATCAGCCATCCAAACCGGCGGCGGCGGCGCAACACGAAATCGTTCTCCAGCAGCGGCACGCTTCCTAGGACCGTGAGCTTGGTATAGGCCCGCACATCCTTGAGGTTCTTCAGGGACGTATCCTTGATCTCGCGCCCGGCCGCCAATGCGATGCCCAGTCCAAAGCCGAGGACGATACCAACGCCAATAATCAAAGGACGCTTCGGAGCGTATGGCGCCTCGGGAATCACCGGGGCTTCCAGCATCTCCAGCATTTCACCCTGGCCGCGGTTCACAAGTTCAGTGGCCATGGAAGAATCCTGCATCTTCCTGCCGAGCTCTTCAAACCTGGAAGCGATCAGTGAGCGATCCCTCATCAGCTGAACATATTCCTGATTCGCTCCGGGGCTGGATTCGAGCCGCGCCTGAGCCGCGCGCAACTTCGCCGCAGAGTCCTTGATCTGGCGGCTCAACTCCTCGATCTCCATGTCCCGCGCCTGCAGCGTCGACTGGATCCGGGTGATTGCAGAGGAAAGTTCCTTCACCCTGGTCTGGTTCGCCGCACTGATCACCATTCGCGGCTTGCCGCTCGCGTCGGCCTTGTTGGCCTCTGAGTCGCGCACGATCTGGTCTCTCAGCTTGCGTTTCGTTTCAATGTAGCCCAGCAGCTTCTGCACGTCCGGATGCGAGTCTTTGTAGGATTCCCGCATCGTCGTCAGCGCGGCTTCGGCGCGCTCAATGTCACGCTCGGCTTCAATCAGCCGGTCGTTCCGCATGGTGGGCACCGCCACGGATTCGGGCACCGGCTGAGAGAGCATCTGCGCCTGCTCACGCAGATCGCGCAACTGCGCTTCCAACTGAAGTTTGTCCTGCTGGGCGCGGCTGATCTGCCCATTCGCTGCCTGGACCTGCGCCTCCATGGCTGTGATCCGGCTGAACATCATTTGTTCCTGCTCGGGCAGCTCGCCGACGTTGCGGGTCCGGAACGCTGCAATTCTGGAATCGATCTCGTCCAGGTCCCGCTTGGCCAGTTCGTATTGGTCTTTTAGAAACGAAGTGGTGTTTTCCGACATCGACGCACGGGAACGGATGCTCTCTTCCGTAAACCTCGTGATCAACGCCAGACACACTTTTTGAGCCAGCCGCCGGTCCGAATAGGAGAACGACACCGAAAAGGCATTGACCGTCTGCTGGATGCCGGCGCCGCGCGACATGTACTGCATGTTGCCCAGTCCAATGTCCCGCCGCATCTGCTCCACCACGTCATCAGTCGGCAGGCGCTTGAGTTCGTCGGTGTAGAGCTTGTTGGTTTGGATCAAGTCCAGGAGGCTCGCGCGCGAGATGATGTTCTGGTACACCGTGTTGATTCTCGATGTCATCTCCTCGCTGACGTTGGTCTGCACCAGCCGGGTGGGCACCTGCGGTGGAACCACACGGATCAGACCAGTGGCCAGGTAGGAATCCGGCCAGAGGTAAGCGGTCACTACCCCAATGACGAGACCCGCAAACGCTGGGCCCAGAATCCAGGATCTGTGCCTTCGAACGATGTCGACGTAGTCTTCAAAGTCCATCGCCCGCCGCGGAACCGAAATCGGCTGGTCGGGCAACTGCACAGGATGCGTCATGCTTGACATATTGGATGATCCCCGGTTCGCTCGCGGTGCTTAAGGAACGTAGATATGATCGCCATCCTGCAGATAGATGTTCTGCTCGAGCTTCTTGCCTTTGATCACCTCGTCGTAGTTGAACTTGATGCGCTCAGTTCCGCGCATAATGATGATCTTGCTCTTCTTCGCCCATTGCCCTAATCCCGCCGCACTCAGCGCCTGCAGGATCGTCGTCGGCGTCACCAGAGGCACCGGCCCGGACCGGCCCACATTGCCGGAAAGATAGTACCGCTTGCTCTGCACCGAAACTACGGAGATGATCACTTCCGGCTTGTTCAGGTATTTCGAAAGCGCCTCAACTACCTTGGTGGTCAGCTGCTCCGGTGTCAGACCGGCGGCTTGGACCTCGCCAGCCAGCGGCAAAGTGATCTTGCCGTCGGGCCGCACTACCACTGTGCTGCTCAGGTCGTTTTCCCGCCACACACGAATGTTCAGGTGGTCTTCCGCACCAATTTTGTAGGTCTTGGGATCCACTGGAGCCGCGGTGAGCGGCTCATCCTTGTCGGGCTCCTTGGCCTGGCGCTGATCCTGGCCAGCCGGCGTGTTTGGAGTCTGCGCTCCCTGCTGTGTCTGGGCTGCGGCCCCGAACATCGTCGCCACCGTGGCCACAACGGGAATCAACGCCCAGCGGCGCCCAATCAACACTTTCATCTGACCCTCCGCTCCGCGCAGACATCGTTCGGCTGGAATTCCATTCCCAGGCACAAAAGTTCCGCCTGCGCCGACATTACCAGCGTTCTTTGTTTTCTTATTGTACACCAGCAGGGATTGGGTTGATCGGGCTAAGATCGGTCCAATGGGTATAACTCATTGATACCATGGTTAGGAGTACACATACTCCGGGCATAGCCCTGAAGTACTGCAGCACTTCGATCCGGATTCCGACATGAACTACTTCCTCGCCAAGACCGATCCCGAAACCTACTCGATTCAGCGCTTTCAGGCCGAGAAATGCACCACCTGGGACGGCGTGACCAACGCCCAGGCGGTGGCGGCAATCCGCTCCATGAAGGCCGGAGACAAGGTCATTCTCTACCACAGCGGCGGGCAATCGGCCGTGGTGGGGCTGGCGAAGGTGAATTCTCAGCCGCGCCCGGACCCATCGAACCCCAAGTCCTGGGTGGTGGACCTGCAATTCCTGCGCCTGCTTGAGCCGCCCACCACGCTTGCTGAGATCAAGTCCTGCGGCCTGTTCAACGACTGGGCGCTGGTCCGCCAGAGCCGCCTTTCCACCATGGCCGCTCCGGTCGAGTTTGTCGAGTGGCTGAAAGGCCGTTACCCGGCCGCGAAATTATAGCCGGCGTCCTTGAGCAGACGGTACACCCGGCTCAGCGGCAGCCCCATCACGTTGAAGTAGCAGCCGCGGATCCCCTCAACGAAACGTGACGCGCGCCCTTGGATGGCGTAGGCCCCGGCTTTGTCCATCGGCTCGCCGGAGTGGGCGTAATCGAGTATCTCGTCAGGCGAGAGCGGCGAGAAAACCACCTCCGTGCGCTCGACGGCGCTCCACCGCGCCGCTCCCCGGCGCACGCAGACGCCTGTCAGCACGTAGTGGCTGCGCGCGCTCAACAACGCCAGCATGCGAATTGCGTCTTCTTCCGAAGCGGGTTTTTCCAATACCAGCGAATCCACCACCACAATCGTGTCGGCGGCCAGCACAAACTCCTCCGCGCCGGCATCCACGGCTTCCGCTTTCTCCCGCGAGAGGCGGGACACATAAGCATCCGCGGCTTCCCCCGGACGGAGCCGTTCTTCCACGTCCGCCACCCGGATTTCAAACGCAAGGCCGGCCTGTGCCAGGATCTCCCGGCGCCGCGGCGATTTCGATGCAAGTACGATCACTTCAGCCTCAGACTAGCATGCCAAACCGCGTTCTCTCGCCTGTTCCTGCGTGCTACCATAAATGTTCTTCTCTGCCTTACTCCACCGCCATGGAACGCGCTGCCAGGCTCTTTTCCAAGTTCCCTTCCGCTCGCGGCGTCCTCACGCCTGAGCAACTGGTGATGGCTGCCTGGCCGGCCGCCGTGGGAGCCCGTCTGGCCGCCCGGACCCGGGCTGTTATGGTCCACAAAGGCCGGCTGCTGGTGGAGGTGGAAGACGAGCTTTGGCGCCGCAATCTTGCCGGCCTGCGCAATCAAATCCTCAGCAACCTGGCAGAACTGCTCGAATCCGCCACTCCAGAAGATATCGAGTTCCGCGTCGGCATTCCCCGCCGCCCGCCGCAGCGTGCCGCTTCCACCATGAGCGTTCAGTCGCCCGCTCTTTCGCAGGATGAGGCCGACGCCATTCATGATCCGGGGCTGCGCCGCATCTACATCAACTCCAGAAGAAAGGCACGCGCGTCGTGAAAATCACTGAACAGGAGGTCCGCTATGTGGCCGGCCTGGCTCACCTGCAGCTCACTGAGCAGGAAGTCGGCCGGATGGCGCATGACCTCGATGAGATCCTCACCCACGTGGAGAAATTGAACGAGATCGATACGGCCGGCGTCGCCCCGATGGCTCAGGTACTCTACCAGGCGGAATCGAACGCCACGCTGAGGCCGGATACGCCCGGCGCCACTCTGCCGAACGAAACCGCTCTCGCCAACGCCCCTCTCTCCGGCTCGGGCCAGTTCAAGGTGCCCCGGGTCATCGAACGCTAGGCCTTGCCATGAACGTCTCCACCCTCACCATCGGACAGATTCAGCAAGGGCTGCGCGCCAAGTCCTTCAGCGCCACCGAAGTCATTCAGGAAGCCCTGCGCTACGCCGCGGCCGAGAATCCGAAAACCAACGCCTACCTGCTCTTCAGCGAAGAGCGGGCCTTGGCTTCCGCGGCTGAGTCAGACCGGCGCCTGGCCGCCGGCGCGGATCCCGGCCCCCTGGCCGGCGTCCCCCTGGCGGTCAAAGACGTCATCGTCACCCGCAACCTGCGCACCACCTGCGGCTCCAAGCTGCTCCAGAACTTCATCCCGCCCTACGACGCCACTGCCGTGGAACGCCTGGAAAGCGCCGGCGCGGCAGTGATCGGGAAAGCCAACTGCGACGAGTTCGCCATGGGCTCCTCCAACGAGAACTCCGCCTACGGCCCGGTGCGGAACCCGGTGGCGCTGGACCGCGTGCCGGGCGGATCTTCCGGCGGTTCCGCCGCCGTTGTCGCCCAGGGCACTGCCGTGGCCAGCCTCGGCTCAGACACTGGAGGCAGCATCCGCCAGCCGGCCAGCTTTTGCGGCGTGGTCGGTGTCACTCCCACTTACGGCCGGGTCTCCCGCTACGGCCTGGTCGCCTTCGCCTCCTCGCTCGATCACATCGGCCCATTCGCCCGCACCGTGAAGGATGCCGCCGTGGTGTTGCGCGAGATGGCGGGCCGCGACCCGCACGACGCAACCAGCGCCAACGCGCCCGTTCCCGACTACAGCGCCTCCTGCGGCCAGGACGTCGCCGGCATGACCATCGGCGTGCCACGTGAGTATTTCGACGGCCTCAACAGCGAAACCGGCGATCAGATCCAGAAGGGCATCCAACTCCTGCAAGCCCAGGGCTGCAAAGTGGTGGAAGTCAGCCTGCCGCACACGCCCTACGCCATCGCCTGCTACTACATCATCTGCACGGCCGAGGCCAGCTCCAACCTCGCCCGCTACGACGGCGTCCGCTACACCTCGCGCTCGTCCGGCGCCCGCTCCATCGGCGACATGTACAACCTCACCCGCGGCGAAGGCTTCGGCGCCGAGTGCAAACGCCGCATCATGCTGGGCACTTACGTCCTCAGCGCCGGCTACTACGACGCCTACTACCTGAAGGCGCAGAAAGTCCGCTCGCTCATCGCCCGCGATTTCCAGCAGGCATTCGAATCCGTGGACGCCCTCATCACTCCGGTATCGCCCTTCCCCGCCTTCAAGCTGGGCGAATAGCTGGCAGATCCCATGGAGATGTACCTCTCCGACATCTACACCATCACGGGCGATCTGGCCGGCATCCCCTGCATGAGCGTCCCCTGCGGCGCCACCCCATCCGGCCTGCCCGTGGGCATGCAGATCCTCACGCGCCATTTCGACGAACCCGGCATGTTCCGCCTCGCCTCCGCCTTCGAACGCGCCGGCGGCTTCCAGGTTTAGTGCGCGCCTAGCAGGCTGCTGACATACTCGCGCAGGCCGCGTTGCGAGCGCCGTCCGGCCGCCGGCTAGAAGCAGCGACGAGAGCGATGCGGGACATCGGTGAGGAGCTGCCACGAAGCCGGAGTCCGGACGCCGCCGCAAACCTTTGGGCCACTTGGTTTTGCGCTCCCCAGCTTCGTCGGTCGTCGCTCGCGATGGATGCGCGATGGATGCGCGATGGACGAATGACATCGCCACTCTCCTCCCTTCTCGCTGATGGAGGCAAAACCAATGTGGCGCGGCCTACGCGAGTATGTCAGCAGCCTGCTAGTCCGGCTTCAGCACACCGATGAAATTGAGGTTGCGGTAGAGCTGCCGGTAGTCCAGGCCGCAGCCGATCACAAAGCGGTCGGGGATTTCGAAGCACCGGAAGTCGATGCGCAACGGCAGAATGCGCCGCGCTGAGCGGTCCAGCATCGTGCACAGCGCAATCGAGTTCGGACCGCGTCCGGCCATCGTCTGCATCAGGTAGCGCGCCGTGAACCCAGTATCGACGATGTCCTCCACCAGCAGCACATCCTCGCCTTCGATCGAGTCGTCGAGGTCCTTGGCGATCCGCACTACGCCCGGCGCGCCGGAGTGATTCGAAAACGACGAGATGGCCAGGAAATCCACCTTCACCGGAATCGTCAGCTCCCGCGCCAGCGCCGTCAGGAAGAACACAGATCCTTTCAGCACTCCCACCATCTTCAGGTTCCCACCGCGGTACCGCTCCGAGATTTCGGCTGCCACTTCGCGGACCCTCGTCCTGATCTCTTCCTCGGTGAAGAGCACTCGGTCCATCGTCGGCATTGCAGGCGTCTTCATGATTCAGTCACCAACCCGTATTTCAATACGAGATCCTGCAGGTCCTTCTGGTAAAACACCTGAATGTTCACCTGCGGATAGATCTCCCTCAACAGCCGGATCTTGCGGTTCTTGCGCGTCACCAGAGATTGCTTCATCGTCGTCAACTCGACGTAGAGATTGGGCTCGGGCAGATAGAAGTCCGGCGTGAACGACTCCAGCACCCGCCCGCTTTCATCCCAGGCAATCGGGAACGAGCGCGGCTCGTACTCCCATGCGATGCGGTAGAAGTCCAGCAGATTCGCAAAAGTCTCTTCCGACGGATGGCCGAATTGCGTCTTCCGCAGCGCCGCGCGGCCTTGTGAATGGATGCCATGCTTGGCCAACCGCAGCCTGATCTGGAACTGCAACTGCAGCTCGGCGGCCTTCGACAGCAGTCCGTGCTGGTCTGTCTGCTTGTTCCGCACAGCAGACTCCACCACCGCCGCCATAAGCGCTCCGTCCTGGGCTTCGGCGTTCAACATCAGATCAAACGACTCCGGCGGTGCCCCGGCCCGGCCGAATCTCATCCGGCGCACCTCGCCGGCTTCTCTGTCCCGCGCCGCCATCTCCGCCTTGGCCTCGGCCCGGCTCAAACCGCCGTCCAGCATAATATTGCCGATTCTTCGATTGGCGGGCGCCACCACCCTTACGCGCAACAGCGCCGGGAATCCGCGAAACATCTGCTCAGCTCCATCCACGCCGACCACCAGGTGCTCTTCCGCGGCCAGCCGGAGCAGGATCGAGGCCGCCATGTCCGGCCACACCTGGGAACGCGTCTCCAGAATCGGGCCGAATTCCTCCACCAGCAGCGCATCCAGACGCTCGGCGCTGACGTGCGTGAAACCGAGCCGCTGGGCCGCCAACTGGGCCACCTCGCGAGTTCTGCAGCCGGGCTGGCCGGAGACGGTGACGACAGCCATTCCTTGTGTTCCGAGCCTGTGGCTCAAGCTCATGATAGCGTAAGAACATTCAGCACATGACGGCCAGCCGACGATCTTTTCTCCAAACATTTCCCACTCTCGGCGTTTTGGCCCTCCCGGCCTGGGCCGGCGGCCCGGAGATGACGTGCGATGTGGCCGTCATCGGCGCCGGCGTGGGCGGCTGCGCCGCGGCCTTGGCCGCCTGCCGCGCCGGAATGCGCGTCGTTCTCACTGAGGAAACCGACTGGATCGGCGGCCAGCTCACGGCCCAGGCCGTGCCGCCCGACGAACACCCCTGGATCGAGTCCTTCGGCGCCACCGCCGCCTACCGGACATACCGCAACGCCGTCCGGCAGTATTACCGCGACCACTTCCCTCTCACCTCCGCAACCCGCGCCCAACGCTACCTCAACCCCGGCGGAGGCAGCGTCTCCGCCCTCACCCACGAGCCGCGCGTCTCCAAAGCCGTGATCGAGAGCATGCTGCAGCCCTACCTTTCCTCCGGGCGCCTGGCGCTGCTGCTCGATATGAAACCTGCCGCCGCCGAGACATCCGCGGATTCCGTCAGCGCCGTCCGGCTGCATTCTCTCCGCAATGGGTCGGAAATCACCCTCCGCGCGCCTTATTTCATCGACGCCACGGAGACCGGTGACCTCCTGCCCCTGACGCGCACCGAGTTCGTCACCGGCTTTGAGAGCGCCAAACAAACCGGAGAGCTGCACGCCCCGGCCGAGGCCCAACCCCACAACCACCAGGCGTTCACCATCTGCTTCGGTCTGGCCCATGACCCGGGCTCCCACCGCCTCATCGACAAGCCCGCCGAGTACGCCTTCTGGCGCGACTATGTGCCCAGCATGACTCCACCCTGGCCTGGCAAGCTGTTGGGCTGGAAGATGACGGACCCTGTCTCCCTCAAGGAACGCAGCGTCTATTTCGACCCCACTCTCTCAGCCACCCAGCCCGGCCTGAATCTCTGGCTCTACCGCCGCATCGTCCGCAGGGACTCGTTCGAGCCAGGCTTCTGCCGTTCCGATGTCACGCTGGTCAACTGGCCGCAGAACGACTACTGGCTTGGCAACCTCTACGGCGGCACGCCGCAAGAGGCCGCCCGGCACCTGGAGCGCGGCCGGCAATTGAGCTTGTCCCTCGTCTATTGGATGCAGACCGAGGCGCCACGCCCGGACGGCGGCTCCGGCTGGCCCGGCCTCTATCTCCGTCCCGACGTCACGGGCACGCCCGACGGCCTCGCCAAGTATCCCTACATCCGCGAGTCACGCCGCATCCTGGCCGAGTTCACGGTGCTTGAACACCACGTCGGCACCGATGCGCGCATGAAAGCCACCGGCAAACCGCGCGATGAGGTGACGGCGGAGCGCTTTCCGGACTCGGTCGGCGTGGGCAGCTACCGGATTGACCTGCACCCTTCCTCCGGCGGCGACAACTACATCGACGTCAGCAGCTTGCCCTTCCAGATCCCGCTCGGCGCGCTCATTCCCCGACGGGTGGAGAATCTGATTGCCGGCGCCAAGAACCTGGGCGTCACCCACATCACCAACGGCTGTTACCGGCTGCACCCCGTGGAATGGAACATTGGCGAGAGCGCCGGCGCCCTGGCCGCCCACTGTGTTCTGAAGAAGACGCTCCCGCGCCAGGTCCGCAAAGACGAGAAGCTCCTGCGGGACTTTCAATCCTCGCTCACCGCCCAGGGGATTGACATCGAGTGGCCGCACCTGCGGCCACGGTAGTTCATCTGGCCGCACCTGCGGCCACGGTAGGCAATTTGGCCCCGCGCGGCCGAGCGTCCGTTAAGCCGCGGACTTGCGCATCCGCGGTGAAATCCGCCGGTACACCAATCCCGCGCCCAGTCCGGGCAGGATCGCCACCAGCGCGCCGCCCGCCCGCATCAGCGCATCGATGTACCAGAAGCGCCCGCCCTTGCTCCAACCCAGCATTAGCCACAGGATGTACGTGATCGGCGTGCCCGCGGTGAGCACCAGAATCCAGCGCATCATCTGCGGCGGACGCTTCAACCCGATCACCATCGAAAAACCAAACAGCAATCCGGCGTAAAGCAGGAACCAGTTGGTCTGCCCCAACGCTCCTAGGAATAAGCCGGCCAGGGCCAGGGACCAGAACGGGCTGCGCTGCGAATTCGACATACTCGCCTACTCATTCTACATTCGGCGGAACTTTGCGTTTTCTATAGATTTCCGCGGGCGAAATCCCGGCCGGAATTAATCGTCGTCGTGCTGCGCCGCCAGCTTCGTCACCACGCCCAGGTCTTCCAGCGTCGTCACGTCGCCAGTCACCGTGTGCGAAGTCACAATCTCCCGCAGCAGGCGCCGCATGATCTTGCCGGATCGCGTCTTCGGCAGCGACTCCGCAAACCGGATCTCCTCCGGCCGCGCGAACGGCCCGATCTCGTGCGCAACCCACTGCCGCAGCTCTTTGCCCAGCGCGGAATGATCTGTCGACGCACCCTGCTTCAGGGTCACAAAGCAGCACACCGCCTGCCCCGTGATCTCGTGCGGCTTACCCACCACGGCGGCTTCGGCCACTGCCGGATGCCGCACCAGCGCGGATTCCACTTCCATCGTGGAAAGCCGGTGGCCGCTGACGTTCATCACATCGTCCACCCGGCCCAGAATCCAGTAATACCCGTCTTCATCGCAACGCGCCGCGTCGCCCGTGAAATAAATGCCCGGAATCCGCGAGAAATACTGCTGTTCAAAGCGCTGCGGATCGCCCCAAATGGTGCGGATCATCGAGGGCCACGGCCGTTTGATGATCAGGAAGCCTTCTCCGCCCGGCGCCACGGGTTTGCCTTCGAAGTCCACCACTTCGGGCAGAATGCCCGGCATCGGAAACGTGCCCGAGCCCGGCTTCAGCGGCACCGCGCCGGGCATGGGAGAAATCATGATGCCGCCCGTCTCGGTCTGCCACCATGTGTCCACAATCGGGCATCGTTCTTTGCCGATCACACGGTGGTACCACTCCCAGGCGGCAGGGTTGATCGGCTCACCCACGCTGCCCAGCAGCCGCAGCGCGGAAAGATCGTGCTTAGCCGGATAGGAGTCACCCTGCTTGATCAGCGCGCGGATCGCCGTCGGAGAGGTGTAGAAGGTCGTCACCTTGTCGCGCGCCGCAATCTCCCACCAGCGGTCCCAGGCCGGATAGTCCGGTGCGCCTTCGTATAGAACGCAGGTGGCGCCCGCCGATAGCGGACCATACACCAGGTAGCTGTGCCCGGTCACCCAGCCCACATCCGCCGTGCACCAGTAGACGTCGTCTTCCTTCAGGTCGAACACCCATTTCATCGTGCAGGTGGTGTAGGTGAGGTAGCCGCCAGTCGTGTGCAGGATGCCCTTGGGCTTGCCCGTTGTGCCCGAAGTGTACAGCACGAACAGCGGATGCTCGGCGTCCAGCACCTCCGCCGGGCAATCGGCCCCCACGCCCTCTTCCAGTTCATGCCACCAGTGGTCGCGTCCCGCCGTCATTTGCACGGAACTGCCGCAGCGCCGCGCCACGATCACGTTTCTGACGCCCGGGCAATCCGTCAGCGCCTCGTCCACCGCATCCTTCAGGCGCACTTCCTTGCCGCGCCGCCACCCGCCGTCGGCGGTCAGCACCAGCGATGCGTCCAGATCCTGGATCCTCGCTTTCAGCGCTTCGGCCGAGAATCCGCCGAACACCACGGAGTGCGTGACGCCCAGCCGCGCACAGGCCAGCATCGCCACCACCGCTTCCGGAATCATCGGCATGTAGATGATGGCCCGGTCGCCGGGCCTGCTGCCGCGCGCTTTCAGCACGTTGGTAAACCGGCACACCATCTCGTGCAGTTCGCGGTAGCTGATGCTCCTCCGGTCTCCCGGCTCGCCCTCAAACAGCAGCGCAGCCTTGTCGCCGCGCGTCTCCAGGTGGCGGTCCAGGCAGTTGTAGGCGGCGTTCGTCTTGGCCCCCACAAACCATTTCACGAAAGGCGGGTTCCATTCGAAAACGTGGCTCCACTTCTCAAACCAGTGGACCTCCGCTTCGGCCATCTCGGCCCAAAAGTTCTCGGGATCCTCCTCGGCTCGGCGGCACAGGCTGCGATACTCGTCCAGGCTGCCGACATGGGCTTGAGAGGAGAAGGAAGTTGGCGGGGTGAATACGTCTGACCCAGGCATATTGTCGGAGTTTATCAAACGAGCGGCGGCCGTAACCAATTCGCGCTTTCCGGTCCAGAAATCGCGGCGGGTCCAGGACGTCAGCGGCGCAGAAACGAGAACAAATTCGCCAGTGAATTGCTGCGCGACGCCGGCGCCTTCACTTTCTTGCCCGACAACCGCTCCGTCAGCTCCACAATCGCCCTGCCCACCGGGGTGCCGCTCGCTACGGGTTTGCCTTCCACCAGCGCCCGCTGCACTTCCTCGTAATCGCTGGGCACAAACTGGAAGATCTCGGAGTGCAACGCCGATTCGATCAGTTCTCGACCCAGCCCGACGTCCTTGTGGTAGCGGTTCACCACCACCCGCAGCTTGCTCTTCTCAACCTTGTTGCGCTCGAAGTAGGCCAGTGCCCTCTGCGCCGATTGCAGCGCCGGAAGTTCGTTGGTGGTCACCAGCAGCAGTTCGTCGCAGATCCGGGCGATCGATCGGTTCCACTGCCCGTAGGGGCTCCCCGCGTCCACCACGATGACTTCGTACAAAGACCGCGCGAATTCGATGATTCCGACCGGATTGTGCGCCTCTTCGATGCCGTGCACCGGCTGATCCGGAGAAAGCAGGATGTCCACTGACCCGGCCGTATTCACCAGCCCGCGCCAGATCGATTCGTCGATCTGCGTGCCCCGTGTCAGGGCGTCCATGAAACTGTACGTCTGTTTCAACTTCAGCTGGAAGGACACCGTACCCGCCAGGGGATCGAGGTCCGCCAGCAAAATCTTCTTGGTGCCCAGCTTCTTCCAATGCTGCGCCAGGTTGCAGGCGATGGTGGACGCCCCGCAGGCGCCTTTGGCCGGCATCACCGCATAGACCTTCGCCATTGTGCCCTGGCGGCCGCGGAACTGCACCACAATCCGCTCCATCACCGGCACAAACTGGTCGGCCCCCACGGGCACTACCAGGAACTCAGCCGAACCCTGCCTCAAGGTCTTCAGAATGTAGTCTGGATCGTTCGTCGCGTGTACCGCCACAACCGGCAGCTTCGGGTCCAGCATCGCGATGTCGCTCAATAGCGCCAGCGCCCAATCCCGGCTGGACTCGGCGTCCACGAAACATAGATTGCAGCCCTGGTCCTGCAACGCCTCCTGCAGCACCGCCCGGGTTGGATACTGCCTGAGGGTGAGCACTGGCGAAAAGGGCAGGTGCTCCCCCAACATAGCTTCCAACTCGGGAGCGAGCGGCTGGTTGGGGCAGATCAGCAGGATTTTCCACTGCCCGAAGTTGTGGCTGGACACCGACATGAGTCACTCTTCCTATCGACGATCCCAGGCAAAAACTTGAGAGATCGAACCCAGGCCGGATACTACTTCTCAGGCACCCACTGTATCTGGGTGCTACTCCCTGCATGGAGAACATCTCCTCCTCTAGAGATTCCAGCCCGACCAGAACTGCAAATATCATGAAAGTCAACGACATCGCTAAACATCAGGTTGGCTTGTGCGAAACCCATCCGGCGGCCGCCGAGGGTGTGAGGTCGCTGCTCGCGGCCACGGAAGACATGGAGTGCGCGTGGGTCTCTCCCGCTCTCATCGTCGCCGTCCAAATGGCCCGCCACCACCGCCCCAGTGCGCTTCTACTCGATAAGGCCCTTGGCCAGCAGGCTGTGCTGACCGCCCTGCAGGAACTGAAAAATACCTGCCCCACCACGGGTGCCATCGTCTGGGGCACCTCCATGAGCGAGGCCGAGGCCCTGCGCCTCCTCAAGGCAGGCGCCCGCGGCCTCCTCCGCAAGTCTTCCGGCCTGGAGACCATCGAAACCTGCCTCCGCACCGTCGCCAATGGCTCCACCTGGTTGGAAGATTGCGTCTTCCGGGACACTAACCCGCTGGAACGAGCCCCCCGCAGCGACTTGACCATCCGCGAATCCCAGGTGCTCGAACTCGTCGAACAGGGTCTCCGCAACAAGGACATCGCTTCCACCCTCGGAATCCGGCCCGGCACCGTGAAGATCCACCTCAAGCACATCTTCGAGAAGACCGGCGTCCACGGCCGCTACGGGCTGGCGCTGAACGGCCTGCGCGAGCGCGGCCTCCTCTCGGCATCCCGCGCGAACTAGCAGGCTGCGCCTTGTCTTAGACATGACTATCAGGACCAGCATGCTATCCTCAGCTATGTGCCACTCCTGCGGCTGTTTCAAGCCCTATCCCTCTCCAGTTTCTTGGGTTTATGCGCAGTCTCCTCGGCTGCGCCACCCAAGCCGCCCGCCCCGGCCCAACTCCTCGACACGCTTTCGGCCGAGCTCAACCGCAACTTCAGCGAGCTGAAGCAAAAGGCGGATCCCGCCCCCTACTTCATCTCCTACGCGGTCCAGGAACAGGACAGTGAGGCGATCGCCGCCAGCCAGGGCGCCCTCTACCAGCGCGCCGCGACGCGGCGCAGGGTGCTCGACTGCTCTGTCCGGGTCGGCACCCCCCAACTGGACAACTTCCATCTGCTGAACGGAGAGCGCCCCAGGTTCACCTCCTCCGTGAATCTCCCCATTGAGGATCTCCCCGAGGCGATCCGCCAGGCCGCCTGGCGCGAGACAGACCGCGCCTGGCGCGCCGCCGCGCAGCGTCTGCTCCAGGTCCGCTCTACCGCCCAGAGCCAGAAGCAGACCGCCAGCGGATCTGAACCCGCGGACTTCTCTTCGGAATCTCCGGTCACCGACATCCGCCCCGTGCCCACCTACAAGTTCTCCTCCGACGACTGGGCCGCCCGGCTCAAGCGGGTATCCGCGGCCTTTGAGGAGTTCCCCTCCGTCCTCAATTCCAACGTGACGCTCGCCCGGCAGCGCGATGTCAAGACGCTGGTCAATACCGAGGGCACCCGGCTTCAGCATGGCCGCAACTTCTACCGCATCACCATCACCGCCAACGCCAAGGGCTATGATGGCGCCGACCTCAGCGTTCTGGAGACATTCGAGGCCGAGGAGCCTTCCCGCCTGCCATCGGAATCCGCGCTCCTCGCCGCCATCAAGAAGGCCGGCACGGACCTCTCCAACCTGCTCAAAGCGCAAACCGCCGAGCCCTTCGTCGGCCCCGCGATCCTCTCCGGCCGCGCCGCCGGCGTGTTCTTCCACGAAATCTTCGGCCATCGCATCGAAGGCCACCGCCAGCGGGATACCACCGAGGGCCAGACCTTCACCGCCGCTCTCGGCAAGCCCGTTCTGCCTGAATTCCTCACCGTCGTCTTCGACCCGCTCCGCAAGAACTTCAACAAAACCGACCTCAACGGCTGGTACGAATTCGACGACGAAGGCGTCCCGGCCCAGCGCCTTACCCTCGTCGACAAAGGCCTTCTCAAGACCTTCCTCATGTCCCGGACCCCCATCAAAGATATAGATCACTCCAATGGCCACGGCCGCAAACAGCCGGGCATGGAGGCTGTCTCGCGCCAGTCCAACCTCATCGTCGAATCTTCACGGCAGGTCTCACCGGCCGACCTGAAGAAGATGCTGATCGAAGAGGTCCGCAAGCAGAACAAGCCCTATGGCCTCTACTTCGAGCAGGTGACGGGCGGATATACCACCACCCGCCGCCAGGGCCTCCAGGCTTTCACCGTCATCCCTTTGGTCGTCTATCGCATCTTCCCCGACGGCCGCGAGCAACTCGTGCGCGGCGCCGACATCGTCGGAACTCCGCTGGCCAGCTTTGCCAAGATCCTGGCCACTTCCAACGAAAGCGAGGTCTTCAACGGCTACTGCGGCGCTGAATCCGGCAGCGTCCCCGTTTCCGCGGTCTCCCCCGCCCTGCTGGTCTCCGAGATCGAGATTCAGCGCAAGCCGGAGACCAAGGATGGCCCACCGCTGCTGCCCCGCCCCCGCCAGGAGGTGCGCCAATGAGAACCGTTGCGGTCCTTCTGCTCAGCTCCCTCTGCCTCTTTGGCCAGACCGCGCCTCTGCCGGCTGGCGCGCAGAAACTCGCCGCCGCCACCCAGTCTGATGTAATCCTGCGCGCTGCCTTGGAAGAACTCAGCCGCGCCCGAAACCTGCGGTCTCTCGGCGAGCCCACTTACTACGCCGACGTCTCCATCGACGACGCGGAGTCGTTCTCCATCGGCGCCATGCTCGGCTCGGCATTCGCCCCTCAATATGCCCGGCTCCGCCCCGTGCGCGTGAGCGTCCGGGTAGGCGGCCCGAATTTCGACAATACCAATTCCCTCTATTCCGACTACTACTCCGGATCCCGCTACGACTCCGGCTCTCTGCCCATCGAAAACTCCTACTTCAACCTGCGTCAGTCTCTGTGGCTCTCCTTCGACATCGCCTATAAAACGGCCTTCGAAGCCCTCGGCCGCAAAGCCGCCGCCCTACGCGGAGTCTCCAACAGCGCCCCGCTCAATGACTTCTGGGACGCCCCCGGCCGAATCCAAATCGAGGATCCCCGCCGCGACCGCATGGACGAAGCAGCCTGGACCACGCGCGTCAAAGCCCTCTCCGCCATCTTCACCCGCTACCCGGCTGTCACTTCCTCCGTCGTGGATTTTGAAGCCTCCCAGGGCACTTTCTATTTCGCCAACTCCCTTGGCACCGTCGTTCGCACGCCGGACCGCATCGGCATGGTGCGCGTCCGCGCCTCTCTGCAGGCCCCCGACGGGATGGTCCTCTACGACGGCACCAGTGTCGAATCCCTCGACCCGGCCCACATGCCGGCTGACTCCGTTCTGGCTGCCGCCGTCGAGGGCGTCGCCCAGAACCTCGACGCCCTCGCCAAGGCGCCGGTCGGCGAGGCCTATGTCGGCCCTGTGCTCTTCCTCGGCACAGCCTCGGCCCAGATCTTCGGCGAAATCCTCGGAACCCATCTTTCCGCCTCGCGCCGCCCGGTCAGCGAGCCGGGCCGCGCCGTTCCCTGGCCGGTGAGCGACTTCGATGGCCGGATCGGCTCCCGGGTCCTGCCCGAGTGGATGGACGTCACCGACGACCCCACCATCGCCGTGAACGGCAAAACGCCGCTGCTCGGCGCCTACGACGCGGACCTCGAAGGGCTCTTCCCCACCCGCGTCAACCTTGTCGAAAACGGGGTCCTCAAAGCCCTGCTCACCACCCGCCAGCCCGTTCGCGGCATGAGTGCCCCGAACGGCCGCGCCCGTCTCCCCGGCATGCTCGGCGTCAAGACGGCGCGCCCGTCCAATCTCTTCGTCACCGTCAGGCAGACCGACACCGACGCCCAGCTCAAAGAGCGCCTTCTCAAACTCATCGCCAATCAGGGCAAGCCCTACGGCATCCTCGTCCGAAAGATGGATTTCCCCAGCGCCGGCTCGGTCGACGAGCTCCGCCGCGTCAGCCTTCGGGCGTCGCGCACCGGCGCCGGCGGACGCGCCGTTTCCAGCCCCATCCTCGTCTACCGGGTCTACCCCGACGGCCGCGAGGAACTGGTTCGCGGCCTGCGCTTCCGCGGCCTTGCCGCCCGCAATTTCAAGGACATCCTCGCCGCCGGCTCTGAATCCTACCAGTTCGATTACGTCGACAACGGCGCGCCCATGGCCATCTCCGGCGGCGGCAGCTACATCGTCGGCTGCTCTGTCATCGCCCCCTCCGTGCTCTTCGAAGACCTCGAAATGGACGGACCCGACGACGACCAGCCCAAGCCGCCGGTCGTCCCCGCGCCGTCCGCCGCCAGCCTGACGTCTGCGGCCGCAAACAAGTAAGCTCAAATTAAAGAGTTCCCGTGCGCATTCTCTCTCGGAGCATCTTCTGGGAAATCTCCTCCAGTGCACTGCTGGGCGCGCTGCTGTTCATCTTTGTCCTCTTTCTCCAGAAAGCGGGACAACTCTTTTCCATCCTCGTCTCCTCCGCCACCACGCCTGCCACCGTCGGCTATCTGTTCCTCCTCCTGCTGCCGGCCACCATGCCGCTGACACTGCCCCTCGGCGTCCTCGTCGGCACCCTGATCGGCCTCAGCCGCATGTCCAGCGACGGCGAAATCACCGCCATGCGCGCCGCCGGCGTCCCCGCCTGGCGCATCGTCCTGCCCGTCGCCTTCTTCGCCCTGCTCGCCACTGCCGGCACAGCCTACTGTTCGCTCTCGCTCACCCCCTGGTGCAACGCGGAAATGGTGCGCGTCATTAACCAGCTCGGCGCCGCGCAGCTCACCGCCGAGATTCAGCCCCGCGTCTTCGAGGAGTCCTTCCCCAATCGCATTCTCTACGTCGGCGACGTCCTGCCCGGCACCCCGGTCCGTTGGCGCAACGTCTTCATGGCGGACCTGACGCCCCCGGAGCAGCGCAAAAGCACCGGCAAGGAAAAGGGCGAGGGCCCCCAGGTGACCATCGCCTCAGAAGCTACCGTCACCTCCGAGGCCGCCAACAACCGCCTCCAACTCTCCCTGCGCAACGGCTCCACCTACGAGGCCGCCCCGGACCCGGCGGAATACCACAAGACCAGCTTCCCCCAGATGGAACAGGAACTGGCCGCCCGGGAGCGCAGTGAGATGAAGGCCAAAAACTACGTCGCCACGCCCACTCGCGAACTGATCCCTGAACTCGGCACCAGTCTCGAAGCCCGCATCGAGTTCCACCAGCGCCTCGCCTTGCCTCTGGCCTGCCTCTTGCTGGCTCTCACCGGCATCCCGCTCGGCGTCAGCTCCAAGAAGGGAGGCAAGAGCGCCGCCTTCGTCATCACCGTTCTCTTCGCTCTCTTCTACTACACCGCCCTCGTCAGCCTCATCGGCCTCGCCCGGGAAGGCCGCATGAAGGCGCAACTCGCAGTCTGGCTGCCCGACGCGGTCTTCGCCATCGCCGCAGTGGTCCTCCTGCTGCGCCTGGAGCGACCTGGAGATCAGGACCTGCTCGATGCCATCCGTTCGTCCGCCGTCTCGCTCTGGGAGTCTCTCAGAGCAAGGTTTGGATCCCTCCGTCGCATCTCCCTCGGCACCCCTGCCGCGCTCCAGCGCACCCGCCTCTTCTTCCTCCCGCAGGTGATCGACACTTACGTCGTCGCCAGCTTCCTCTTCTATTTCGCAACGCTGCTCTTCAGTTTCGTCATGCTCACTGAGGTCTTCAACTTCTTCGAACTCCTCGGCGACGTCTTCAAGAACCAGATCCCCATGCGGGATCTCTTCCGCTACCTGTTCTTCCTGGCTCCTAAGCTCATCTACGACGCGGCTCCCGTCAGCGTCCTCGTCGCCACCCTCGTTACTTTCGGCGTCATGGCCAAGAACAACGAGATCACCGCCATGAAAGCCTGCGGCGTCAGCGTCTTCCGCCTCGCCGCCCCGGTGCTCATGGCCAGCCTCGCCCTCTCCGGCGGGCTCTTCGCCTTCGACCATTACATCGCCACCGGCGCCAACGTCATCCAGGACGGCCTCCGCAACAAGATCAAGGGCAAGCCCGTCCAGACCTACCTCACCCCCAACCGCCAGTGGATCTTCGGCCGCGGC
This sequence comes from Acidobacteriota bacterium, assembly GCA_016213725.1. Lineage (GTDB taxonomy): Bacteria > Acidobacteriota > Terriglobia > Bryobacterales > Bryobacteraceae > Paludibaculum. The sequence goes on along the minus strand of JACQZS010000257.1, from coordinate 3,253 downwards.
TCCCGCATCTTCTTCTACAAGTACCTGAACGAAACCGAAGAGGTGCTCGGCGGCCTCAGCGTCTACGAACTCGATCCCCAGACCTTCCGCCTCCACCGCCACATCTACGCCGAACGCGCCCGCTGGGAATCTTCGCTGAAGACCTGGATCTTCCAGAACGGCTGGGTCCGCGACGTCAGGAAAGGGAACGACTCTTTCCGCCTCTTCCAGGGCGGCACCGCCACCTTCACGGAACTCGACGAGTCGCCAAGCTGGTTCCTGAAGGAAGTGAAGACCTACAAGCAGATGACCTACGATCAGCTCGACGACTACATCGCCGAACTGCGCCAGTCAGGCTTCAACACCATCCCCCTCCAGGTCCAGTTCCACAAGAAGTTCTCCGTACCGCTGTTCGCCCTGGTGATGGCGCTGCTGTCGATTCCGTTCGCCTTCCTCACCGGCACCCGCGGCGCTATGACCGGAGTCGGCATCAGCTTCGGAGTCGCCATCGCCTACTTCGCCTTGAACTACCTGTTCGAGCAGCTTGGCAACGTCGGCCAGCTCCCGCCGGAGATGGCCGCCTGGTCGCCCGACGCCCTCTTCGCCCTGGCCGGCACCTATCTCATGACCCGCATGCGGACGTGAACCGCATGCGGACATGAAAAGGTGGCCCGCCCATCTCTGGACCGGCCACCTGATTGAGTCTTCCTGTTTGCCCGGCGCTAAACCTCCAGCTTCCACGGGCTGCGGTACTTCGCCTTCAGGTACGGCCGGGCTTCCTTCTGCGCCACCGTCCATTCCTTTTCGTCCCAGTCGAGCTTCACGCCGGAACGCATCGCCACGTTCGCCAGGATGCACGTGGCCGAAGAACGCACGCAGTTCTCGATGTCGCTGGTCGGCTTCTCGCGCGTCTTGATGCACTCCAGGAAGTTCTCCCAGTGCGGCACGTTCATCTGGCTCATCTCGGGGTTCTTTTCCCAAACCTGCGGCTCCACCTTGGAGTCTTTGTTCGGGTACACCCAGCAGCCTGAGCGGTTCACAATCAGCGTCGCCTCGGTGCCGTGGATCGCCGTTGCCGCCCCGTGCTTTTCGAACATAGGCATCGGGTTGCAGGTGCGCGATTCGTAGCTCGACAGGAACTTCTCATACTGGAAAGTCGCCAGCATCGTGTCCGGCGTCTCCACGTTGTCGTCCACGTAGAACTTCGACCCCAGCGCCACAATGTGCTTCGGCATCACCTCGTCCAGGCACTGGTGCATCGGATCGATCAGGTGCACGCCCCAGTCCGTCATCGCGCCGCCGGCGTAATCCCAGAAGTATCGGAAGCTCGAAAAGTTCTTCGGGTTGCCGATAAAGCGGTTGTAGTTGAACGGCCGCTTCTGCGCCGGCCCCAGCCACAGATCCCAATCCAGCCCGGCCGGCACTTCGGCATCGGCCGGCTTGCCCCAGCCTTCCTTCTTCGACAGCCCCGCCTGCCATGTGTGGCAGAACGTGATCTCCCCCAGCTGCCCGCTCTGCGTGATCTCCTTGGCCTTCTTGAAGTACCCGCCCGAACGCTGCATCGTCCCGCCCTGCACCACGCGCTTGTACTTGCGCGCCGCCTCCACCATCAGCCTGCCCTCGTCCACATACACGCAGGCCGGCTTCTCCACATAGACGTCCTTGCCCGCCTTGCAGGCTTCGATGGTGATGTAGGCGTGCCAGTGGTCCGGCGTCGAGATGTTTACCGCGTCAATCGACTTGTCCGCAATGATCTCCCGGAAGTCCTTGATCGCCTTCACTTCCACGCCGCCGCGGCGGGCCTGCGCCTGCGCCATCTCCATGTGCGGCTGATAGACATCGCACACCGCCACCGGCTGAAAGCCCGGGATCTTCATCGCATAGCTGAGGTTTCCGGTCCCCATCTTCCCCATGCCGATGAAGGCAACGTTTACTTTATCGTTTGCTCCCTTCAAATTTCCCGTGAAAAGGTTCGTTGTGAACCCCGCGGTGGCGGCAGTGGCGAGGAAGTTCCTGCGGTTCGTCGAAGGTGGTGCTTTTTTCTGATCCATGTCGGCCTCATGTGATTTATATCGCATCAGGCCGATGCGGCGCGCGTGGCAGCTCAGTTCTTGATCTTCTCGAGCAGCCGTCGTGCTTCTTCGCGCGAAGGATCGTCCGGCGTCAGCGGCCCGCGCTGGTACTCTTCCAGCAAGCGCTTCGCCAGCGCCAGGTTCTTGCCGCTTTCCACCAGCACCTCGGCGTGCGCGTACATCAGCTCCTTGCTGCCCGGCGCGATCCTGGCGGCCTGCTGGAACGTCTTCTCGGCATCGCTGATGCGCCCCAGGCGAGCCAGGAACTTCGCCAGATCCACAAACCGGCCCACTTGTTTAGGTGCGAGATCGATGGCCTTGTGCAGCTGCCCTTCGGCCAGATCGTATTGCTTTCTGCGTTCGGCGATCTGCGCCAGAGACGAATGATACTGCGCCGGATCGCTTGTCTTCACCCGTTCGGCCAGAGCCATCGCCTTATCCAAGCCGCCGCCGAGGAAACCAGGCGCTTCCAGGTAATAGGAAAAGAGATCGTTGACGGCGTCGATGTTGCGCGGGTCCAACGCCACAGCCTCTTCAAAGTGCCGCCGCGCCTTGGAAGCATAGCCAGGAGCCATCAGTGGATTGGACGTCTCCGCCCGCCTGCCCCAACTGCGCCCCAGCCAGGTCTTGATCTGCGAGTTCTTCGGATCCGCCGCATCGGCCTTCTCGAAAGCCTCCACGGCCTTCTTGAAATCGCCCATCTGGTAGGCGCATTGCCCCACCAGTTTCCAGGCGTCAGCACCCTTTGGCTCACTGCTCTGCTGCAGAATCTTGACGGCCAGGGCGTATTCGGTGCGGTTGTACTCGGCGCGCGCACGGTCCAGGTCCGCTGCCAGCAACGGCAGCGTCATCGTCGCAATCATCACCAGCGCTTTCATCCCCATTACACTTAGTTTGACGCTGAACCCCACCCCGGGGTGACAACAAAAAAACCCGGGCCCGGCACACTGGCTCAGCGCAGGGCCTTCAAACTCCGCGCTTCCTTTGCGGAGATGCGGACTACCGTGCCGTGCCGGTGGTCGGCCGGAAAAGAGAGCTTCTTGCTAACATCCTCGAATGACTTCCAGTCTTTCGTCAAGTAGGCGCCATAGTGTTGCGGCTTCCGGTAGTGGTCAAAGTAGACCAGCCAGGCGCCTTTCACTTCCAGCACCGAAGGGCCTTCCACCCAGCTCTGCGAGAATGGCGCCGTGACAGCGGCCCAG
>JACQZS010000255.1 GCA_016213725.1 Acidobacteriota bacterium | reverse complement strand
GCAGCAGCGTCTCCACTAATGGCAGATCGCGCAGCAGCCCCGAACCGCCGTTGCACTTCACCACCTTGTTTACCGGGCATCCGAAGTTGATGTCCACGGCGTCGAAGCCCTGGTCCTGACAGACTTTGGCGGCCTCGGCCATGATCTCCGGATCGGAGCCGAACAACTGTGCGGAGATGGGCCGCTCTTCAGGCTCGAAATAGAGGTAGTTGAATGTTTTGAGTGACTTCCGGTTGGGATGGCGGCCGGTGGCTACCACGCCGTGCGAACTGGTGAACTCGGTCATCAACAGCCCGCAGCCGCCCTGGTCCCGGATGAGACGGCGGAAGACGGTGTCCGTGACGCCCGCCATGGGCGCCAACACCGTAGCCGGCTCAATGCGCACGGACCCAACCTGGTAGAAGCCGGGGAACTCAGCCATCTCCTCCATTGTAGCGGGGCGAGTGAAGTTGCCGAAACGCGGGTGGAGCTGGGAGCGTCCGATTATGTGAGGAATTGAGATGCTGCCGAAACTAGCCCTGGCCTTTGCATTAGGGGGGACCGCTGTCGGGCTGGTGGTGTACCTGGGCATGAAGAAGACGCCCGAAGTCCCGCCCCCAGCGCCCGTGGTTGCCATGCAACCTGCTGCAACCGTGGCAGTTCCCGTATCGGAAGTGGCGCCGGAGCCGGCGCCGGCAGCGCCGCCCGCTTCGGCTCCCCGGCCGGCTGCGGCAAAGCCCAAGGCCACTGTAGCTGCCAGGAGCAAGCCAGCACCGGCGGCCAGCGCGGAAGCGCCGATTCCAGCGCCGGCTCCCTATATCCCCGTCATTGCCAAGGCGCCGGAACCTGAGGCGATGCCCGCGCCGAAGAACATTCCGGATGCCGCGCCGTCGCCGAAGGCGGAGGAGCACAAGCCCGCGCCCGCGCCGCGCGAGGCGAAGACCATCACCATCCCGGCCGGCACGCTGGTCACCGTGCGTTTGAGAGAGGCTCTGAACACGGAAAAGAACTCCGCCGACGACAACTTCCAGGCCACCCTCGACACGCCACTGATCGTCGACGGCCTGGTGATTGCAGAGCGCGGCTCGCTGCAGCGCGGACGCATTGTGGAACTGGCCCGCGCCGGCCGCGTGAAGGGCAATGCCCTGCTGGCCATCCAGCTCAACGAATTGAACACTTCTGACGGTCAGAAGGTGGCGATCAGCACTGATACCTTCCGCCGCGAGGGGGAAAGCAGCATGAAAGGCGACCTCGCGAAAACTGGTGTTGCGGCAGGTATCGGTGCGGCGATCGGCGCCATTGCCGGAGGCGGCAAGGGCGCAGCGATCGGTGCCGGCATCGGCGGCGCAGCCGGAGCCGGCACCGCGATGGCAACTCGCGGCAAACCCGCCAATCTCCCTAGCGAGACACGCATCAGCTTCCGGATCACCGAGGCAGTCACGCTCACGGAAAAGATCAACTAGCCGCGCTTCACTTCGCCGTCGGCGAGAACTCGGTTTCCACCTTCCACTGCTCCAGCGTGTTGTAGACGATGGGGCAGTAGCCGGCCCGGTCGATGAACGCCCACATGCGCGACTGCAGCGAACCGGCGCCGCGCACCATGTGCGGGAAGTCCTGGCAGGACGAGGGCCGCGACTCGTAGACCAGGCACTCGTTCCCGTTGAGGAACACGCACGCACCGTCCGCGCCGCGCTTCAAGACCAGGCCCTCTTCTTCCGACTGCTCCGTATACTGCTTCAGAAAGCGCCCCAACGGCATGCCCTGGTCGCGCGCCAGCTTCTCCACGTCGCGCTCCGTCACACGCGCCGTGGCCACCTTGCAGCAGTTGGCGCACTCCAGGCAATCGATCACCTGTTCGGTGTCGATGGCCATCTGCCGCAGCTTGCGCTCGACGAAACGGTAGGTCTTCAGATGGCGGCGGAAGCGCTCGTTTTCCGGGCGCTTCTGCTCGCCGAGCCGCTTGATTTGAACGAGGTCTGTAATCACCAGGTGACGTTTACTTTCTTGAAGTCCCCAGCCCGCACGAAGCTGAGCTTCGAGGCATCCAGGTACTTCTTCATCACGGCCTGAATCTGGGCCGGTGTCAACGACTGCACTTTCGCCTCCAGCCCGGCATCGAAGGCCATCGTGCGGCTGTCGTATGCCTGGCCGGCGAGACGGGACACCAGTTCTGAGTCGTTGGCGCGGCTCACCTGACGGCCTTGAGACCAGCTCTTCTTGGCTGCGGCAACTTCATCTTCGGTGTAGCCGTTGGCCAGGATTTTCGTCAACTCGTCCTTGAACGACGCTTCCACCTTGGGCGCATTCTCCGGTGCGCAGATGGCATACGCCATGAACATCCCCAGGTCATCCTCGGCGTTGGCCACGAGTTGAGAACCCACGCCGTAGCTCAGCCCTTCCTTGGTCCTGATGCGGGCGAACATGCGTGAGTTCATGCCCTGGCCCAGCAGGTAATTGCCGAGCACCAGCGCGGGGTAGTCGGCATCCGAGTCGCGCAGCTTCAGTGCCATGCCGGCCAGCCACATCGCGTTGGCCTTGTCGGGAGTTTCAAACGCCTGGGTCTTGGCCGGGGCCTCCTTGTAGGTGCGCAGGATGCGCGCATAGTGCTCCTTGCTCTTCCAGCCGTTCAGCAGCGTGGAGACCTGCTTCTGCAGGCCCTCGGCGTCGAAGTCGCCAACGACGGCCAGTTCGCCGGCGGGCGCGCCGTAGTACTTCGCGTAGAACTCCTTCACCTGGTCCAGCGTTACGGCCTTGATGCCTTCAATCTGCTCGGCAATGCTCGCCATGTAGCGGATGTCGCCCTTGGGGTAGGGGTTCAGGTGGCTTTGCAGCGCCTGGATGGCGATGGCCTGCGGCTGGCTCTTGGCGTTCTCCATCCCGGCCAGGTTCTGCTGCTTCAGTTGGTCGAATTCATTGCTGGGGAAGGTGGATTCCTTCAGCATCTCTCCGGCCAGCGCCAGCGCGGCAGGCAGGTTTTCCTTGGTGGTGGTGATCCGGACGGAGGCGCCGGCGGGTGAACCGCTCACAGTCACCTGGGCCTTGATCTTATCCAGCTCATCCTTCAATTGCTGGCGCGTGTGCTTGGCGGTGCCGCGCATCAGCATCTGACCCGTCAATTGGCCGATGAACTGCTGCCCCTTGAGGTTGTCGGCGTCTCCGAAGTGCAGGTTGAGCGTGGCCACCACCTGGCCGCCGCGCGTCTTCTTCTCGATCATCGAGAGCTTCACGCCGTCTTTCAACTGGCCGCGGATGGTGCGCTTGTCGATGTTGGCCGGGCTGGCGTCGAACACTTCACCCTGGCTCACCGCGGCGCGCCCCTTATAGCCCTCCAGCAGCTTGGCGACGTCCGGGGCATCGGCGATCTCGGCGCGCACCGGCGCCTTCTCGGGGATGAAAACGCCCACGGTTCGGTTGGAGGAAATCAAGTACTTCTCGGCGACCTTCTGCACCTGGTCGAGCGTGACTTTCTCAATACGGTCGCGGTGCAGGAACAGCAGCCGCCAGTCGCCCATGGCTTGCCATTCGGAGAGGTCCAGCGCCACGGATTGGGTGTTGTTCATCATCAGGTCGAAATTCTTCAGCCAGTTGGTGCGCTGGCGATCCAGTTCTTCCCTGGTGAAAGGCTGGCCCTTGATTCCGTCCACAGTCTCCAGCAGCGTCTTGCGGGCGTCGTCCAGAGACTGTTCCATGCGCACGGAGGCTTGGGCGTAGACAAGGCCGGGGTCTTTCAATTGGAAGGAGAACATGGCGGTCGAAGCGGCCTTCTTCGTCTCCACAAGGGCCTTGTAGAGGCGGCCCGAGGGCTGGTCGGAGAAGATGCCGGTGGCCATCTCCACGGCGGCATAATCCGCATCCGCGCCGGAAGGGATGTGCCAGGCGGCGGCGACGACTTGCAGGTCCCCCACCCGCCGGAGGGTCACGGTGCGCTCGCCGTCCTGGGTGGGCTCGGTGGTGTAGGTGCGGCGCAGTCGCCGCGCCGGCTTTGGAATCGGCGCGAAGTACTTCTGTATGAGGCCCAGAGTCTTCGCCTCGTCAAACTTGCCGGCCACCACCAGCACGGCGTTATCCGGCTGATAGAAGTGGCGGTAGAACGCCTGCAGCCGCTCTATGGGCACCCGCTCCACATCGCTGCGCGCCCCGATCGTGTCCTTGCCATAGTTATGCCAGAGGTAGGCAGTGGAGAGCACCCGCTCCATCAGGATGCCGGAGGGCGAGTTCTCGCCGGACTCCATCTCGTTGCGCACCACGGTCATCTCGCTGTCCAGGTCCTTCTTGGCGATGAAGCTGTTCACCATGCGGTCGGCTTCCATCGCCAGCGCCCAGTCCAGGTTTTCGTCGCTGGCCACGAAGGTCTCGAAGTAGTTGGTGCGGTCCAGCCAGGTGGTGCCGTTCGGACGCGTCCCGTGGTCCTGCAGCTCCTTCTTAATGTTGGTGTGGTTGGTGGACCCCATGAAGAGCAGGTGTTCCAGGAGGTGGGCCATGCCCGTCTCGCCGTAGTCCTCATGCCGGGATCCCACCATGTAGGTGACGTTCACCGTGATGTTGGACTTGGTGGGGTCAGGGAATAGCAGCACGCGCAGCCCGTTCGGCAGGCGGTACTCGGTAATCCCTTCTACGCTGGTCACTTTCTGGAACGCGGCAGGCTGTGCCGTCAGCAGGAACGCAGAGGTCAGAAGGACGAGCAGGATACGTCCGAACCTCCGGGCAGAGAGCGGGTTGTGAGAATTCATTGGACCTCCCCCCCATGGTATCAGCGGTTCCCCCGCACAACCCCGGTCCCAGTACTATCATGGATGTTTAGCCGCCGGGCCGCCCCCATAATCAAGCTGTGAAGCGCATCCTCCTCATCGCAATCCTGTCGCTGGCTCCCGCCGCCGCCGCACCGGTGTTCGATTGGCAGACGCCGCCCGCGGGCTTCGATTTCCGGACTATCCTCCTCGCCCCGCCCACAACACCCGATGCCGAAACCCAGGCGCTGCTCGACCTCTTCCTGAGTCAGCCCTCCGGCGGCCTGCCGGTTCCCGGCGCCCAGCCCCTGCTGGCCACGCCGTCTCTCTCCCTGACGTCCGCCCCGCTGACGCAGCCCGTGCCGGAACCGGGCAGCCTGCTGCTGGCCGCCGCCGGTCTGGCCGCTGGCGCTATTTTTGCGCGCGCCAGGATGCGCCGCTCCTAACCGGCCTCCGGCCTCCCTCCTCACAAAACGCCCGCTCTTCTCCCCTCGCGCCGCACGAGAGGCGCTCTCGCGCCAAACCCTCAGAAATAGCTTTCTGCCGCCCAAAAGACGAACAAAGGGGATAGGTCGCCCCCGTTGCGACTGATATTCAGATGTGATTATCTTGTTTATCAGGAGGCGATTTCTCGTACTTATGCCCTCTTCGTCCCTCATAGACTATGCGGCCCCCAGAAGCGCCCTGTCCTTTGAAGAGCAGGACTTCATCGACCGCCTCATCGCCAAACACCAAGGCAAGCCGGGAATGCTCCTGAGCCTGCTGGAAGAGATTCAGGAGCGTCAAAGCGCCAAGTACCTGCCAATGGAGTACCTGGAGTACCTCGCCGGCCGGACCGGCATCCCCGGATCGCAGATCTACAGCGTCGCGACGTTCTACGCCCTCTTCAATCTCAAACCCCAGGGCGAACACACGGTGTGCATCTGCCGCGGCACGGCCTGCCACACGCGCGGCTCGCGCGACCTGCTGGAACGCATGAAGCTCCAGCTCGGCCTCGTCTCAGCGGAGGACGAAGGCGGCGCCGACAAGCTCTCCATGACCACCCCGGACCGCAAGTTCACCCTGCGCACCGTGGCCTGCTTCGGCCAGTGCGCTCTGGCTCCCGTGGTGGAGGTGGACCACGCCATTCTAGGCCACGTGAATGAACGCGCACTGGAGCGCGAAGTGGAAGCCCTCAAGAAGGGAGGCGCCTGATGACGAAGATCACTGACCTTTCCACCTTCAATGCCGTGCGCGAAGCCGGAATGGCCAAACTGCTGCCGCCCAACCCGCGCATCGCCGTCGGAATGGGCACCTGCGGCAGCGGCAATGGCGCCGAAGCGGTTTACCACGCCTTCGCCGACGCCATCGGCCAGCGCGGCCTTTCCATCACTCTCGCCCGCACCGGCTGCTTCGGCTTCTGCGCCGCTGAGCCACTGGTGAACGTCTGGATTCCCGGCAAGCCGCTGGTCATCCTCCAGCGCGTCCAGCCCAACGACGTCGGCTTCATTCTGGACGAACTCTCGGCCGGCCGCGTCCCCGCCGGCCTCGCGCTCTGCCGCGTCGACGAATGGGACCACATCACCGGCCACGTGAAGTATGGCACCGGACTGCAGGAGATCCCGCTCTGGAATGAAGTGCCCTTCTTCAAGGGCCAGAAGAAGATCGTTCTCCGCAACTGCGGCCTGATCGATCCCACCGACATCGAGGAACACCTCGCCGTCGGCGGCTATCAGGCCCTCTACAAAGTCCTGATCGACAGCAATCCCGTCTCCATCGTCGAGTCCATCAAGCTCGCCAAGCTGCGCGGCCGTGGCGGCGCCGGCTTCCAGACCGGCTCCAAGTGGGAATACCTCCAACGGGCCAAGACGGGTCAGAAGTACCTCATCTGCAACGCCGATGAAGGCGACCCCGGCGCCTACATGAACCGCAATGAGATCGAAAGCGATCCGCACTCGCTCATCGAAGGCATGATCATCGGCGGCTTCGTCACCGGCGCCACCGAAGGCATCATCTACGTCCGCGCCGAATACCCGCTGGCCGTCCACCGCCTGCAGGCGGCCATCCAGCAGGCGGAGGAATACGGCCTTCTGGGCGATAACATTCTCGGCCGCGGCTTCAAGTTCCACCTGCAGATGGTGGAGGGCGCCGGCGCATTCGTCTGCGGAGAGGAAACGGCCCTCATCCGCTCGCTGGAGGGCAAGGCGGGCCGCCCCACGCCTCGTCCTCCGTACCCCGCGGAGTCCGGCCTCTTCGGCAAGCCCACCAACATCAACAACGTCGAAACCTGGTACAACGTCGCGCCCATCGTGGTGAAGGGGCCAGCCTGGTTCGCCGAAACCGGCAGTCCCAAGAGCCCGGGCACGAAAGTCTTCTCCCTTGTCGGCAAGGTCCTCAACACCGGCCTAGTCGAAATGCCCCTCGGCACGCCGCTGAAGACCTTCGTCTACGACGTAGGCGGCGGCACCACCAACGGCCGCGCCGTCAAAGCCGTCCAAACCGGCGGCCCCTCCGGCGGCTGCATCCCGCAAGAGATGTTCGACACGCCCGTCGACTACGAATCGCTCGCCCAGCTCGGCTCCATCATGGGCTCCGGCGGCATGGTGGTGATGGACGAAGACAACTGCATGGTGGACGTGGCCCGCTACTTCATCGAGTTCACGCACTCGGAAAGCTGCGGCAAGTGCATCCCCTGCCGCGTCGGCCTCGACAAGTCCCTCTACTACCTCAACCGCATCACCAAGGGCAAAGGCACCGAGGCCGACCTGGCCACTCTCGACGACCTCAGCCGCATGATCCGCGACACCTCGCTCTGCGGCCTCGGCCAAACCGCCCCCAACCCCGTCCTCACCACCATGCGCCATTTCCGGCATGAGTTTGAAGACCACATCCGCGCCAGCCGCTGCCGCGCCGGCGTCTGCGAGGATCTGGCCCTCTCGCCTTGCGAGAACTCCTGCCCGCTGCACATGAACATCCCGCGCTTCCTCCAACTCCTCAAGGAGGACCGCCTGGAAGACGCCTTCGTCTCCGTCGTCATGGACAACCCGCTGCCCGCCTCCACCGGCCGCGTCTGCCAGCACCCCTGCGACGACCGCTGCCGCCGCTCCGGCATCGATTCGTCCGTGAACATGCGCGAAGTCCACCGCTACATCGCGGATTCCATCTACAACTCGCCCCGCTTCCCCGACGTCGTCGCCCGCGTCGCCACTCTGCGCATGGCCCCCACCGGTAAGCGCTGCGCCGTCGTCGGCGCTGGACCCACCGGCCTCGCCTGCGCCTTCTACCTCCGCATGCTCGGCCACGATGTTATGGTCTACGACTCCAATCCCAACGCCGGCGGCATGCTGCGCTACGCGCTGCCCGACTACCGCCTGCCCAAGGAAGTGCTCGACCGTGAAGTGGAACTCATTCGCCTCATGGGCGTCGAGTTCACATTCAACGCCGCCGTCCCGGCCGTCATCTCTCTGAACGATCTCGACCAGCGCTATGACGCCGTCTTCCTCGCCATCGGCACGTGGAAGGAAAGCTGGGTCTATCTGCCCGGCACCGAACTCACTGGCGTCATTCCCGCTCTGCCGTTCCTCGAAGCTGTCTCCAAGCGAGAGAAAGTGCCCCTGGGCAAGCGCGTGATCGTCATCGGCGGCGGCAATGCCGCCATCGACTCGGCCCGCACCGCCCTGCGCCTCGGCTCCGACGTCACCATCCTCTACCGCCGCGAACGCAAAGACATGCCGGCCATTCCCGAGGAGACCGAAGCCGCCGAGGCCGAGGGCGCCAAACTCGCCTTCCTGGCCACGCCCCACCGCATCCTCGGCGGCGCCGACGGCCGCGTTTCCGCCATCGAAGCCGTCCGAACCACCCTGGGCGAATACGATGCCTCCGGCCGCCGCCGCCCTATCCCCACCGACGAGATCGTCCGCTACAACTGCGATACCGTCATCCTCGCCGTCGGCGAGAGCGTCGATATCGACTTCGCCAAGGCCTCCGGCCTCAAGATCAAGGAGAACGGCCTCATCGAGGTGGACCGCTTCACCCTCGAAACCTCGCGGCCCAAGTTCTATGCAGGCGGCGACCTCATTACCGGCGCATCAAACGTCTCCAACGCCATGGGCTACGGCAAGAAAGCCGCCCGCAACATCGATAAGCGCCTCACCGGCGTGAAACGCTGGCGCGAACTCATTCCCGCGTTCACTTACAACATGGCCGTACCCGCCCATCCCAGCGACGCCGCGCGGCACCACGTCGGAGAACTCGATGCCGAGGAGCGCGCCCGCACCTTCTCGGAGGCCACCGTCGGCCTCACCACCGTGGAGGCCATGGAAGAGGCCTGCCGCTGCCTCCGCTGCGACGTCCGCAATGGAGACCACTAAGAAGGAGGAGCCATCACCATGCCGAGCAAAATCTCAATTCGAATCGACGGCGAGCTGATCAACGCCCAGTCAGGCGCCTCCCTGCTGGACGCCGCCCTCGCCGCGGGGAAATTCATCCCCTCGCTCTGCCACATGAAGGGGCTCTCCTCCGTGGGCGCCTGCCGCCTTTGCGTGGTGGAGGTGGCCGGCGTCGGACGCCTCCTGCCCGCCTGCACCACCCCCGTGCAGGACGGCATGAACGTCACCACCCAGAACGACAAGCTCCGCCGCTACCGGCGCACCATCCTCGAACTGCTCTTCGCCGAACGCAATCACGTCTGCGCCGTCTGCGTCTCCAACAACCACTGCGAGCTGCAGGCTCTGGCCACCAGGCTGGGCGTCACCAGCGTCCGCTTCCCCTATACCTTCCCGCGCGTGGCGGTCGACCTCTCCCACCGCAAGTTCGCCCAGGATCAGAACCGCTGCATCCTCTGCACGCGCTGCGTCCGGGTCTGCGCGGAGGTCGAGGGCGCCCACGTCTGGAACGTCGTCAGCCGCGGCGTCGGCTCGCGCCTCGTCTGCGAACTGAACCGCAATTGGGGCGACTCCCGCAACTGCACCAGTTGCGGCAAGTGCGTCCAAAGCTGCCCCACCGGCGCTCTCGCCGAGAAGGGCTTCGCCGTGGAAGAGATGACCAAACGGCCTGAGCCCATCAGCCGGCTGGCCAATCTGAGAGGAGTCCACTCATGAGCAAAGCCAAAGTCGCCACCGTCTGGCTGGATGGCTGCAGCGGTTGCCACATGTCGCTGCTCGATATCGACGAAGTCCTGATCGACGTCGTTCAGAAGGCCGATATCGTCTACGGCCCGCTGGTCGACGCCCAGGAATTCCCCGAAATGGTCGACGTCACCCTCGTCGAGGGCGCAGTCAGCAGCCAGGACGACCTCCGCCTCATCCAGAAGATCCGCTCCCGGTCCAAGCTGCTCGTCTCGCTCGGCGACTGCGCCGTCACCAGCAACGTCCCCTCCATGCGCAACAACATCCCCACCAAGGTGCTGCTGGAGCGCGCCTACGTCCAGGGCGCCGACGTCAATCACCGTCCGCCCACCGACGGTGTCCCCACCCTGCTGCGCCACGCAGTGCCCGTCCACGAGGTGGTCAAAGTCGACATCCACGTCCCAGGCTGCCCGCCCAAGGCCGACGCCATCGCCTTTGTCGTCACGGAACTGCTCTCCGGCCGCAAACCCGAACTGGCCGGCAAAGTGAAGTTCGGCTGAGAGGAGATACTCGATGTCACGCACCATCACCATCAATCACGTCACCCGCATCGAGGGCCACGCCAAGATCGACATCCACCTCAACGATCAGGGCAAGGTCGCCTCCACTCAGTTCCACGTCACGCAGTACCGCGGCTTCGAGAAGTTCGTCGAAGGCCGCCCCTACTACGAGATGCCGGCCATCACAGCCCGCATCTGCGGCATCTGCCCGGTGTCGCACCTGCTGGCCTCCGTGAAGGCCTGCGACGCCATCATGGCGGTCACCATTCCCGAAGCCGGCCGCCTGCTGCGGGAACTCCTCCACTGCGCCCAGTTCGTCCAAAGCCACGGCCTCAGCTTCTTCCACCTCTCCGCGCCCGACCTCCTGCTCGGCTTCGACTCCGATCCCAAGCTCCGCAACGTCGTCGGCCTCATCGAGAAGTACCCCGAAGCCGCCCGCGACGGCATCGCCCTGCGCAAGTTCGGCCAGCAGGCCATTGAGCGCCTGGCCGGCGAACGCATCCATCCCTCCTGGACCGTCCCCGGCGGCGTCAACCAACCGCTTTCCACCGAAACCCGCGACTGGATCCTCAGCGGCCTGCCCCTGGCCCGCAGTATCATCCGCCGCACGCTGAAGACCTTCAAGGCCATGCTCGACGGCTTCCCCGAAGAGGCCGACAGCTTCGGCAACATGCCCACCATGCACGCCGGCCTCTCAGACTACGAGGGGCGCCTGCAGATCTACGACGGCATCATGCGCTTCCGCGATGCCGATGGCAAAGTGGTGGCCTCCTTCGCCAAGCCCACCGAATACTCCAAGTACATCGGCGAGGCTTCGCTGCCGGATTCCTACCTCAAGGCTCCTTACTTCAAACCTCTCGGCTATCCCGAAGGCACCTACCGCGTGGGCCCGCTCGGCCGCCTCAACGCCGCTGAATCCTGCGGCACGCCCGAAGCCGATCAGGAGCTGGCCGAATACCGCCAGCGGCTCGGCCGCATCGTCCACAGTTCGTTCTTCTACCACTACGCCCGCCTCATTGAGGCCCTCTACGCCAGCGAGCGTATGGAAGAACTGCTGAATATGCCTGAGATCCTCGATACGCACGTCCGCGCCGAGGCGGCTGTCAACTGCCACGAAGGCGTTGGCATCATCGAGGCCCCCCGCGGCACGCTCATCCATCACTACAAGGTGGATGAGAAGGGCGCCATGACGTGGGCCAACCTCATCGTCGCCACCGGCCACAACAACCTCGCCATCAACCGCAGCATCCAGCAGGTGGCTGAGCGCTTCGTGGACGGCAATCAATTGAAGGAGGGCGCCGTCAACCGCGTTTCCGCCGTGGTGCGCGCCTACGACCCCTGTTTGAGCTGCTCCACGCATGCTTTCGGGCAGCTGCCGATGCAATTACGGCTATTATCCGCCTCCGGAGAGACCCTCGATAGCGTTACGGCGGGCTGAAACCCGCACCCGGAATGACTGGTCTTTAGGACCAACCTCCCAGCGGCCGTCCTCGCGCTAAGTGCTTGAACGGCCGCTCTTTTTGTCTCTACCCGCCCCTCACCCTCCAGCCCTCGAATGGTACCTAGGTCCCGCTCTCGGCGCGGGCAGGCTCTTTCTGTGTGTACCGTTACAATTCCGCACGGTACTGAGTCCAACCGGCGATTCTCCGCCCGTACCTGCCCCCGTATTCTGGGCTCACGACCGGAAATCACCTATCGGAGCCAAACACAATGAACCTCAAAGCCACCCTCTTTTCACTGCTGGCGTTCGCGCTCAGCTTCGCCGCTGTTTCAGCAGCGCCTCTTAGCTACAACCTCGCAGGCAACAACACCCTGCTGGCAGATGGAGTCTCCAATGTCTACACTTCCAACGGTGTGAACCTCACCGTGACCTCCTGGAGCCTCGCCAATCTCGCTTCCACCTTCTCCACGGCCTCTACCGGCTTGTGGTCCCCCGGCCTCGGCGTCTGCAATGATTCCGAAGTGGCCGCCGGCTGCAGCCCCAACACTCATACCGTGGACAACGTCGCCGGTTACGACTTCATCCTCTTTCAGTTCAGCGCTCCGGTGAGCGGTGCCAGCTTCAGCCTGAAAGCCTTCGGCGACACCGATGTCACCTACTGGACCAGCGCCAGTTCCTTTGCGTCCGGCGCGCTGGCTGGCAAGACAGTCGGCGATATCATCAATCCGCCCTTCGGCTTCGGTCCCATGACTACGAATTCCGGCGGCTCCGTTGACCGCTCTGTGGCCATCAACGGCACTGGAATCTCCTCCATCCTCCTCGGCGCGGCTTACAGCCTGAACAACTGCGACGACCTGTTCAAGATCGCGGGCATCGCCGCCACTTCGTCCACCACTCCTCCTCCTCCGGGGCAGGTTCCTGAGCCCTCCACCTTCGCCATGCTGGGCGGCGCTCTCGTCGGACTCAGTGTTGCGCTCCGCCGCCGCACGGCTTAAGTTCACCCAAGCCGGAAGGTGTAGCGTCCGGTCGTATTGCAGGAAGGGCCCGGGTCATCCCCGGGCCCTTTCTTTTGCACACTCGTTTTCGCGCCGCTGATATCAGGGCTTCACGGCTACCAGCCGGACCACCGGCGCTCGCCCCTCTGGTCCGTTGGACCACTCGGCGGCCATCATCCTGTCTTCGTACCGCACGATGCGAAGCTTGTCGTACACGTGCAGCAACTGGTTGTCCGCATAGCCCGCCGGACCGCCGTTCACCGGGCGCATCCCCATCGCCTGCACTTCCGCGTGATGGCCCTCCACTATCAAAAGCCCGCCCGGCTTCAGCGCGTCGATCAACTTCCTGGAACTGCGCACCGCCACCAGGTTCACGTACATGCAGACGATCAGGTCGTACCGGCTGTGGCCCAGGTCCATTTTTTCCACGTCGCCGGCCCGCGCGTCGAATTCCACTTTCAGCTTCGCGGCCTCCTGCTGGGCCTGCTTCACCGCGGCCTCGGAGATGTCGATGCCAGTCACCTTCCAGCCTTTGCGGGCGAGGTAGACCGAGTTCCGGCCGTTCCCCATGCCTACGTCCAGAGCCGCGCCTGGCTTGAGGCTCGCTGTCGCCTCCAATACCAGGTTGCTGGGGTTCACCGGCACCTTTGCGTCGGGGTTCAGGTACAGCTGATCCCACCTCTGCGCATTGGCCTTCTTGTTCTGTGCCTGCACGGAGCAAACGCCCGCCAGTATCACCAGGGTCCACAGGATTTTCATGCTCGCTCCACAATGATGCCTGTCAGCCAGTAGTAGAGATCGTTCACGCACACTGTGGCGTGAAATCTCGTCTGCTCTTTCAACTTTGCGAACTCCGCCGGCTCCGGTACCGGAAACTCCATCGTCATCGCCTCCATCCAACCTTCGATCTTCTCATGCTGCACCACCGCCACCCGGGCTTCCGGCCTCAACCGCAGCACCACCCCGCTGATCTGATACCGCTTCTTCGGCTCGCCGTAGTCGAACTCGGGCCGCTTCGAACAGGCGGCCGCGCCCAGTATCGCGCCTGCCAACCAGGTTCTTCTCTTCATGCCGCTCCTTCGCTACTTGTAAGCCGCGACGCCCGTCACCCGTTCTCCCAGCACCAGTGCGTGAATGTGGTCCGTTCCTTCGTACGTCTTCACCGTCTCCAGGTTGCACAGGTGCCGCATTAACGGGTAGTCGTCGATGATGCCGTTGGCGCCCAGCAGATCGCGCGAAAGGCGGGCGCATTCCAGCGCCATCGCCACGTTGTTGCGCTTCAGCATCGAAATGTGGGCGAAGTCCAGCTGTTTCCGGTCTTTCAGCCTGCCACAGTGTACCGCCAGCAGCTGCCCCTTCGTTATCTCGGTCACCATCCAGGCCAGCTTCTCCTGCACCAGTTGGTGGGAAGCGATGGGCCGGTTGTCGAATTGCTTGCGTTCCACTGTGTACAGCCGTGCGGTCTCAAAGCAATCCATGGCGGCGCCCAGAACCCCCCAGCCGATTCCGTAGCGCGCCTGCGACAGGCAGCCCAGCGCCGCCTTCAGCCCCACGGCGTCCGGCAGCCGCTGCGCATCCGGAATCCGGCATTCGGCCAGCGCCAGCGATGATGTCACCGATGCGCGCATGGAGAGTTTGCCGTGGATGTCGGATGCCGAGTAGCCCGGCGTGCCCCGCTCCACCAGAAACCCCCGGACGCCCTCATCCGTCCGCGCCCACACCACCGCCAGGTGCGCCACTGACCCGTTGGTGATCCAGGTCTTTTCGCCATTCAGAATCCAATCCCCGCCGTCGCGCACCGCCGTGGTGGTCATGCCCCCCGGGTTCGAGCCGAAGCCCGGTTCGGTCAGGCCGAAACAGCCGATCAGCTCTCCCGTCGCCAGCTTCGGCAGATACTTCCGCTTCTGCTCCTCGTTGCCGTAGGTGAGCAGTGGCCACATCACCAGCGCGCCCTGCACGCTGACGAAGCTGCGGATGCCGGAATCTCCGCGCTCCAGTTCCTGCATGATGAGCCCGTAATCCAAGTTGCTCATGCCGGCCGCGCCGTAGCCTTCCAGGTTGGCGCCGAAAAAGCCCATTTCGCCCATTTCAGGGATCAGTTCGGCCGGAAAACGGCCTGCGTTGTAGCAGTCCTTGATCAGCGGCATCAACCGCTCATCCACCCATTGCCGCACCGATTGCCGGACGAGCTTCTCCTCGTCGCTCAGCAGAGTGTCAATGTGCAGGAAATCCACACCGCGAAAAAACGGCATATGCCTCTATCATATGCCTCCTATTCCAAGTGAGAGATCCCTCCCGCGCAGCGCACTATTGCTTCCAGGATGTGGTTTCTCCTCATCGCGTTCTTGAGCGGACCTGTGTCCTCAGAGACCCTGGCCAACGGCGCCTATGCCGACCTCCGCGCCGGGCGCTACGATAGCGCTGTCGCGCAATTTCGGTTGGCTCTGAGTCTGGATCCTACCCCTGTCCGCATCCGCAAGGACCTGGCCTACACCCTGCTCAAGCGTGGCGACCGCGACGAGGCACGGGACGAATTCGAACGCGTCTTCGCCACTTCCCCCGCGGATGAGCAGGCCGGGCTGGAGTATGCCTTTCTCTGCTACGAAACCGGTCGCACCCAAGCCGCCCGCCGCATCTTTTCCAGACTGAAAAACTCCGCCGATCTGAGCGTGCAAGTCTCTGCCGCGCGGGCCTTTGCGTCCGTGGACGCGCTGCTGCAGGAAGGCATCGCCCGTTGGTCGGAGGCCGTCCGCCTGGCGCCGCGGCAGTGGTCCGCGCACGAAGAGTTGGCGCGGCTGGCCGAGTCGGCGGATCAACTGCCGCTGGCTGCCGAGCACTACGAAATGGCCTGGCGCCTGCGCCCTTCTCAGGACAATCTGCTCATCGACCTGGCCCGCGTCTGGATCGCTCTGGGCGACGGCCAAAAGGCCCGCGGCGCCATTGCTTTGGCCTGGCGCGCCGGGCCGCCCCGTGTGGCCGAAGCGGCGCGCGAGATGCTCCATGGCGCCGTGCCGGACCCCGGCGAGGCGTCCCTGGCGCCGCCTGGGCCGCTGCCCCGCGACATCCTCGCCGCTCCTCCCTTGCCGGCCCTGGAGATGGCGGAGCGCTCTCTCGCCAGCAGTTATGTGCAGGATGCCTATCGATTCTTCCGCATCGCTCATGAGGAGAACCCCGCGGACGCCGGCGTGGCTTACAAGCTGGGGCTCACCTCCAACCTGCTCCACCAGGATCGAGAGGCGCTGCGCTGGTTTGACTTGGCGCGCAAGTCGCCGGAGCCGTCCATCGCTAACCAGGCCAGCGCCGCCTACGAGACGCTGGCGCCCCGCTTCCGGCGCTTTTCCTTCAATGTCTGGGGCATCCCCTTCTACTCCTCGCGCTGGAACGGGGTGTTTCTCTACGGGCAGGCGAAAGCCGAGTGGCACCCCGCCCGCTCCATCTTCACGCCATATCTCGCCGCGCGCCTCGTGGGCGATACCTCGGGGCAGCGCGTGGGCATGCCGGCCGGCCTTCAGTTGCTGTCGGAGAACAGCGTGATCGCCGCCGCCGGATTGCGCGCACGCATCTCCACCCATCTCTTCGCCTGGGCGGAAGCGGGACAGGCTTACAACTACCACGGCGGCCAGTACGGCACGCCCCGCTTCCAGCCTGACTATCGCGGCGGCCTATCGGCTCTCAAAGGCTGGGGCCGGCTGCTGGGCACTGCCCAGGCCGGTCTCTTCCACGAGACCAACGCCGACGGCGTCTACGCCAGCCGCTTTCGCAACGACATGCTGCTCTACCTGCAGAACCGCTCCGGCTACACCTTCGCCCGCTCCGGCGGCGGCTGGCAGGCCCAGGCCTACGCCGCCTGGAATCTCACGCTGGATCGCCGCGGCGAATACTGGGGCAACTTCATCGAAGGCGGCGCCGGCTTCCGCGTGGTGATGCCCGGACTGCCCAGTGGCGTCTCATTCCGCACCGAGTTGGTGCGCGGCGCGCATCTTCAGAACAAAGCGAATCCCTGGGGGCCCAACTACTGGGACTTCCGCACAGGCATGTGGTATGCGTTTTCTCACTAGTCTTCTTCTGCTCGCCGCCTCCCTGCAGGCAGAGTCCTCCTGGCCGCGCGTGCTGGCCGCCAGCGGGCTCGACTCGAATTCCATTCTCTGTCTGGAGGGCGCCTCCGGGCCGGCGCGCGATCTCGGGTTTAGGCCCTCGCCTTCCGGAGAGTCCGTCGAGGTCCGTTCTGTCATCGACTCCATTCAGCCCTCGCTGCAGATCGTCTGGGCCGTTCCAGTGCAAGTGCCGCGCTTCGAAGTGCCGCCCCAGGCCGTGGTCTTCAGCCGGGAGCGTTGGACCGGCGTACCCCTGGCCGCCGGTTTCCGGCGCGGTGCGCAAATCGTCTTCTGGACCGCCACCCCGCTGGGCGAGCGCGGCTATGAACGCTACCCTTACATTCCCCAGGCGCTGCTCGAACTCGGGGCTCTGCCCAAGTCCGAAAGCCGCGCCCTTTGGGCGTTCTTTGATTCCTCTTACCGCCTGCGCGCAGATCCGGATTACCTGGCTTCCCGCTGGCGCAGCGGCGGCATCGCCGCTCTGCACATCGCCGCCTGGCACTATTGGGAGCCCGATCCGCAGCGCGACGCCTGGCTCGCCGCGCTCATTGAAGCCTGCCATCGCCACGCTATCTCCGCTTATGCCTGGGTGGAGCTGCCCCATGTCAGCCAGGAGTTCTGGCTGCGGCATCCCGAGTGGCGCGAACAGACGGCCGCCGGCCAGGATGCGCACCTCGACTGGCGCCGCCTGATGAATCTCGCCAACCCCGATTGCTCCGCCGCCGTCCACGCCGGACTTTCCGCCCTGCTGCGCCGCTTCGATTGGGACGGTATCAACCTGGGCGAACTCTACTTCGAATCGCTCGAAGGCTACCTGAATCCCGCGCGCTTCACGCCGTTCAATGCCGATGTCCGGCGCAGCTTTCAGGCGCAGAGCGGCGTGGATCCCAGGGATCTCTACAATCCCCAATCGCCCGCATATCACCTCCGCGACGCGCGCCCCATGCAGCGCTTCCTCGCCTTCCGGGCGGACCTCGCCGCGGACCTGCAGCGCCAGTGGCTCGGCCGGATTCAGCAGTTTCGTCAGGAGAAGCCGTGGCTCGACATGGCGCTCACCCACGTCGACGACCGCTTTGATACCTCCATGCGCGACGCCCTCGGCGCCGATGCCGCCCGCCTGCTGCCCGCCGCCGCTCAGCAGGGCGCCACGTTCCTCATTGAAGATCCCGCCACCATCTGGCACCTCGGCCCTGAGCGCTATGAAGAGATCGCCCGCCGCTACGCCGGCATCGCGCCGCCGCAATCGCGGCTCGCCATCGACCTCAACGTCGTTTCGCGCTACCAGGACGTCTATCCCACCCGCCAGCAGACCGGCTCCGAGCTGCTGCAGCTCGTGCGCTCCGCCGCCCGCAGTTTCCCGCGCGTCGCGCTCTACTTTGAAAACTCGATTCTCGCGCCGGATTGGCCGCTACTCGCCGCCGCCGCTTCGCCCGCCGACGTCCAGCCGCTGCAGCCTGGAGAGTGGAAGGTCACCGCCCGCGCCACCGCCGCCGCCAACTATCCCGGGTGCGCCCTGGTGAACGGCCGCTCCTGGCCCGTGGCCTCCGCCGGCAAAATGCTGCTGCCCCGCGGCGAGTGGATTCTGTCAGCCTGCCCCGAGCCGCAGGCGCCGTTGTTGGCGGATTTCAACGGAGAGTTGTTGAGTGCCGAAGTCGTGCAGGGCCGTTTGCGGGTCGAGTACGAGAGCCAGGCTCGCGCCATCGCGATTCCGGCCCGGCGTCCGGAAAAGCCCATCCTGCTCCCGCCCGGCCGCCACTCCGTCTGGATCGACTAGCCCCGCGCAAAGACACCGATGTCCGCGCACAGGCCTCGCAACGGAATCCGTGCGTGGTTGGTGGCAGCGTCGCCGCGGCCCGCTAATTCGTCTTGATCACTTCGCCGGACTTCAGACCTTCCAGCACCGCCACCTGAACGCCGTTGTCGGCGCCCAGTTTCACTTCCCGGCGCTCGAAGTTCTTGGCGGTCCTGACGTAGACGTAGGTCTTTTCCCGGTCGGCTTCCACAGCCGCCAGCGGAGCCAGCACCGCGTCCTTCTCGGTCTTCAGAAGAATGTCCGCGGAGGCGGACAAGTCCGGAATCATCTTCGAATCCGCGTTGTCCACGTAGACCAGCACGGGGATGGTGCGGATGTAGTAGTTCTGCCGCCCCCCTCCCACCGCCAGCGCGCCGATGGAGTGCACCTTGGCCGCGTAGGCTGTGCCCGGAAAAGCGTCAAGCCTGACTGCCGCGCCCTGCCCAATGCGGATCTGGCTGGATTCGGACTGGTTTACCGTGCCGTCCACCTGCATCCTCTTCGGGTTGATGATCTTCATCAGCTGCTGCCCGGGGCGGACCGTGTCGCCCACCGCCAGGGTCACCGTTTCGCCGCCCGGGCGGTTCATCGTCGCCAGCACGGCCATGCCGTCCATCGGGGCCCGCACGATGTACTTGTCGAGGTCGCCCTGGTGACGCTCCACATGCAGAACTTCGGTCTTGCGGCCCAACTCGGTGTTCCGCAGGTCCGAAGACTGAGACTGCTGGGACAACGGCACGTCCAGCTGCATTTCCTTGTATGCCGCCTCCGCCTCATCGAGCGACAGCTTCAGCAATTCGCGGTCGATATCGGTGCGGATCTCGGCAGCCTTGATGTCGAGGCGGGCCTTGTCCACGTTGGCCTTCGCCTGCCGCAAAGTCTGCTGGAGATTCGTCATCTGCAGGTCGTTGTTGACCTTCTTCTTTTTGACGTTGTTGTCCTGGTCTTTCAGGCCGTCGAGAGTGTCGTCCAGGTGGTCCTTGGCGCTCTGCGGATCGATCTCCACAATGATGTCGCCCTTCTTCACAAACACGCCTGAACCCACCAGCTTCAGCAGCACCATCGCGCCTGACTCCGGACCGCGCTGGCGCGGCGCGATGATGTTGGCGTAGTCACTGGCCGACGTGGAGCCGGTCACCCGCAAACGTACTTCCAGGTCTCCGCGCTGCACCGTGAACGTCTTGGTCGCGGCCACGGAAGCCGCCTTCTGCTCCTCGGTTTGCCGGGCTTTGTACGCATAGTAGCCAGCCGCGCTGGCCGCTACGATCAGCACAAGCACCAAGAGCAGCTTCAACAGTGCGCCACGCCGGTCGATCGCAGGACGCGCGGGCGCCGGCCCGGGCTGGGGTGCCGGCATCGGATTGGTCAGGGCAGGCATGGAGACAGACTTAGCCTTTCTTCGTTCTTAGACGCGCCAACACAGAAAAAGGCGCACTGCCGGGCACTCTAGGTTACAGCAAGGGCTGGGGAGTTCAGTCCCCGTGCGAGTGGCTGCTCTCAAACGCCCAGGCACTGGCCACCATCTCTTCCAGAGTCGCGTATTTCGGGATCCAATTCAATGTTTTCTGTAGCTTGGCCGAATCTGCCACCAGCACGGCCGGGTCGCCGATGCGGCGCTCGCCCATGATGTAGGGGACCTTTTGCCCGGTCACCGCCTCGGCTGCCCGGATTACCTCCAAGACACTGAAACCATGGCCTGTTCCGGCGTTGAAGACCCCGCCTTCGCCGCCCGCCATCAGCCAGTCCAGCGCTTTGACATGGGCCTCGGCCAGATCCGACACATGCACGTAGTCGCGGATGCAGGTGCCGTCCGGCGTTGCATAGTCCTGGCCGAAAACCGTCACCGGCTTGCCGCTGCGGATCGCTTTTAGAATCAAGGGAATCAGGTGAGTTTCCGGGTCGTGCTCCTCGCCCACCCCGTAACGCGGCTCGGCGCCGCAGGCATTGAAATAGCGCAGGGCCACATACTTCAGGCCGGAGCATTCGCTCAGCCAGCGCAGCGTCGTCTCTGTCATCAGCTTCGACTCGCCGTATGGGTTCACCGGCTTCCAAGCGCTGTTTTCCGGGATTGGAACTACTTCCGGGTTGCCGTAAACCGCGGCCGTCGAACTGAACACGATGCGCCGCACGCCGTGGCGTTTCATGGCGTCCAGCAGTGCCAGGGAGCCGCCTGTGTTGTTGCGGAAGTAGCGCTCCGGTTCCCGCGAGCTTTCGCCCACGGCGATGAACGCAGCGAAGTGGATGACCGCTTCGAACTCGTGCGCGGAGAACAACTTATCCATCGCCGCGGCATCGTGCAGGTTGACCACGTTGAGGCGGCCTTCGGGCACGTTGTGCGCGAAGCCTTTCGAAAGGTCGTCCAGCACCTGGACGTCGTGACCCGCTTCCAGCAAGCGGTGGCAGGTATGGGAGCCGATGTAGCCGGCGCCCCCGGTGACAAGGATCTTCGCCATGGGAGATGCGGGCCGCCACTGCGGCCCTATCTCCTACGTTATCAAATCGTTGGCCCCCTCCGGGGAGCTATTTCAGGGCGCTCTCGATGGCCGCGGCCAGATCGGCAGCATCCGGAGCGACGGCCGGCTCAAAGCGTCCCAGCACCTGGCCGTCCTTGCCCACCAGGAACTTGGTGAAGTTCCACTTCACGTCGCCGCCCTTGGCCGCGGTGAGAAACCCGTACAGCGGAGTCATATCCGAGCCCTTCACGGAAACCTTTGAAAGCATGGGGAAAGTGACGTTGTACTTGCGGGAGCAGAACGTCTTGATCTCTTCGTTGGTGCCCGGTTCCTGGCCCCCGAAGTTGTTGGCGGGCACGCCGACAATCACCAGCCCGCGGTCTTTGTACTTCTGGTACAGAGTCTCCAGCCCGGCGTACTGCGGGGTGTAGCCGCACCTGCTGGCGACGTTCACGACGAGCACGGCTTTGCCCTGCAGGCTCTTGAAAGCCAAGGGTTTGCCGTCGATATCGGGCATTGTGAAGTCGTACACGTTAGCGGCGAAAGCGGTCATGGCGAGAATTCCTCCCAGCAGGGCGGTTTTACGGAGCATGACTCTTCGGATGCGGCCGGCGCGGCTGAGACGCAGGAAAGTTGGCTTACTGCGGCCGCCCCAACAGCGGCTGAAGGTGCTTGAAGACGGTTTGGGCCACCAGACGGCAGCCCTCGGCGGTGGGGTGCAGCGCGTCACCCTGCATCAGCTCCGGCCTGGTGGCCACGCCCTCCAAGAAGAACGGAATGAGGGCGGTTTTGCGCGTTTTCGAGAGGTTTTGGAACACTTTTTCGAAGTTTTTGATGTAGTTTTGACCGTAGTTGCGGGGCAGCGTCATGCCGCAGAGCACCACTTTGGCCCCGGCGCCCTGGAAGGCGGCGATCATGGCGTCGAGGTTCTCCTGGGTCTTCTCGATGGGCAGTCCACGGAGGCCGTCGTTGGCGCCGAGCTCGAGGATGACGAATTGAGGTTTGAGGGCGAGGGCGGAGTCGAGGCGGCTGACGCCGGCGTCGGTGGTATCGCCGCTGATGCCCTGGTTGACGACGTGGTAGGAGTATCCGCGGGCGTCGAGGTCCTTTTGCAGGAAGTCGGCGTAGCTCTGGCCTTCGGGCAGGCCGTGGCCGGCGGTGAGGCTGTCGCCGAAGGCGAGGATGACGGGGCGGGTGTCGGCCTTGGCGGGAGTGGCGGCGGGCGCGGGCTGAGGGGCGGCGGCGGGTGGATTGTCCTTGCCGCAACCTGTGAGCAGGAGCGCGGCGGCGGCGCACAAAATGTATCGCGTCATCTCTTGCCATGATAGGAGAAGAGCGGCTCACCGGATGAACCAACCGATACTCTCACTGCGCGGGGTCACGCGCTCCATCGACACTGGCACGCATCGCGTGGAGATTTTGAAGGGCATCGACTTCGACGTGCACGCGGGCGAGTTTGTCGCCATCATGGGCGCGTCGGGCTCGGGCAAGTCGACACTGCTGGGATTACTGGCGGGGCTCGACACGCCGACCGGCGGGTCCATCAAGATCGAGGGCGAGGAGATTGCGGGTCTGGACGAAGACCGGATGGCCGACTTGCGCGGGCGCAAGATCGGATTCGTCTTTCAGAGTTACCAACTCATTCCGACATTGACGGCGGAAGAGAACGTCCTGCTGCCGGCGGAGCTGGCGGGCGAGAGCGGCGACGAGGCGCTGGGGCGCGCGCGGCAGTTGCTGGAGACGGTGGGCCTGAAGGACCGCAACGACCACTATCCCGTGCAGCTCTCCGGCGGCGAGCAGCAGCGCGTGGCACTGGCGCGGGCCTTCGTGCGGAAACCGCCACTGCTATTGGCCGATGAGCCGACGGGGAATCTCGACTCGGTGAACGGGCGGCAGGTGTTGGAGCTGCTGCTGACTCTGAACCGCAGCGAAGGCGCAACGCTGGTGCTGGTGACACACGACCGCGACCTGGCGGCGCACGCCTCGCGCGTGATCACGCTGCGCGACGGGGTGATCGATTCCGACGAAGCGAAGAGTGCGGCATGAAGACGTCCATCGCATGGCGCATGGCGTGGCGCGAAGCGCGGGCCTCGGCGCCGAAGTTCCTGTTTGTGATCTTCGGCGTGGCGGCGGGCGTGGGCGCGCTCACCGGGGTGCGCGGTTTTTCGGCGGCGTTTCACGAAGCGCTGCGGCGGGAAGCCCGCACGCTGATGGCGGCGGACCTTCTGATCCGGCAGTTCCAGGCGGCGACTCCGGCGCAGGAGAGCGAGATCCAGGCGTGGGAGAAGCGCGGCGCGCGGCTGTCGCGGATCACGGAGACGGTCTCGATGCTATCGGCCGGGGGCGATGCGCCGCCGGTGCTGGTGTCGGTGAAGGCGGTGGATCCGTCGACATATCCGTGGTACGGCAAGGTGACGCTGGAGCCCGAGCAGACGCTGCAGCAGGCGCTGCAGCCGGATGCGATGGCGGTATCCGATGATCTGCTGCTGCGGCTGAACATCGCTCAGGGCGCGCAGGTGCAGTTGGGCGAGGCCACGTTCAGGGTGTGCGGGACGGTGCGGCTGGAGCCGGACCGGATGACGGGGTCGCTGAACGTAGGGCCGCGGATTCTGATCTCGCGCGCGGCACTGGAGCGGACGGGCCTGATGATTTTCGGCTCGCGGGCGTCGCACCGCTTCCTGTGGAAGCTGCCGGAGCAGGGCATCGCCGTGGGTGAGATGCGAGCCTCGCTGAAGAGGGCGTTTCCCGAGTCTCTGATTACGGATTACCGAGAGACGCATCCGTTCATCACGCGGGCGCTGGACCGCTCGACCACGTTTCTGAGCCTGGTGTCGATGATCGCCCTGATTGTGGGTGCGCTGGGCGTGGCGACGGCGATTCACTCGCATATCCAGCAGCGGCTGGACACGATCGCGATTCTGAAGTGCCTGGGTGCGCGGTCGGCGCAGGTGATCCGCATCTACACGCTGCAGACGGTGCTGATCGGACTGGCAGGCGGGCTGGTTGGGATTGTGGTGGGCGCGGCGGTGCAGCGGCTGTTCCCGCTGCTGTTGCAGAGGTATTTCCAGTTCCAGTCGATTCCATGGAACCCTTCATTCGCGCTGGAGGGGATGGCGGCGGGGACGCTGGTGGCGTTGCTGTTCACGATTCCGCCTCTGCTGGCGGTGCGGCAGGTGAAGCCGGCGGCGATCTTCCGGCGGGAGATGGCGGAGGTGAAGCCGAAGCTGGCGGTGCGGTTGAAGAGGCAGTTGCCGGCGGCGGTGACGGGGCTGGTGATTCTTGCGGGGCTGGGCGGAGTGGCGGCGTGGCTGGCGGAGTCGATTCGCATGGGCGCGTGGTTCGTGGGCGGATTGGGCGGCGCGCTGCTGATTCTGGCGGGCATCGCGTGGCTGCTGCTGAGAGTGCTGCGGGGCGTGGTGCGGCGGTCGCCGTGGCGGCTGCCGGTGGCGGTGCGGCATGGGATGGCGAACATCTACCGGCCGGGCAATCACGCGGCCAGTGTGCTGGTGTCTCTGGGCATCGGGGTGATGTTCACGCTGACCATTTACCTGGTGCAGAACTCGCTGCTGGGAGAGGTGATGGGCGCGGCGCCGAAGGGCGCGCCCAACGTGTTCCTGATCAATATCACGCCGAAGGACGTTGACGAGATCAGGCAATTCCTGGCTTCCCGCAAGGAGGCGGCCGTGCCGCCAAAACTGGTGCCGACGGTCCCCGCGCGGCTGTTGCAGGTGAATGGTGTTCCGATTCAGCAAATCACTCTCCCCAACGGACAGCGCCGCGGCCGCGGATTCGCCCGCCAAGTGACCTGGCTGGATTCGATCCCGGAGGATCTCGAAGTGCGCCAGGGTGGATGGTGGAAGGCCGACGAAGCGGCGCCTCAGGTTTCGATCTCAGAAAACTCGTCGCAGAACCTGCAGGCTGGCCTAGGCGCCACACTCCGTTGGAGTTCGGCGGGCCGAGAATTCGAAGTGCGCGTGGCGGCAGTGCACCGGATGAAATCGGTGCGCCAGGGCGCGGACGAGGAGTTCTTCTTCAACAAGGCCGCGCTCAGCGGGCTTCCCGTGCAATGGTACGGCACGCTGCGACTGCCGCCGGAGAAGGTGGCGGTGTTCCAGCGCGACTCCTACAAGCGGTTCCCGACGGTGACGGTGATCAATGCGGCGGACGTGGTGGGGATCGTCCAGGAGGTGGTGGACCAGGTGGCGCTGGTGATCCGCTTCATCTCGGCGTTTGCGATTCTGGCCGGGGCGATTATTCTGGCCTCGACTGTGGCGGGGACGCGGCTGAGGAGGACAAGGGAGTCCGCGGTGCTGAAGACCATCGGCGCGAGGCGAGTCACTCTGGTGTCGGTCTTTTCGGTGGAGTTCGCGATTCTGGGCGCGGTGGCGGGGCTGATGGGCGGGGCGCTGGCGACGGTGTTTTCGCGCACGCTGATGACGCGGTTTCTGGACGCGAAG
This sequence comes from Acidobacteriota bacterium, assembly GCA_016213725.1. Classification (GTDB taxonomy): domain Bacteria; phylum Acidobacteriota; class Terriglobia; order Bryobacterales; family Bryobacteraceae; genus Paludibaculum. Next base: position 9,815 of record JACQZS010000255.1, on the reverse strand, counting down.
TTCAATCCGGAACTGCTGCCGAACCTGGTGACGATCGTACTGACGACGGCGCTGGCGGTGGCGGCGGGCTGGCTGGCTTCGCTGCGGATTCTGAAGATGAGGCCGCTGGAAGTGCTGCGGGACGAGTAACCAACCACCACTCCATCGGGTTGCCGGCCGTGTTGCAGCCGGGAATGGGTTCCAGGATGGCGCCCTGAGCCAGGAGTTGCCGTTTGAGCCACGAGAATCTCGAGGTAGTTTTCTCCAGCAAGATGAAGCGGGGGTGGAGCTCGAGGAATGCAGAGTAGGATGCGAGCTGCAAAGGCACATGACGGGAGAGCGATTCAAGCCCCAGTTCGACGGAGTCATTCCTGGTGAAGCGGATGGCTGCGCTCCGGTCCAGAAGGTAATAGAGGCGAGGCAAAAGGGACGAGTCCGCGTACCAGGTGAGAGGCAGAAACGTGATGCCGTCGGCTACGGCGATCGGGAAGTCATAGGTGTTCAGGTGGCAGGATGGGGGAGCGATGAAGCGGAGCGGGGGGACATTGCTAATGCGGCTGAGAACCGGAGTTGCAGCGCCGGAGAGAGCAGCCGCGGCCAGAAGGAGAGATGGCACGATGGATTGGTGCCGGCCGCAGAAGGCGGCGAACACTATGGCGGCTCCAGCCGTTGCGGGGATGACATAGCGCTGATGGAAGAATGAGGTCCCGCCGATCGCCATGGCAAATGCGGCCAAAGGCAGAGCCAGCAGTGCCACGGCGGCGGCGGATTCCTGGGGAGGGAATGATGAGACGGCCGGTTTTGGAAGGGGCCGGCCAGGCCGCCACCGGGACGCAAAGATGATGGCGGCGCAAAGCACTGGCCAGGCAAGCGGTTGAACTATCCGCAGGTAGGCACCGCAGAGACTACGGAAGGAAGGCGCAGCCCAAGAGTTGGCGGCCATCGCGCGGCTGCTCAAGTAGAGCGGGACGTAGGTGAGGATGCACAGGGATGGAACGAAAAGGGCCGCAGCCATCTGCCAGTCTATGCGGCGCCTGGAGTACCAGCGCACCAGTTCCCCCGCCAGTAGCGGCAAGTAAATCAGGATGGCGTAGCAATGACTAAGCAGAGCAGTACAGACAGCCACGCTGAGCAGTGCGAGCCAGGCGGAGCGGGCACGGCCCGTGTCGCTGGAAGCCCCTTGCCAAGCGAGAAGGGCGACGCAGGCGGCGCCGAAGAGCATGCCGTACGGCCTGGCCTCAAAGGCGTAGCGGAAAGCGCTGGCCAGCAAAGGGAGGAGTCCGGCCACGGCTCCAGCGGCGGGGCCCAGTCGGCGTGATACGAAGAGGCACAGAGCGACACAGCCGAGGGCGAAGGCCAGCGCAGAGGGGACTCGGGAGGAAACCTGACCGGCCGCCCCGGCGGTGCGAACAGCCAGGTAGTGGAGGGGGGGATTGAGCTCGGGGCCGTGGCGGAGTGCATCCCACATGCGGGCCGTCTCCGGCAGGCCGGCGATGCGAATGGTGAAGATCTCATCGAACTGGAATGTACTGGCCGAAGCCCAAACGAGAGCGAGGGCGAGGGCGAGAAGGCCCACGGCAGAGGCAGTCAAGGGGCGCGCGAAGTTCAATGTCCTAACCGGCGCTGCAGGATCAAAGCGAGTGTCCGAGCAGCCGTCCTCGCCACCTTCATCTTGCTGGCGCCCTGCTTCCGGTCGTATCGCAGAGTCATTGGAACTTCGCAGAAGCGTAGGGGCAATCGGCGTAGTTTTAACAGCATGTCGGCCATACATTGGAAGCCCGCCTGATCCACCAGCCGGCCATTGTATTTCCGCGTGGCATCGGCGAGCGAAGGTGCGGAATAGGCGCGGAAGCCGCTGGTGTAGTCTCTCACGCCACGAACGGGGAAGAGCGCCCGGAAAAGCCACGAAGCGGCGAGGCTCATGAACTGGCGGTGCCAGGGGACACCGCGGACGATGGCGCCAGGCGAGAAGCGGGACCCGATGACCAGATCCGCGCCGTCATCAACGAGTTTGAGCATCGAAGGGATCACTGCAGGGTCATGCGAGTCGTCGGCGTCCATTGTAACGATCACATCCCGCGGGCCTGATTGGCGAGTGGCAGCATCCAATCCGTCGCGCAGCGTGACCCCGAGACCCTGATTGGACTCGTGCTGGAGTAAAGCGACTGGCATTTGGCCAGCCCAAATCCGGGTGACCTCGGCCGTTGCGTCGGTGCTCCCGTCGTCTACGACGATCACTTCATACGGTTGGCACGCACCGTCCATGACGATTCGGATGCGGCCAAACAGGTGAGGCAGATTCTTCTCCTCATTGAAGGCAGGCAGCACCACGATGGTCTTCCTAATCGTCTGTTCGGGCATACAACACTCCCATTCAGAGCTCAAGCGCTTCGTCTCAGCGAACGCGGGTCGCGGGACATCGAGCCCGATGTTATCAACTTCATTCCACGTAATCCAACGCTTTGGTGCGCCCTCATCTCGCTCTGACTTTTTCGGGCCATGGCGACAGAGAGGAGAGTACGGCGTGCCAGGCGCACAGCGTTTCTGAAGGGACGATCGTCTGCGGGCAGTTGCCGGATACGGTCTCGGTGCCTTCAGCTGGGGGCGCTGGCGACGGTGTTTTCGCGCACGCCGATGACGCGGTTTCCGGACGCGAAGTTCAATCCCGAACCGCTGCCGAAGCTGGTGACGATCGTACTGACGACGGCGCTGGCGATGGCGGCGGGCTGGCAGGCTTCGCTGCGGATTCTGAAGATGAGGCCGTTGGAAGTGCTGCGGGACGAGTAGAGCGCTGGAACAACCATCCGCTGACGCTGTTAAAACGCCGGTGCTGAGTGATCAGGAAGCCGTCACGGCGGAGGCGGTTCTCGATCCACGGCAAGTAGTCCCCGGAGGCGGGAGCGAGGATCAGCAGCAAGCTTCCGCTGTTCCGGGACGCGGGAAAGATCTGGTTTTCCAGAATGGCCTGCGCGTCAGCATTGCAACGCATGGGCAGCCAGACGGGGTGTCCAGGAAGCGGGTAGATCCGCTGCGGGGCGAAGAGGATGTCGAGGCGCGCGGGGTCGGCCACGGCGGCAGGGGCAAGCGATTCTATGAATCCACTGGTAACGGCGATGGTTGAGGAAGATTGCGTTGCGGCCCAGCGGCTGGCTCCCCGCCAATCCACTGTTTGTGAAGTCCGGGCAACAAAGAAGCAGGTGGCGAGGATCGCCGCCGACCAAACAGTCCAGGCACGCAAGTCAAGTCTTGTGAGGCCTCGCGCCAACCAGGCGCAAAGCAGGGCGATGCCCACCTCACGGGAGATCATATAGCGGGAGTGGAACATCTGCACGCCGTAATGACCTAGCAGGAGCAGCGCCAGGGGCGGGAGCACGATGAGCAGCAGCCAGGGAGCCAATGTGTGAAAAGCCTGGAAGGGTGCAAATGAGAGTCCATCGCGGCGGCGCCGGAGGAATGCGAAGGTGACAGCCAGGCCACCCAGGGCGGCCAGCAGGAGGACCTGCGCCGGGAGGAAAACCTCAATGATGTCGAATGCGCTGGGCGGGTTGGCGAACGAAAGCTGGACGCGCCGCCCAGCCACCTCCGCCAGTTGCGAGACGCGGGGCGCCAGAAGCAGGCCACCGCCGAGTAGAACCGCGCAGGAGCGCCTCCAGCCAAGCCGAGGCAAATACCAAGCGAGGGGCAGCAGGCCGAGAGCGATGGTGTAGTGCGCCCAAGCGGCAGCGGCAGCACACAGCACAAACACCACCCCTAATGACTTGCGGCCACTCTCCAGCCAGGCGAGCATGGAGACCCAGGCGGCGAGCAGCAGGGCAAGACCGAGCGCATACGGGCGGGCGTCCGTGGCGGCAAACGCGACAAATCGCGACATGAGGAAGAAGACGACAGCCAACCAGGCGCCTTCATCGTCGAGCCAGTATCGGGCGAGCCGGAATAGGAGCCCCGCGGCCGCCAGAATGAAGAGCAGAGATGGAAGGCGGAGCGAGATTTCGCTGAATCCGAAGATCTGCGCCCAGGCCCAAACGAGCGAGTAGTAAAGCGGGGAGGTGGCGCTCCACCACTCGGCCCGAACGATGGCATTGGACAAGCCGTCCTTGATGATCCACCAAGTGCCGGCCTCATCCGTCCAGAATCCGATACTGATGCGGCGCAAGGTGCAGACGGCCAGCAGGCACGCGGCGAGCGCGGGCCAGATCCAGAGACGTGGATGGAAGCGGCTTAGCATGTTGCCCGGAGCCTGGGTCGCGCGTCGCAGAACATTCCGGCGGATTGCAGGTCAGGCAGACAGCGGGGGGCAGTCCGCGGCAACGGGCCGGCAGGCTGACGGCCGAATTCCACTAAGAGGGCCTTGGCAGGCCGGGCCACTGGATTGCGGTCCACCGGCCATTCGCGCGGGCGTAGAGAATCGAAGAAGTGCACCAGGCTCCTCAGTGCGCTTCATTGTAGCGAAAGAAACAGCATCGGGCTACGGCAATCTTGCGCTTTGGTGGGCGACCATCTGCCACTGGCCATGGCGGTTCACAAAGACGTGCAAGAAGGTGAGGCGGGCGGGGTTTTCCTTGCCGTTTTGAATAGTGACGACCGCGGCGCGGCAGATGGCGATGGCGGTGTCTTTGGAGAGCAGGCGCACTTTGAGGTCTTCATGGTCGACCTTGAGATACCGGGCCTTGCCGGTCTTGAGGTTGTCGATATAGCTGGCTTTGGTGTCGAGGGCGCCGGTGGAGTGGGTGTAGCTGAGATCGTCGCCGAGGACTTTGCCGAGGAGGGCGAAATCGTTGGTAGTGACGCCCTTGGCCCAACCGCGTTCGGCCTCTTCGACGGCCTGTGCGGGATCGGCGGAGAAGGCCGGGAGGGCCAGCAGGGAGAAGATGATCAGGAGACGCTTCATGGCGCCTCCCATCTTATCGCCGGCCGGCACGCCCGCAGCAGCCGGCGCCGCCGGGTGCAGTGGCTGGCCGTTTCGCGGAGACGCCCATGCGCGATGGCGGGCATTCTATGATAGGCCGCAATCTGAAACGAATTTCATGTAAATACCTTTGACAACGGGCATCCGCGGCCATAAGTTAGCTGGCATAGGTTTCAGACATGCAAGCCCGTTTTTCACGCTTAGCCATATATTGCTGCGCGGCCACACTCTCTGCGCAAACTTTCGTCTCCATCCAACTCCCCGAGCGAACCCGGCTGCTCGAGGACCAGCGCGTAGATCTTGTCGTTGAAGCACGCAACTACTCCGGAGGCGTCCTTCGAGTGACAGCGAACGGCGTAGATCTGACGCGCAGTTTCAGTGCCGCGAAGGCCGCCAATCTGGATTGCGACGGAACGCCGGATGCGGTTTTCCGGGCCGATATGGTGAGCTTTGCAGGGGCCGGCAACGTTAGGCTCGAAGCTACCCTCACCACGGCGCAGGGCAGCTTCCTCGCGGCGAAAGACATCGGGGTGTATCCGTTCCAGGCGAGCGGGAAGAAGAAGAACGTCATCGTGTTCGTTGGCGACGGAATGACGGAGGAGTGGCGCAGCGCGGGCCGCATTATTCGCGGCAGCATGGAGTCTGTGCCCGGGGTGTCCGGACTCCGGGAGGGGTTCTACGACCGGGTTCTCGAGATGGACAGGATGCCTGTGATGGGCATGGTTGTGAATCACGGAGCAGACAAGGTGATCCCGGATTCCGCGAATTCGGCATCGGCGCTGACCACTGGGAATAAGACCTTCGACGGCGCCTTCGGGGTCTTCGCCGATGGTACGGATTGCATGTGGCTCTCTGGCGCGAACGCCGCCAATCGAGAGTATTATCTGGATAATCCGAGGGTCGAGACCATTGCGGAATACCTGCGGCGGAAGCTGGGTTACCGCATCGGAGTGGTCACGACGGCCGGAGTGAACGATGCCACTTCCGCTGCCCAGGCTTCCCACATGGGCGAACGCGACGCGGCATTCGATGTGATCTCGCAGTTCCATTCCAATCCGTTCCTGGAGGGCGATGTGGCGGTAGACGTCTGGATGGGCGGAGGCCGGGAGTCGTTCGATCCGGATGTCCGTTCGGACGGAAGGAACATGGTGGCGGAGTTCGCCAAGCTCGGCTTCAAAGTGGTGACGGACAAGGCCGAGCTCGATTCGGTGAACTCCTCCGACACGCGAGTCTTGGGACTGTTCAAACGCAACGACGGAATTTCGACGCATTCTTCGAAGATCCGGCCGTCGGCGGTGTCGCACATGAATGTCGCCTACGACAAGCTGGGGCTGACGCGGCCGGGGAGCGAGCCGCTGCCCAGCTGGGGCGCCTACAAGAACCAGCCGATGCTGGAGGTGATGACGAAGAAAGCGATTGAGGTGCTTGGCGGGCCGAATGGCGACCAGCCGTTCTACCTGATGGTGGAGGGCGCGTCGATCGACAAGCAGTCGCATTCCGGACACTTCGCGGGCGCGGCCTGGGATGTGCTGGAGTTCGACAAGGCAGTGGGCGTGGGGCGCGTCTTTGCCGCCTCCCGAAAGCAGGACGACACGCTGATGATTGTGACGGCGGACCATGGCCAGCCTATGCAGCTGATCGGTCTGGTGCAGCTGTCCGACGCCGACTACTACGACCGGAAGGCGACGAACACGATCACCCTGGCGGGTCCAACGGGGACAGTCACGCAGAATGTGTTCAAAGACGCCACCGCCAACATTCGAATGCAGCTTCCGTACGCCTCATTCGGCGGCAAGAACGGACCTCCAGCGGAAACCGTGGTCGACGCTTACAGCGTGATGGGTTTCCCTGACTACATCGACGCCGACGGCGACGGCTACCCGGAGAACCGCGAAGTGGACGGGAAGGGCCGCATCCGGTTGGCCGCCGGCTTCCGGACCGGGAGTCATACGGCTGCGACGCTGCCGCTTTCGGCGGAGGGTCCGGGTGCGCTGTTGTTCACCGGCGTGATGGACCAGACCGAAGTGATGCTGAAGATCGGTGCGGCCATCGGGAGCGAAACCGCGGAGCTCGACGCCGCGATGCGCAAGATGGTCAATAATCCGGCTTACCCGAAGATGATCGGAAAGTAGGGCCGGCGGTGAACTGGGAGTGGCCGGGCCAGGGTCCGGTCACTCCGCCAACCGCTCCGGCATATCCGCGAGGACGAAGCCGAGGACGGCGAGGGCGGCGACGCTGAGGCGGAACTCGCGCGGGTCGATTTTATCGAGGGTGTCGGCGTCGGTGTGGTGCCACTCGAAGTAGCGCTGGCCGACGGTGCGGTGGGCGATGCCAGGGACGCCGTCGCGCATGATGGGGCCGATGTCGGCGCCGCCGCCGCCGCGGATCATTTCTCCGGCGCCGATGCCTTTCAGGAGCAAGCCGATTTGATCCATGCGAGCCATGGCGCGGGCCATAACGTCCTCGGCGGCGCCATTGATGGAGAGGCCGAAGCCGATGGTGCGTTCGGCGCCGCCATCCATTTCCACGGCGGCGACGTGATTCTTCACCGTGTCGCCGGCCCAATCGCGGTACGCCCGGCCGCCGCGCAGGCCATTCTCTTCGTTGACCCAGAGGCAGACGCGGAGCGTGCGGCGGGGTTTGAGGCCGAGCTGGCGGACGAGTTGGACGGCCTGCCAGGAGGCGGCGCAGCCGGAGCCGTCGTCCTGGGCGCCCTGGCCGACATCCCAGGAGTCGCTGTGGCCGCCCATGACGACGATCTCTTCGGGCTTTTCGCGGCCGACGATTTCGCCGACGACATTGGCGGATTCGGCGTCGGGCAGTGTCTGGGCCTCCATTTTCAGACGGACCACTACTTTGACGCCGTCCGAGGTGAGGCGGCGGATGCGGAGAGCGTCCTCGACGGTGATGGCGGCGACGGGAATTTTGGGGATGCCGTCGGTGTAGCTCATCATGCCGGTGTGGGGAGAGCGGATGGAGATCGGGGTGACACTGCGGACGAGGGCGGCGACGGCGCCGAGCTTAGCGGCGCGGCTGGCGCCCACGCTGCGATAGGCCACGCTGGGGCCATAACCGCGCCAGGGCTGGTTGTAGACGACGATTTTGCCGCGTACTTTGGCGGCGCCGAGGTTTTCGAGTTCGTCGAAGTTCTCGACGCAGACGGCTTCGGCGGTGATGCCTTCGGGCGGCGTGGCGACGGAGCCGCCGAGGCCGAGGATGGGGAGGCGGGTCTGGGTGGGCTCCAGCAACTGGGCGCTTTCATCGCCGCGCACCCAGTGGGGGACCATGACGGAGGGGGTGCGGACGTTTTCGAGGCCTTCGCGCTTCATTTCGGCGGCAGACCATTCGATGGCGCGGCTGAGATTGGCGGAGCCGGCGAGGCGGGGCCCGATGCGGTCGCACCAGTATTGGAGCTTGCTCCATCCGCCGGAGTCGGCCAGTGCGGCCTCGATGAGCCGGGCGGCGGGCGCCTGGTAGTCTTCGGCAAGGTTGGGACGACTCTGCGACAAAAACCCAACCGCGGGCGTCATACTAAGAAAGCTTCTTCTTTGCATGGGAAAAACCGAATTGTCGCATACTGCTGAGATACAACCCGAGTACGATGCGCTGCTGGTGCTGAGCTTCGGCGGCCCGGAGCAGCCCGAGGAGGTAATCCCGTTCCTCGAGAACGTGCTGCGGGGACGTAACGTGCCGCGGCAGCGGATGATGGCGGTGGCCGAGCACTACTACCACTTTGGAGGCCGCAGCCCGATCAACGACCAATGCCGGGCGCTGATCCGGGCGCTGGAGCCGCAACTGGACCTGCCGATCTACTGGGGCAACCGGAACTGGCATCCGCTGGTGGAAGATACGCTACGCCGCATGACGGCGGACGGCGTGCGGCGGGCGCTGGTATTCGTCACGTCGGCCTACAGCTCCTATTCGGCCTGCCGGCAGTATCTGGACGACATTGAGAGGGCGCGCGTTGCGATAGGCCCGGGCGCCCCGGAGTGCGAGAAGCTGCGGCACTATCACAGCCACCCGGGCTTTGTGGAGCCGAACGCGGCCGCGCTGCGCGCTGCAAGGCTGAAGGCGCCCGGCGCCCCGGTGTTGTTCACGGCGCACTCGATCCCGGTGGAGATGGCGCGGACTTCGCGCTATGCGGAGCAGTTGGAAGAGACGGCGAGGCTGGTGGCGGCCGGCGCGGGAGTGAGCGAGTACCGGCTGGTGTACCAGAGCCGGAGCGGCCCGCCGGCGCAGCCTTGGCTGGAGCCGGATATCCTGCAGGCCCTGAAAGAGACGCGCGCGGCCGGAGCGGAGGCGGTGGTGGTATCGCCGATCGGGTTCATCTCGGATCACCTCGAGGTGTTGTACGACCTGGACTATGAAGCGGGGCAGCTTTGCGCGGACCTGGGGATGAAGCTCCACCGCGCGGCGACGGTGGGGACGAGCCCGCAGTTCATTGAGATGATCCGGGAGCTGGTGGAGGAGCGAAGAGCGGGGCTGGAATTGGCGGATCCGTGCCGGGAGGGGTGCTGCCCGGCGCCGATCAGGCCGGGCGGGCCTGCATCTCCTGGTAGACCGTAGCGGCGCGTTCCAGGGCTTCCTCGACGTTTTCGCAGATGTTTTCGGGGCCGACACGGCGTTCGAACTCGGCGCGGCGGATCATTTTGGTGGGCTGCCAAGGAGCGCCGCAGAGCAGCAGGGCGCGTCCGCTCTGGTGGAGCTTGTCGGCGAGCATCTCGAGGGCGTGGAGGCCGGTGGCGTCGATGGCCGTCATGTTGCGGAGACGCAGGATGACGACGGGGGGAAGTTCCGGGATGCGGTCTTCCACTTCGTCCAGCTTGTCGGTGGAGCCGAAGAGGAAGGGGCCGTGGATGCGGAAGATGGTGGCGTATTCGGGAATCTGCTTGTCCTGCAGGATGTGCTGCCAGCCCTTCTGGAGGTAGTC
>JACQZS010000254.1 GCA_016213725.1 Acidobacteriota bacterium | reverse complement strand
CGCGGCTGGTGGCGGCGATCTGTTCCTGAATGGCCTTGAGCGAAGCTTCGATATTGGCGAGCTTGTCGTTCTGGGCCTTGTTCATGGAGCGGACCTCTTCCTGGAGGAGGGCGAGGTCGCGGCCGAGTTCGACCATTTCCTTCTTCTGGGCGGGAAGGACGAGCGAGAAAGCGCAGGCCAGCAAGGCGGTGTTGAGCAACAGGCGCATGGCGGAGACTCCGATCAGAACGCGATCCTGGGGCGCGCCGGGGAGGGCGCGCGCCAGAGGATGTGGAGGGCGCGCCGGGGAAGGCGCGCCTCCAGGGGTTGATGATTTACTGGACGCCCACGAAGTGAGCGCGGCGGTTCTTGCCCCAGCACTCTTCGTTGGAATCAGTGCAGAAGGGTTTTTCCTTGCCGTAGGAGATGGTCTTCACGCGCTCGGCGGGGATGCCGATCTGGGTGAGGAACTCCTTGACGGAGGTGGAGCGGCGGTCACCGAGGCCGAGGTTGTATTCGGCGGAGCCGCGCTCGTCGCAGTGGCCTTCGATGGAAAGGACGGCGGAGGGGAAGTCGTTGAGGATGGCCTTGATGGCATCGGCGTTGCGCTGCAGCGTGGCGCGCGCATCTTCGCGGACTTCGCTCTTGTCGTAATCGAAGAAGACGTCCTGGACATCCTTCGCCATACGCTCAGAGAGGCTGGCCTTGGCGGCGGGCGGAGGAGGCGGAGGAGGAGGCGGGGTGGTGACGGCGACGGAGACGGCGGAGATGGCGTCGCCGCCGGCGCCCTTGGCGGTCATGCGGTAAGTGGTGTTGGAGGAGGGGGAAACCTGGCGGCTGCCGCGGGCCGGAACGGCGCCGATGCCGTTGTCGATGGTGACTTCGGTAGCGTTGGCCACTTCCCAGCGCAGAGTGGAAGATTCACCGCGCACGATGGTGGAAGGCTCGGCGGTAAAGGATTGGATGACCGCGGCCGGACCCTTCTGCGTGGTGGTTTGCGTGGGCTGAGGGGTGGGCGGAGGCGGCGGAGCCGGCGGCTTCTTTTTGCAGCCTGCGGCGAAGATCAAAAGGGACGCCGCAAGCAGCGACGTGGCGATGTGTCTGTTTCTCATGATGGGCTATGACCCTCCTGCTGAATCATAAGCGATTGCCGGCCGGCGGAGTTGAGCCGCTTACTTCGCCCACACAGGCATGCTGTTATTGCCCTGGGTGGTGAGCTGCTTGACTTCGGTTCCATCGGCGAGCATCGTGAAAATCTGGCTACCCCCGGCGCGGTTGGAAGAGAAGACCAGGTGTCGCCCGTCGGGGGCCCAGGTGGGGTTCTCATTCCTGCCTTGTCCATGGGTGAGCTGCACTGTCTCCCGGGAGGCGGCGTCCATGATGAAGACGTTCCAATTTCCGGGAGCAAAACCTCGAGTCCAGGCGAACGCGATGTGCTGGCCCTCAGGGTGCCAGGCCGGGTTGGAGGCTTCGCCCTCCCCGGTGGTCAGCCGCTCGACGTCCGCGCCGTCCATATTCATTCTATAAATTTGTTGCAGGCCGCCGCGCCCGCTGACGAAGACCATGTCGGTGCCGGTCTTGGGATTGACCTTCGGCTCGACCTCGATGGCGCGGGAGTTGGAGAGGCGGCGGGGGTTGCCGCCGTCGAGGCCGGCGATGTAGATCTGGGCGAAGCCGCTGACGGTGGAGGAGTAGAGCACCTGCTGGCCGTCGGGCGTGAAGGACGGCGTGGCGTTCATGGAGGCCTGGGAGTTGCGGAAGGGAATGAAGCGGCCGGTTTCGGTGGAGTACATCATAATCTGCGGCTGGCCCTTGGCGTAAGTGGTGAAGGCCAGGCGGCGGCCATCGGAGCTGATGGCGGGCATGGTGGTGATGGAGCCGAAGCGGGTGAGCTGCTTCTGATTGGAGCCGTCGAAGTCCATCACCCAGATCTCTTTGGAGCCGGAGCGATTGGAGACGTAGTAGATCTTGGTGCCGGCGAGGGAAGGGACGCCGAACTGCTGGAGGATGTCGGCGGCGTACTGGTGGGCGGCCTGGCGGGCGCCGTCCTCGGTGAGCGGCGCGTTGTAGAGCTTGCGGAAGATCTTGGCGCCGGCGACGTCGGGGACGGCGGTGTTGTAGAGGTGGCCGAAGGCGACGAACTGGCCGCCCTGTTCGGCGAGGTAGCCGAAGCCGATGTAGTTGGCGTTGACGGGGGCGCCGGCCCAATCGGCGAGGCAGCGGCCGCCGCAGGCGGTGGCGGGGGCGCCGCGGAGGTCGCCTTCCTGCTGAGGCGGATTGAGCGGGAAGAAGCTCTTGGCGGCCATGTTGAGCATGCCGGAGCGCTGGACGTCATCGAAGACGGTGCGATTGAAGGTATCGGCGAACTGGGCGGTGGCGCCGGCGCCGCGGAAGTCGGGCAGGGCGATGACCTTCTTGGTGCCGCCGGTCAGCTTGATGACGATGTCGCTTTGACTCTGGCTGAAGGCGGCGGCCGCCAACAGGGCGAGGGAAACAAGAATGGCAAAGATTGTTTTTTTCATCGTTTGAGCTCAAACCAGAATTCGACGACGGCCGGATTGCCGGGGCAATTCGGGGGGATGGGTTCAAAGGGGCCGGCCTCAGTAACGGCGCGCTGGGCGGAGTAGTCGAGAGCGACGTTGCCGCTGGACTGCGTGACGCGGACAGAGCGGACCTGGCCATTGCGGGCGAGTTCGAAATTGACGATGGCGGGAGGAAGAGTGTGGATGCGGGCGTCCACCTGCTCAGTGCGCCAGCGAGTGGCGACGCGATCTCTGACGAGCATGGCGTAGCCGCCGCACATGGTGCCGAAGGGTGCTCCGGTGCCGACGCCGACGCCGCCGGAGCCGGGGGCGAGGCCATAGAGCGGAGAGGTGGCGGCCTGGCCGCCGCGGCTGTAGACCTGGTTGGGCGTGTACTCGCGCTGGTCCTTGCGATTGGAGGCGTAGCGCTCAGCGGGCTCCTTCTTATTGGGCTTCTTCCTGGACTTGAGCGAGATGGCGTCGGGGTCTTCCTTGACGGCCTTTTTGGTTTCCTTGGTGACAGGCTCGGGGATCTGGGATTCGGTGTCGTTGGCGACGCGATTGACGGGGCCGGTGCGGCCGGGCAGGGGGATGCTCTTGACGGCGGAGACGCTGAAGGCGCCGCCGCCCATGGAGTTGGGATCGCCCCAGGTGGCCTTCTTTCCGAATTGGGCGACGGAGAGGACGGTGATGAGGCCGAAGACGGCGACGTGCAGCACGAGCGAAGTGACGAGGGGTTTCCTCAGCGAATCGCGCTCATCGAGAACGTCGGCGTGACGGGGCATCATGGGGCTACTTGGACCCGCCTCCGTCGTCGGGTTGAGTGACCAGCTTGACGTCGAGGCCGGCGAGGCCGAGGGTGGAGACGACCTGGGCGATGGGGTCGTAGATGGTCTGCTTGTCGGCGCGGACGTAGACTTCGCGGGAGCCGGGGAAGCGGCGCTTGAACTCCTCGCCGAGCCGATTGATATTGACGGGCTTGTCGTTGAGGAAGAGTTCGCCGCTCTTGCTGATGGCGACGACGGGGAGTTCCTTGGAGCTGTCGCGGGTCTGCTTCACCTTGGGGACGTCGATTTCGAGGCCGAAGTCCATGACGTGGGCGGTGAGCATGAAGATGACGAGGAGGACGAGGACGACGTCGACGAGCGGAACGATGTTGATTTCGGCGAGGGAGCCGGAGGAGCCGCCCCTGCGCCGGGAGCCGAGGCCGCCGCCGTTGGTGGAGAAGGCCATGGGTTACTCCTGGAAGTGGCGCTCAGTGAGGTTGAGGAACTCGAGGGAGAAGTCGTCCATGCGGGCGCCGAGTTCGCGGATGGAGTGGCCGAAGGCGTTGTAGGCGATGGCGGCGGGGATGGCGGCGGCGAGGCCGGCGGCGGTGGCGATGAGGGCTTCAGAGATGCCGGGGGCGACGGCGCGGAGGCTGGCGGAGCCGGCGGCGCCGAGTCCCTGGAACGAATCGATGATGCCGAGCACGGTGCCGAAGAGGCCGACGAAGGGGCTGACGGAAGCCGTGGTGGCCAGCCAGCTCATGCTGCGTTCGAGGCGGGCGATCTCCTCACTGATGCCGAGCTGGAGAGTGCGTTCGAGGGCGGGCTTGTTGACGATGCCGCCTTTGGTCTTGAACTGGCGGACGACCTCCTGGTAGCCGAAGTCGAAGACGCCGGTGAGGGGCGAGTTGCGGAACTGCTCAGCGGAGGCGGCGATGGCGTCCATGCTGGGGGCCTTGCGGAAGGCGCGCAGGAAAGAGGTGTTGGCGGATGCGGCGTTCCTGAACTGCGTCCACTTGGCGAAGATCACGGTCCAGCTCATGAGCGAAGCCACGAGCAGGAGAATGAGCACAATCTTGGAGACGAGGGAAGCGGCCATCACCAGCTCCCACAGCGAAAGCTGGAGAAAGGCGCCGAAGAATGTGTGTGTCAAACCGATTGCTCCCTTGGGGGTTGTCTACAACCATGATAACGAAGGACCCCAGTGCGGAGCCCTTCAAACATTTTCGCCTTTTTTTGTACCCTGGCGTGATTTCATCCGAAAGCCGGCCTCATGGGTAAGGACGCGGCACGGCGGCAAAAAGTCGGCACGGCGCGCCGCGGGGGAGGACGGGTGAGCAATTGGGAGCGATGGGAACGAGGCTGCGCCGAACGTGCGATGCGGGTGTAGAATCGACACGTCAGAAACAAGAGACAGGATGATCCGTAATGAAAGCCGGGGGCGAATATGACTGACTCAACATTCTCGAAATGGCGCGCGGCGGCGGTTTTGCTGGCCGTGGCGGCCGCCGGCCTGGTGCAACCCCGCGCGGCTATGGCCATGCAAGGCTCGGCGTACCCGAACCTGGCCGGCACGTGGATGGAGGGGAGCAATACGGTGACCATCACACAGAGCGGAGCGAACGTGGTGGCGCTGTGCACCTACGGCGGTATCAGTTGGCGCATGGAGGGGACGGTTACGCGCGAGGGAGTGTTCACGGGGCGCCTGGTGCACACGGCGGGCGTTTCGCCATCCGCCAACGGCTATGAGCAGAACCGGCGGTATACGCTGTCGGCGGACGGGAACGTGCTGGACGGCGAGTCAGTTTTCTCGCGCGGAGGCGGGCATCATGCCACGCTGAAGCGGACCGGCGGAGCGAGCGTGGCGGGGGAATCGCGCCCGACGGCTTATCCGGACATCGCCGGCAGCTGGCTGGAAGGAAGCAATGCCGTCACGATCACCCAGAGCGGGGCGAATGCAGTGGCGGTGTGCACGTACGGCAATATCAGCTGGCGCATGGAGGGCACGATTACCCGCGAAGGAGTGTTCACGGCGCGCCTGGTGCATACGGCGGGCGTATCGCCATCGGCCAATGGATACGAGCAGAACCGCAAGTACACGCTCTCGGCGGACGGGAAAACGCTGGACGGCGAATCTGTTTTTGTGCGAGGGGGCGGCCATCATGCGACATTGAAGCGGACCGGCGGTTCCGGCACGGCGGTGCCGGCCACTGCTTTGCCGGAGTCACTCACGGGGCCTTGGGTGCACAGCGCGGACCGCAACGCGCAGCCGGGGGACAACCGTGTGGTGATGGTGCAGAGCGGCAGCCGGGTGACGATGACGCAGACTTACAAAACCAGCGGGAAGTGGGTGACGCTGGTCTGCGAGGGGCCGCTGCAGGGCCAGAATCTGGCGATGAATTGCCAGTGGGCGCCGGGGGGCAACCCGTTTGGCTTCGCCAATGCGGTGCTGGAGTTGAAGCTCTCGGCCGATGGCAACCACCTGGACGGGCGCCTCCGAGCCACCACCGGCGGGGCGCAGGATAGCCACTATTCGCGCGTGCCGTAGAGGCCGCCGCGGCGAGAGCCGGCGGCGCAAAGCCGCACGGCCCGGGGGTGGCGCTTTATACTTGTCCTGAATGCTGGTGGAACTGGTAGTGGAGAACTTCGCCGTGGTGGAGAAGCTGCGGCTGCGGCTGCACCCGGGGTTCAACGCGCTGACCGGGGAGACGGGCAGCGGCAAGAGCCTGGTGGTGGACGCGCTGAGCCTGCTGCTGGGCGGGCGGGCGTCGGGCGAGATGATCCGCACGGGCGAGGCGCGGGCATATGTTTCGGGGATCTTCGAGCTGCCGGCGGAGCGCGGGTTGAAGAGAGTGCTGGAAGAGGCCGGGGTGGCGGCGGAAGACGGCGAGCTGCTGATCGAGCGGGAGATTCAGGCGGGCGGCAAATCTCGGGCGTGGGCGGGCGGCAAGCCGGTGACGGCGGCGCTGCTCAAAGAGATGGCGCCGTACCTGGGCGACATTCACGGGCAGCACGACCAGCAGAAACTGTTCAGCGCGGATTCGCAGAGAGAGTTGCTGGACGACGCGGCGGGCGCGCAGGAGGCGGTGGCGGCGGTGGCGGAGGCGTATGGGGCGTGGCGCGGGGCGGTGCGGGAGTTGGATGAGTTGAACCACGGCGAACAGGAGAAGCTGCGGCTGGCGGATTTGTGGAACATGCAGCGGCGGGAGATTGAGGCGGTGGAGCTGGCGGAAGGGGCGGACGCGCAACTGGAGAACGAGCGGCGCGTGCTGAGGAATGTAGCGAAGCTGAGCGAGACGGCGACGGCGGCCTACGATGCGCTAAGCGAGGCCGAGCACAGCGCGGCGGCGCAGATCGGGCTGGCGTTGAAGAGATTGGAAGAGGCGGCGCGCGTGGACGAGGGGCTGGCTCCGCTGGTGGAGACGCTGCGGCCGGCGCTGATTGCGGTGCAGGAGGCGGGGCACGAGCTGCGTCATTATCTGGGGCATCTGGAAGGCGACCCGCGGAAGCTGGAAGCGGTGGAGAGCCGGCTGGCGCAGATTGAGAAACTGAAGCGCAAGTACGGGACGACGATTGGGGAGATTTTGGCGTTTCTGTTCGAGGTGACGCAGAAGCTGCAGGCGGTGGAGACGGCGGGCGAGCGGCGTGCGGCGCTGGAGGCGTCGATTGCGGCGCTGGAGAGCGAGTATCGCGGTCGGGCGCTGAAGCTGCGGGCGCTGCGGCAGAAGGCGGCGCGGAAATTGGAGAAGCAGGTGGAGAGCGAGTTGGGCGGGCTGGCGATGTCGGGCACTGCGTTCCGCGTGTCGATGACGGCGGGCGAGCCGGCGGCGCATGGATTGGACGCGGTGGAGTTCCTGGTGTCGGCCAACGTGGGCGAGGAGCTGCGGCCGCTGGACAAGGTGGCGAGCGGGGGCGAGATTTCGCGGATCGCACTGGCGCTGAAGACCTGCGTGACGCAGAAGGCGGCGGCGAACGGCGCGCGGACGCTGGTGTTCGACGAAGTGGACGCGGGCGTGGGGGGAGCGGCGGGCGAGACGGTGGGGCGGCGGTTGAAGTCGATTTCGAAGACGAGCCAGGTGTTGTGCGTGACGCACCTGGCGCAGATTGCGGGCTTCGCGGATCACCACTACGTGGTGTCGAAAGCGGAGGCGAAGGGGCGGACGGTGGCGGCGGTGGAACACCTGGATGAAGCGGCGCGCGTGAAAGAGATTGCGCGCATGATCTCCGGACAACGGCTGACGCAGGAGGCCCTGCGGCATGCCGAGAAACTGATAGAGGACTCAGCGGCGCGTGCCTGACATTCAACTGATCACCCGGACGTTGTTCGAGGAAGTGCGGAAGCAGGCGGAGCAGAGTCCGCGGCGGCGGATGAACCACAACTTCCATGCGTCGATGGAAGACAACCCGCACCCGTTTCTGAACGTGCTGCTGAAGGGCACGTATTGCCGGCCGCACCGGCATTTGGATCCGCCGAAGGCGGAGAGCTGGGTGCTGCTGAGCGGGGCGGCGCTGCTGCTGATTTTCGACGACGCGGGGACGGTGACGGGGCGCTACAGGCTGGAGGCGGGCGGCGAGGTGTGCGGGATCGACGTGGCGCCGGGCGTGTGGCACACGGTGTGCGCGTTGACGGAGTGGGCGGTGATCTATGAAGTGAAGCCGGGGCCATGGGCGCCGGCGACGGACAAGGCATTTGCAGAATGGGCGCCCGAGGAGGGGGATCCGCGGGCGCCCGAGTTCCTAGAACGCTGGCTGGGGCAATTGCCGGCTTAGGCTTTGTGCCAGTAAATGTTCCAGCCGAGATAGGTGCGGGCGGCTTCGTAGACGGCGGCGGCCACCTGGCTCATGTTGGCGGCGACGTGGTGTTCGAAACCGTTCTCGCAGATGTAGCGGAGCAGGCCCTGCATGTTGTCGATTTGAACGACGCCGGCGCCGCCGAAGGTTTCGAGCGGATCGTCGGTGAAGGCGCCCTGGCCGACGTAGGCGCAGATCCTGCCTGAGGCGTCGTTGGTGGAGACGCGCAGGAAGGTCATGGGGCTGGCTTTGACTTTGCCGACGACGGTGCCGAAGGTATTGAGCTTGCCGACGGTGCCGGCGATGATCTCCTGATAGTCCATGCGGGCGGATTCGAAGAAGTGCTTGGGGAGATTGGAGCAGTGGAAGCAGACGGCCTTATCGGGGTCGGCGCCGTAGTTGTTGTTCCAATCGAGGAGGGCGCTGGGGGTGCCGGAGGCGAGGGCGAGAGCGTACATGCCGACGACGCCGGGGACATCGACTTCGCAGGCGGAGGGCAGGAGCTTGTTGGAGAGCATGCTCATGACGGTGCAGGGCACGACGCCGAAGAACTCTTCCATCGAGGTCCAGCACTGCACCGCGCTGACCGCCAGATCGTTGGCCTGCATCCACTGGTCGATTACGGCGCCCAGCTTCGCCATCTTGAGTAGCGACGAGGCGGGCACGTCCGCCACCGGGACGTAGCCCTTGATCGCAGCGAGCTTGGCCTGTGCGCCGGGATCGTCGTCCTTCATCCGCTCGATGCGCCCGAAGATCTCCGACAGGTCAATCGGCTCCACGGTCATGCCGGCGTTT
>JACQZS010000253.1 GCA_016213725.1 Acidobacteriota bacterium | reverse complement strand
CGAGCAGCATATCCCGTTTGCCGTGACGACAAACCTGGACTGGATCGGCAAGCGCGAGGCGGATCTCGTCCTCACCGCGGGCGAGGCCCCGGCCGGACTGGAGGCTTTCGTCAGCCGCGGAGGCAAGGTGCTGGCCATCTCAGCCACGCCGCCCGCATTCGGCGCCCCGCCGGCCACGCTGCGGCAACCCTCCGTCAAGGGATACCTCCGGGTGCGGAACCCGGCGCGCTTCCCTTCCCTGAAGCGCTCTCCGCTGCTCATGCTGGACGGACCATTCTCTTCCGCTCCGGACGACCCCAACGCCGCCCTGACCCTGGTGCCGCCTTCCATGTTCGGACCGCCCGAGTTCATTCACACCGATATGCGCGACACCAGTACGCCCGCCGTGCTCTCGATGCGCGGCGGCGGGCTCACGTGGGTGCCATTTGATCTGGGCGCCCTATACTACCAGCACAGCCTCACTTCGCATGCCGCGCTCCTGCAGGACCTCATCAATCCGCTCCTGCCCAAGCGGCAGTTGCTCACCGACGCCCACCCGCTGGTCGAGGTCTCCCTGATGGAGCAGGACGGCCGCACATTGCTGCACCTCATCAATCTCAGCGGCCACTCTCAAACCGCCTATTTCCCGCCCGTGCCGATGCAGTCCATTGAGCTGGACCTGGACGGCGGTTTCACCACCGCCAGGGCAGTGCGCGCGAACCAGAATCTGCAACTGCGGCCCCGGGGCGGCCGCACAATGTTCACCCTTCCCCGGCTGCTGGACTACGAACTGATTGTCCTCACGAAGACAGCGCCATCCGGTGTGAGAAAATAAGAGGTTTGTATGTCCAAAATTGCTTTCCTCTTTCCTGGCCAGGGTTCGCAGGCCGCCGGCATGGGCAAGGCGTTGGCCGATCAATACGCCTGTGCCAGGGCCGTTTTTCAGGAAGCCGATGAAGCACTCGGCTTCGCGATCTCGCAGCTTTGCTTCGAAGGCCCCGACGATCAGCTCCGCCTCACGGAAAACACACAGCCTGCGCTGCTCACGGTGAGCATCGCCGCGCTGTCCGTCATGAAAGAAGCCGGCTACCAGCCCGACTTCGTCGCCGGCCACAGCCTGGGTGAATACTCGGCGCTGGTCGCCGCCGGCGCTGTGAAGTTTGCCGACGCCGTGCGCCTGGTGCGCAACCGCGGCCGCTACATGCAGGAGGCGGTGCCCGCCGGGGTCGGCGCGATGGCTGCCATTCTCAAGCCGCCCATGGGCGAACTCGAATCGATCCTCGCCGCGGCGGCCCAGGGAGAGGTGGTATCACCGGCCAATTTCAACTCGCCTGACCAACTGGTCATCGCCGGCCACGCAGGCGCCGTGGCGCGGGCCAGCGAAGCGTTGAAGGCCGCCGGCGCCAAGCGCGCCGTCCCCCTGCCCGTCAGCGCGCCATTCCACTGCGCTTTGATGGAGCCTGCGCAACTGCGGCTGAAGGTGGACCTGGACGCCACCGAATTTCTCGACCTCAGCACTCCGCTCATCAACAATGTCGCCGCCCGGGTGGTTACCTCCGGCGCAGATGCCCGCGAGGGACTCTACCTGCAGGTGCCAGGCACCGTCCGCTGGTCCGATTCCATGCGCGCCCTGGCCGCCGCCGGCGTTACCAGGGGCGTCGAAGTGGGAGCCGGCGCGGTTCTCTCCGGCCTGATGCGGCAAAACGAACCCACAGTCACCATGGCCAAGTTTGGAGAGCCGGCCGACCTCGAAAAGGTCGCCGCCCTGCTCGTCTGATCTTCACGGCTTTCGCCTCCCATGCATGCCACCCGCCCGCACGGGTGTAGCGCGCGCTGGAGAGCGAAACACAAGGCTGGGATGATGGAACATCCGGGTCCGGCCTCAAGCCGGACCCGCCTAGCCGGATCGCCTCAGACCGTTCCGCTCTGCCTTTGGCTACAATTGAGACAACCCATGACCAAGCGTAGAAGTGCGTTATTGCTCCTGGCGGTTCTTGCCGCCGCCGCTGCCGGGTGCAAGAAGTCTGTCCCGGCCAACGTGGCGGCCATGGTGAACAGCCGGGCGATTACGAACGCCGATCTCGACAGACAGTTCAAACGTCAATTCCCGCAGCAGCCCGAAGGCACCTCACCCGATCAGGTCCAGTTCCAGAAGCTGGAGTTGCTGCGCGCCATGATCGATGAAGAGATCCTCCTGCAGCGGGCTGAGAGACTCTCCCTGCTCGCCAAGGACGATGAAGTTGACCTGCGGCTCAATCAGCTCAAGGCGCCGCACACGCAGGAGGAGTTCCAGAAACAGCTCGACGCCCAGGGCATGACCGTCGAGTCTCTCAAAGCGCAGATCCGCCGCACTCTCTCGATCGACAAACTACTAAACAAGGAGATCGGCAACCAGATCAGCATCAGCGACAAGGACGTGGAAGACTTCTACAATGCCAACAAGGGCGCCTTCCGATTCCCCGAAACCACCTACCATGTCGCCCGCATCGTGGTTACGCCAGGCCCGAATCCCGACGTCCGCAACCTGGCCGGCAACAAAGCCCAGAACGAGGATCAGGCGCGGAAGAAGATGCTGATGATCGAAGCCCGCCTCAAGCAGGGCGACGACTTCGCCAAACTCGCGCAGAATTTCTCGGAAGATCCGCAGAGCGCGGCCAATGGCGGCGACATGGGCTTCATTCCGGAATCGTCGCTGGCGCAGGCTGACGCGGAGACCCGCAAGGCCATCATGACCCTCACTCCGGGGCAGGTTTCCAGTCCGATCCGGACCCAGGGCGGCTGGCATATCCTCAAGCTCGTCACCCGCGAGCAGGCCGGCCAGCGCGAGCTCAACGATCCCCGCGTGCAGCAGAACATTCGCGAGACCCTTCGCACGCGCAAGGAGCAACTACTCCGCAACGCCTACTTCGACGCGTGCCGCAACGAAGCTCAAATCACAAACTTCCTCGCCATCTCCATCGCGCCCGGTTTCGAGAAGAAGTAAGCCCGCTTCCTGGCTGCGCTGACGGACAGTCCCGCTCACTGATATTGTGGATGCAGCGCTATGCTTCCACCCTCCGGCTGGGTTCCATTCGAGTGGCCGGCGACCTGGACCAACCCGTCATTGTTGAGGCATCTCGAAGGCGGCCCCCTCAATTGCATTCTGCTTTCATCGAATGAACAATCGGCGATCCGGGAGGCTGCCTCCGGCCGCTTTGACATCCCTCAGATTGCATGGAGGAAGTCCTCGGAACTGAACTGGAAATCGCCCGGCCAGGTGGCTGCCATCGGTGACGCAGTGTGGCCGGAACTCGCCCGCCGTTCCCGCGAAAGCAACGGCAGCATGGAGGCCGGACCTACCGGCGCCCCATGGCTCGATGCGAACGGCTGGCTGATCCTCATGGCCCGCTTCCGGGCCGGCTCAGTTCCCGTCTGGATCCGTTCCGAATCTCCGGAGAATGCCGATCAGCTACAGCTGGCAAATTACCGCCTCGCCATTGCCGAAGCCGGCGCCTACGGCGCCACCCGGCCTTTGTGGCTGGCGCCCACCCTCGCCTCCGGCATCGCCTCAGGCAACGACTTCGCTCTCGCCACCTGGGCCAAGCTACTGAACGAACTCCGCTGGCACCAGGCGCGCAGAGAGTATTCCGCCTGGCCTGGCTTTGGACGGCTGCTCATCCTGACCGCCTTCTCCGGCGCCAATGAATACAACGCCACCGAAGTTCTCAACCTCTCGGCGCGGCGGAATCTCAGCTTCCGCCTCGCCGACCCCGGAGATTTGCCGCCGGCGCAACTCCAGGGCATTCAGTCCGTCCTGTACGTCGACGCCGAACCTCTGCCCCAGCCGGCGGCGGCGGCGCTGCGGCGCTTCGTCGAAGCCGGCGGCCTGCTGCTGTGCATGAAGCAGCCGGCCGGCACTCTCGGCGCCCTGCGCCCCTCGGCGGAACTCCATCCGCGCTTTGATCTCTTTCAGGCGGGCAAGGGGCGCGTCGCCATCAGCCGCGGCGCCTGGGACGACCAGTGGGTGCTGGCCCAGGACGCGCACCTGCTCATGAGCCGCCGCCACGACGCCGTCAGGCTTTTCAACGGCAGCTCCCTTCTCTTCCACCATTCGGTCTCGCCGGACGGCCGCCGCTGGCTGGTCCAATTGCTCAACTACTCGGCCCACGACTCGGCGAGCAACGTCACGCTCCAGACCTGGGCCCGCCTGGCCTCGGCCCGCATCCTCCTTCCGGAACTTGCCCCGGCCCCGCTGGAGATCCATCGCGAGACCGGCGCCAGCGAACTCTACATCCCGCGCTTCTCCACTTACGCTGCCGTAGAATTGGAACTGCAAGACCATGCGTAAGCCGTGTACTGGGATCACACGCCGCAGCCTCTTTCCCGCTGCCGCCGCTTTGCCGTTGTCCAGCCTGCCGCCGTTTGCAGACGCGCCCGGCCAGGGGGCCCGCGTCAGCATCGCCCGCTGCCCGGACTACGGCGCCGCTCTCACGCCTGCCCTGCGCGCCATGTTCGACCAACTCGGCGGCCTGGGCGGGCTGGTCCGCAACAAGACGGTAGCCATCAAGGTGAATCTCACCGGAAGCCCGGACTCGCGCCTGGGCAATACGCCCGCCGAATATGCGCAGTACACGCACCCGGCCGTGATCGGGGCCACGGTGCGCCTCATCGGCGAGGCCGGCGCCCGCCGCATCCGCGTGCTGGAGGGCGCATTCTCCACCGACGATCCATTGGAAGAGTTCATGCTCCAGGTGGGCTGGGATCCGCTGCACATCCTCAACGCCGCGGCCAACGTGGAGATGATCAATACCAATATCCGCGGCCGGTTCAAGCAATATGCGCGCTTCAACACGCCTCATGGCGGCCACCTCTTCCCCGGCTTTGATATCAACGCGTCCTACGAAGAGTGCGACGTGCTGGTGTCGCTGGCCAAACTCAAAGAGCACGGCACCTGTGGCGTCACCCTCTCCATGAAAAACATGTTCGGCGCCACTCCGCTTACCATCTACGGCGACAACGCCGGCAAGGACGAGCCCGACGAAAAAGGCGCCCGCGGCGGCCGAGGAATTATCATGCATGCGGGGCGCCGCCAGCCTTCCCGCAGCGCTCCGCAGCCCAAACAGGGCGCCGGCGCGGAAAATGACAGGTGGCGCATGCCGCGCATCGTAGCCGACCTCACCGCCGCCCGCCCCATTCACCTCTCCATCGTCGACGGCATCTTCACCATGTCGGGCGGTGAAGGGCCCTGGAATTACGGCCGGCTGAAAGCCATCCGGCCCGGCCTGCTGCTGGCGGGGCTCAATCCCGTCTCAACCGACGCCGTGGCCACAGCGTGCATGGGTTTCGATCCCCTGGCAAGGCGCGGCACGCCGCCCTTTGAAACTCGCGACAATTGCCTGCTGCTGGCCGCTGAACTCGGGGCAGGGACGCCGGACCTGAAGCGCATCGAGGTGGCCGGCCTTTCGATGCCGGACGCGGTCTTCCCGTTCCGCGATTAGATCCTATTGCTTGGGCGCCGCGGCGCTCTGCGGCGGCGCCGTCTTGCGCACCTGTTCGTAATAGCGCTGGATGTAATCCTGCAGGTGCAGCGGCACTTCGTCGCGATTCAGATCAGAACCGGCCTCCATGTGCTTGCCCGTGCGGCTCACGTAAGGCGTGCGCAACTGCTGGTTCTTGGAGTTCTTGACTTCCACCATCACCTCGGCCTGCACGTTCAGCGCGCGCTTGCCCAGCAGTTCGCTGAGCTTGCCCATCGCCTCCTGCTGCTGCGCGAGCTGCGTGTCTTTGTTGCCGTCCTGCTTGCCGATGCCGCTCTTCTCCTGGTTCGACGGCGCATCCTGGCTGCCGGACTGGTTGGACTTGGCCTGCTGCGCGGATTCGGAGTCGGCTTTCTGGTCGCCCGCCTGCGCGTCGTTCGGATCGCCCTTCTGATTCGGTTTGCCCTGTTGCGGCGCGCCCTTTTCGCCCTTTTCGCCGGCCTTCTGCCCGCCCTTGTTCGCAGCCTGTTTCGTCTCGCCGCTCGGCGAATCGATCTTCAGCTTGTCCATCATGTTCGCGAATGCGTCGCGCATCTTGTCCAGCAAGCTGTTCTCTTTCTGCTGCTGTCCCTTCTGCTGCGGCGGCGCGCCTTCTCCCGGACGCTTGGCATCTTCGGCACCGGCCGGCGAGTTCTTCTTGCCGGCGGCTCCCTCGCCTTCTTCGCCGTTTTCGTTCTGGTCTTCCTGTTTCTCGCCGGTGCTCATCTGCTCGCCCATTCCGGGCTGCCCCACCTGGTTCGGGTCCTTCACATCCACGCTCTTCAGCGATTCCTGGATGGCAGTGTCTTTCTCCTCCACGCCGGTGCCTTCCGGATCCTGCACGCTGATGCCCGGCAGATCGGGCAGTTTCTGCCCGTTCTTGGCCAGCTGTTTGCCCGGCTGCGGTGCGCCCGTGAGCGTGTCGAAAGAGACCGTCGCCAGCGGAGCGCGCAAGTCGAAGCTACGCAGCACTCCGTAGCGAACCGTAAACAGCACCACAGCCACGCCGAGCGCCGCCGACGCTACCCATGCGCTGCGAGGCCATACCAAAGGAACGGCCGCCCTGGCATCGGCTTCCTCGGCCGCCCGCCGGGCCCGCTGCTCCACTACGGCCAGGAAATGAGCGTCGGGCGATTTCGAAACGCCGTTGCCGGCGTAGTGATATGCGGTGGAAACCAGATCGGACAGGCCCAGCGCCGCATCCACGGTCTGAGCCACTTTGTACTCTGCCGGAAGCCGCCGCCGCCCGCGCCACCAGCCGACGGCAGCCGTCAGCGCGAGGATCAACCCCGGCCAGTACCAGGCGAAGATCTGCGAACCCACCAGCAGCAGAAGCGCGAACGCACCAAGGCCGGCCGCCAGCCCCCACGACATCTGCTCGAAGAGCAGCTGCATGATGGCGCGCCGGCGAGCGGCTTGAATCAGGGTTTCAATCGGGTTCGCGTATGTCACTCTGCTTGTATCCATTATGACAACGGGGGACGTGCCGGTTGGGAACGCCCCCCGAATGTTACCTGGCGCGCGCGGCGCCTAGAAGTAGAACCGCGCTCCGAACTGAGCCTGGAAGGGATTGCCGGACTGCGCCGTCGTGGCCGAGTTGTAGTCGCCCGCCGCGTTCGTCAGCAGCATGAAGCGCGAGTCGACCGCCACCGGCGCGCCGGTCGTCGCATTGATGCCAAGCCCGTAAACATTGCCCTGCGAAGCAAAGACGACGTTGTCCATGTTGAACAGGTTGAAGAATTCAGCCGACAGCTGCAGCTTGTAGCGCTCGCCGAACTTGAACGACTTCAACAGACGCAAATCGTTGTTGAGCCACAGGGAGCGGTTGCGGAACGAATTCCGCAGGAACGGTACGCCCACCGCGGCGTACGGCCGGTCTGTTCCGCTGGCCGCGTCGGCGTTCGTATCGCTGCCAACCACCGGGTTGATCGGAATGCCCGTACGGAATCTCACGATGCCGGACAGTTCCAGGCCCCAAGGCAGGTTGTACAAGCCGTGCGCCGTCGCCTGGTGCCGCATGTCGATGTCGGAGTAGTTGTAGTCCGGCCTCATGTCGTAGTTGTTCATCGTCGTGGTTCCGCCGCTGCTGCGTTCGTTGTCGTCGTCGGAGTAGTTCGACGCGAAGGTGTAGAAGACACCGCCCACGAACTTGCTGGAGCGATACTGCGTCTGCAGCACCAAAGCCCGATACAGCGAGCGGGCGTTGCTCTCGCGCACAGTGTAGGTTCCCTGCTGCGGCACGGGCCGTGCGGCGCGGGTGAAAACCGGCCTGCCATCGCCGGCGCGGACGACCGGCACGGGCAGGTTCCAGTCCCGGTTGCGCTGCAGGTTCACCGCGTTGATCTGCTGGTACTGCGCGCCTGCCACCCACTGCTTCGCCAGTTCGGTCTCCGCGCCGATTCCGTATTGATACGAACGCGGGTTGCGGAAGTCCGGGCCGAACGTGGTGAGATTCGCGCCCACCAGCGGGTCCGGCGCTGTCCCGCCCGCCGCCAGCGCCGCCGCTTGTTGAACCTTCTCCAGCGGGATGATGGGCAGCGCTCCCAGCCCGGAGCTATTCAGATCCACTCCCACCTGCTTGAACAGCGTGTAGACCGTCTGCGTGCTGTTCGACGCAAAAGGCCCGATCTGCAGACTCACGTCGCCCGGCGGATTGCGGAAGTTGTTCGTCGGGCCGGAGTACAGCAGCAAGGGCGTGGCCGCGTCGAAGATGCCGCCGTTGCCCCGGATTACCGTACGATGGTTGCCGCTGACCGGAGTCCACGCAAATCCGGCGCGAGGCATGACCTGGTCCAGCGTGTTCTTCATCTTCGTCACGTCCAGGGTGCCCAGCGGGTAGGCAATGTTCACGCGGCTCACCAGCGCCGTGTTGCTGGCGTCGATCTTTGGGTTCCACTGGCCTTCCCAGCGGAGCCCGAGGTCGAGCGTAATGGTGCGGGTGAGCTTCCAACTGTCCTGCACGAACAGCGCCAGCTGCGTTGCGCCGTAATCGGCCAGGAGATTGCCCACCTGCCGGTTGTAGCGCACGTTGAAGTTGTCGAAACGATTCACGAAGGCGCCGCCGGTGCCCATGATGTCCAGGATGCCGGGGATGTCCGATGAGTTCTGGAAGCCGAATGCGCCGAACTGGTTGAAACCGAAAGACTGGTAGGCGCTCATCCGGCTGTAATCCACGCCGAACTTCAGCGTGTGCTTGCCTGTGATGACGGTGGTCCCACTGGTGATCTGCGTACGCCGGTCGTCCTGCACGGTGGGCAGGAAGTTCCGCGTGCCGTAGGTGCCGATGTTGCCAGCCGCCACGTTCACAGCCTGCTCGTTGGCTTCGCGCGGGCGCACCTCATAGCTCTGGCTGAATTTCACGTCACTCACTACGTTGGCCGAGAAAAGGTGAGTGTACTGGATGGTGCCGAAATGGGTGCGATCACGCTCCGTGCCCTCGTTGGAGAGCGCCAGATTCGTGAACGGGTTCAGAGCGCCGCCCACCGTCACCGAGTTCGGCTCGTCGGACCGCGAGTAGTTGTAGCGCAGGCTCAACCGGTGCCCGGCGGCGAAGTTGTAGTCCATCTTGCCCGTCATCGCAGAGGCGCTGTTTTTGCGCGTAAAGTCCTGCTCCAGGCTCCTGAAATAGCCGTAGGCTTCCTGCGTCGCGGGGGTGGGAATCAGCCCGTTGAGCGCCGTGAAGATCACCTGCGCAGGGGTATTGGCGCGCTGGAATTCAGCCGCACCGAAGTAGAACAGGCGGTTCTTGATCGCCGGCCCCCCGAT